>NZ_JONL01000009.1:0-20701 GCF_000711735.1 Maridesulfovibrio frigidus DSM 17176
GATAACTAGAAATTATGAACGCTCATCTAAAACGAATTTTGCTAGTAACTGAAACTCGGCAAAGTTGGATTTCTAACGGCCCAATTTCAAAATCAAATCCTGATATGCTTAAAAAATTACAATATTTTTTACCAAGAGACATGGACATATACGAACTTTACAAAGAAATCGCTATCGCGGGCGAAAAGGATAACATTGAAGTTCAGTTAGTACGAATTAGTGATGGACAAGAGCTACAAGAGAGGATTCGCTCAATCATAGATGAGCCTTTGATTATATGGTCAATTTCAGATGGCCAAATAAGGTACCGGGGAGGATATATTCCTAGTATTTCCAAGACACTCAGAATTCCTTATTTTGGATCTTCAACGGCAGTTCAATCAATTTGCAGCAATAAATATATTTCATCACTGTCATTGCTACACGCTGGAATTAATGTGCCGTGGTCGTGTTATGTCGATGGTGATGAGGTTTTATCAAGTCATAATCAAATGAAGATTGATGGTCCTTTTTTTGTGAAACCGAATCAACTTGGTTCCCAAATTGGGATTAATGATAAATCGTTGGCATACAGTTGGGAGGATGCATTAGAAAGAAGTGTGGAAATAAAAAAAGAATTTAACTCTCGAGCAATAATACAACAATATGTAGAAGGGAAAGTTGTTCGAGTTTCATACGTTGCAACAAGCGAAGAAGATAAATTTGGTATAAACGCCGTAAACTTTATTAATAATAAAGGCGAAAATGAAATTTATCCTATGGATAGTGTCGAAAATTATACAAAGTGGATTTTTAAGTATGAAGGAATTAATAAAAGTAACAATTTCTCAGCTAGAACAATAAAAGAAATATGTGCTAAATCACTTTATTCACTTAAGATAAAAGACTATTTTGGGCTTGATGCATGTGTTGACAACCATGGTGACATCTGTGTTTTTGAAATCAATACTTCCCCTTATGTTAACGATATATATTTAGACTTAGCTAAAGAATTAGGCTTTCAAAATGTAGGTGAATGTTTTTATAATGCTCTTATACATTCTTATCATCGTCAATTCCCAGTTTCGAGGTGGGGATAAACCTAATCATCCTTAATTTGCCGTAATATTTCTTCATTAATAATTGGAAATGAAAAATCCCAATACCAAAGAGTCTGAGGCCAAAATATTGTAGCAACTTCGATCCCAAGTTCTGTGTCTATATCTAATAGAACTTGTTTATTATTAATAGCTTCACTCAGTTGTTCAAATTTATGCAGAATAACATTATGCCGATGGGCTTCTGTTTCGTTAAAAAAACGTTGCCGCTCTTTTTGAAGCATAAGTATCGGTCTCCAGTCGCCATCAATTGCATTTAATATGGCCCAATTGTAGTCAAGCTTATAGACAAAGACAGGGTCAACAAGCTTACCTTTGCTTATTATTGAATTGGCTTTTTTGATATGTACCAATGCACTAACAATATCACCGGTTAATGCGAAGCAAATCGAAAGATTTAGATAAGCAGAAAAGTAGTCATATTCATAAATACAAATATCAAGTAGATCATAAAACACCTCAATTGCATGCAATGGTCCCTTCGTAAAGAGTACTGAAATAGCTAAGCTATTTAAAGTATACGTAACCTCAACAGTACCACTTTTGTATATTTCAGGAAAAATAATTTTAGAAATTATTCTAAATGATTCATCATTATTAGCTTTTTCAAATAACTTTCCCGTATATTCATTATGCAAAAGGCGGTTTTTAAGAAACGGATTTGCACCTTCTATTTTATGTAATTCTTCACTATATGCAAATGTCGGAAATGATATAAAGGACTTAAGTAGCAGCCACATTGCATTCGCTTCATGTGATATTTGAGGCGCAAGATTTTCCAATATACTGATACAGTTTTCGGCATTATGAAATTTACCCATGGAGATATACACAGCGGCATTGATATGGTTACGACAAAACTCAAGCCAATTTTCTGTCTTTAGATCAATATCTAAATTTTTCAACATAGCACCGGCCGTATTAGTCAGGGCTAAGCAATCATCATACTCTAGAGCTTTCATACAGGACTGAGCGGAAATAATAGTTGTCACCACTCCATTTAGGCTATGTTCAGAAATAATAGGGCAAATCGAATTTTCTTGATAGAGTGAGTCTATTTGGCTGATTAGCACATTTACTTGCGATAAGAATTCAGCTGGAATTGAGTCTGAAATGGATTGTATGGATTTTACAAAAACACGTGCTTGATCATAATGGTGCTTTTCAATATTGCGTATCGCATAGTTTATTCCGAATTGAAGCATTGTTTTAAATTCAATTTCACTTAAACAATGACTATAGCTAAGACAGGAAATCACAGCTAACTTATCACTTCTGTCATGGCTAAAGACAGCCATTTTTTTTATGATTTTATTCAGAGCGCTTCTTTGAGTCACTAATAAGAATCTACACAGTTTTGGATGCCTTAAGAAACACTCATTTTCAGTAAAATCGATAAGTTCAAATGAGTGCAACAATTCTACATTAACTGCTATCTTTAATTTTTCAGCAAGCCATACTATTTTTTCAAATGAAGACTCTGCTCCGTATATTAGAGCTAATAGCGCTAAGGATTCTCCATTACCGGAGTCCTTTTCAATAAATTCTGTGATCACTTTGCTGTATGATTTTTCTCCAATTTTACAACCTATATCGTAAAGAATACATGCTGGGTTTCCACGCATTTTAACATGGTCATAGCTATAAAACCCACCCTGTAAGCCTTTGTATTTAAAAAACATAACACCGTTTCGCTCATCAAAATTTTTAACAAAAAGTTCATTAAATTTAGCAATACCCATAAAAACTGACTGATAATGTTCAATAATAGCCCGAGCATTTCTAGGTGAGTACGCACCTTCCAAAATGCATGTAATTAAACCGTCACAGTATTTAGCAATAAGTCCAACTAAGAACAGCTCATATTCACTTGCCATATCCAAATTAGAGATCCAGATACACTGAACTTTCTTGCTATGTAGATTCTTAATATTGTTACTGATAGAGACTTCTAACTCTTTATGCCTATTAAGGAATGTCAGTTGAGACATTCTTTTAATTGTTTTGCCGTGATTGTCGCTTTGATTAGAATCCGTTGTAGGTGAAAAAGAGATAGATCCTACAAAGGGCAGCTGTAATTGTATGTTCTTGATTGAAGCTATATTTGATAGAGTTCTATAAACGTAATTATCCTTCTTTTTGATGTGAAGAGTAGATTTAAAAAAACTCAACAAATCTTCTTGATCTTCCTGAAAAGAATAAGAAACGACATTCTTTGCAGTATATTGTTTCTGTGTAACGATATTAATTACTGTTGATTTTCCGACTCCAGAGTCCCCATAAGCAAAAATAGGGGTCTTTGAATCTTCCGTTAAAAAGCGTTGAAGGCGCTGCCTAACTCCAACCCTATCGAAACATGATTTGCAATCCATAATTTCTAGTTATCGATAAGTTGCCATCAGCAAATGTTTTTCCTAGGGTGCTTCAAAGTAAGGATATTACGCTGCGAAGAAAGGCTCACATGAGTGTATATTTCTGTGACTGCAAGTGAACTATGTCCCAATAATGTTTGTATATTTCTTATGTCTACACCGTTTTCAAGAAGCATTGTAGCAATGGTGTGTCTAAACATATGTGGAGTAATATGTTCAGACACTCCTGCAATGGCGGAATACTTATTTATTATTCGTCGGACCGATTGGTCAGAAAGGGGATGACAGTCTCTATTTAGGAAAAACGATGTAGAATGATGCAAGTATTCATCATAAAGGTGAGCATACTCTTTTAAAATGGCTAATGATTTTTTTTCGCAAAGTGGTATTATTCTTTCTTTCTTTCCTTTTCCATGTATCTTTAGCACTTTGTTTTTTAAATCTATTTCATTAAATGTAATGTTGCATAGTTCAGATACTCTTATTCCTGTTGAGAATAAAAGTTCTATTACAGCTATGTCACGTGTTGCTTCTCTATATGCTCTACTTTCTATGAAAAATTTGTTTTTTTCTAAATAAGCATATTTAATGATTCTATTTAGAGATGATTTACGTATTATTTTAGGCAATTCTTTTGATCTATTCAATTTCAAATGTATTTTTCTAAATGGAGTTGTATTAATAATATCTTCACGTTCAAGGAAAGTAAAAAAGGATTTAAGTGTAGCGATCTTTCTCTTAATACTTCTAGGCTTATATTTCGATGATAGGTATTTAATATATTCGCGAAGAAATTCTTTATATATATCTTCTACGCAGATATTAGGTGTAGTTATTTTACTTTTAAATTGATCTAGATCTTTTTCATATGCTTTTAAAGTCAGTTCAGAAAGGTTTCGTTCTAATTGACAGTGCTGTAAGAACATTTCTATAGCGTAATTAAGTTCCATATATAGTATCTCCTTTGATTTGACGTAATGTATGCGACAAAAGCAAAGAGTATACAATTCGTATATGTCTAATAATTTTAAGTATTTTGAGTTTTTTTAAATCTTAGCTTGGTTTATTCTGATGATAGTTTCATGGATGACATCCAAATGAGTGTTTTTTTGCTTTTAGTTGCTGGCTATAAGACGTTAGCTAAACACATGGATAATCCCTTAATCTCCTGCATATGTTAACTCCAAGAGTGTTCAAGCATTTATGACGGTTCCCCCTCAGAGACCGTCATTCCTTACATTGCCATAGCTCTCCCTTCGGCTTTCTTGATTATAGGTTTTTTAACCACCTTTATAAATCCGGCAAGCTGATTTTTAACTTCTTCAAGTCCGCTTTTTTGGTGCAGGTCATTAAAATCACTAAGTCCCTGTTCTAGATTCTTCGCAGCAAATTTGGGAACTATGGACATTCCCCCAACGGCCTTTGCCGCAGCCTCAGCCTTTTCCACGCCCACATTATTTTTAAGATGATGATCGTTGTCCCCAAGGACCGCGATTGGGCTGTCGGGGTACTTCTTGTGCAGAGCCTTTGCTACCGGCTCAAGATTAGATGCATCAAATGCTACAATCGTCGGTTCTCCTGTGGCCATGTGAATACTCGCCGCCGTTGCATATCCTTCCGCAATTAGAATAGGGCCGCCTTGATCTATCTTTCTGTCGGGATCAATGGTGTGGAACGTACCTGTTTTAAGTCCTCCCTTTTCGAAGAGTTTAGCGTCTTCGGTGACTGTCTGGAGAGTATGAATATGGCCATTCACATCTTTGCCGGGAATAATCAAATTCCCGCGCTCACTCACTTTGACTCCGTAGCCGTAGACTCCTTTCTTTGCCAGATATGGCTGTTTATCATTGGCCCAGTCTTTTGCGTTTTTCCACTTGGCATATGAACGTTTGGAAGCTTTTTCCCGTTGCTCTTTTAGGTCCTTTTCTCGTTCCTGTTTTTTCTGGATCGATACTATTTTTAACTCAGCTTTCTGTTCTTCCGTCAGCTTATGGCCTTCAGCTTTCCAGTTCATCTTGAGCCCTGTTTTATGATTCTGAATGAATCCAGCAGGGTGGTCGTCAAGATGTCCTGTGTAGGCTCCATCTCTGGAATTGAGTTTTCCATCAATGACAGGAACCCGTTGCAGCGTACCGTCCATGATTGGAAGCTGACCTTGAAGATCAAGTCCTGCATGCTGAAGAGCCTTTGCAAACTCTTGTTCAGGATTTCCTGTCGGAGCAATGATCTTGTTCTTAGGCATCCAATTTGAAAGTGGATCTAGATCCGTGCCGGTTGCAGCAAACCATAACTTTTTAGACTTATCCCATCGTGCACCTAGTTTTTTAGCTTGTCCTTTTTCGGAGTAGGGCACAGTCAGATAGGTCTTTTCTGGCGCTGGATTTTTTGCAGGAGCGATTTCCTTTTTCTGCGTCTTCGTTGCTTCCATGCTACGTCCCTGCTCAAGGCTGATAGTATAGTTTTTAATCTTGTCGGCATCTTGGCAAGCCCGGACAATTTCATAGGGATCTTTTTCAAGAGCTTTGATCCAACTATCCACGTAGCTGAGGTGCTGGTCAGGGTCATGGCTAAGACCAAGCTCTGAACTGATCATCCAGCTTGCTATTTCCGCTCGCAGCTCTTCGCGGGCATAAAGCTCTGAACCGAAAGGTCCACCTTCACGATCAAGGCGGGATGAATGTCCAGTCCAATGTCCAAGTTCATGCAGGGCAGTTCCATAATATTTGTCAGAACTTTCAAAAGCTCCTCTGGGCGGTAAGTGGATTTCATCCGACGCTGGCCTGTAGAAAGCTCTGTCCCGCTGGTCGTGATGAATTTCCGCTCCGGAGTTATCCAGAATGGTTTCAGCGCGTTCGTCAGGATTCCAACTTATATCGCGTCCTTTCCATTCTGGAATGCCTTCAATTTGGCTCGCATGGAATACGTTTGCATAGCGCAAAATAGGTCTTGCAAGAGGAACTTCTTGCATGGTCACTTTGCCATCTTCATCGCGCACCGGCTTACCTTGTTCATCTTTGATCACTTCTGGACGATTCAATTGCCAGAATACTACTGTTTCAGATTTAGCTCCTTTTTTTACCTGCCATTCTTGTGATGAAGCTTGTTTGTAGGTCATGAATCTGGGATCGTTAAGTCCCTCCCTACCGAGCATTACCTGATTGACTCCCCTGTAAACTGTCCCAGAAACAGGATTGAATGCCGGCTGATATTCACCAGCTTTCCACGGACGTTGCCAAGGGGCAGTGCCTTTTTTCAGATCCGCAATCATAGTTTCAGCAAAACGCTGATGATATGGTGTTTTAGCTTTTGCCATAATATCACCTGTTCTCGCTTTGCTCTTCCGCCAGATCAAAAGATGCGTCTTCAGCATCTTCAGCGGAAAGAGCGGTTTCTTCAAATGCTCCCATGTATTCAGCAACGTCAGGATCAACTTCAATTGCCGCGCCGGGATTTTCGGTTGCGTCTACGTCGATTTGTTTAGCTTGTTCCGTTAGGTATTTTTTGTTCTCATCCATAATTTACTCCATGAGTTAAGATGTGATTGTTAGTGCTTTTTTTGATTTTCTGAGTTGTCGTATTAAGGAATCGATCTTGCCAACAAGATGTGATTGCTCCTGTGCCTCTTTGATAGAGCTTCTTTGTTCTTGTCTCTGTCTTGAAGGATCAATTTCTTTTTCAAGGGTTTTACGATGTTCATCTCGCTTATTCCTTGCGTCGTTTAAACTAGTTGCCGGAAATGAGCCTAGGCCGATCATTTTTTCTTTGCCGTTGAAACGGTATCGGAACCTCCAAAGTTTTGATCCTGTAGGTCTGACTTCTAAGCAAAGTCCGTTTGAGTCTGTAATGCGGTAAAGCTTTTGTTTTGGCTTTGTTTCTTCAATTTTTTGAGTTGTTAGGTTTCCTTCAATACTGCTCGCAGAATACTCTTCAGGGTTTGATGTCCAGTAGTGACAGGCTGGGTAACTGCTGCATATCCACATAGATTTACAGCCATTAGATCGTGATAACTGTGTTAAATGCGTTCCACATTTTGGGCAGGTATTTTTTGATTCAGTGATAGTCCTATCCTCCAAGTTAAAGGTTAAAATGGGAATGACCCTTTGCATTTCTTTCGCGTCAACCAGTCCGAAATATCTACTGTCAAAACTGCCTTCGGTGTGTGTGGACATGACAAGGGCTTTGCCTTGAGGAATCAGATTTGAAGTGAGTAAGGAAGGAAGATTTCTGCCATGATTGTCATGATTTTTCAGGAGGCTTGAAGAGAGAATCAATCCGTTGATGTTAATTCCTTCAAGCGTAACTTCAACGTTGTCTCCTGTTGTTCCGGCAAGAGTTTTCAATAGTGGCCGTTTGCCGTAATGACCGAGATATTTACGATCAAGCGAAATTTTAAAATATGGATTGTCTTCACGGAGACTGAAAGTAACTAGGTCACCCTTAGCTGGCTTGCCGGGAATAATCTGGTAAATGCCATGGGGCATGGAGTCGGTGAAATTGACGCGGTAGCCCGCAAAGTGGATTGCGTAGATGATGGCTGTTAGATGACAGCAGAAGGCAAGCAGGATGATCTTTTTCATGCGGAGACTCCCTGAACATTCTTGGTCCAGTAAGTCCTGCGCCAGCCGCGTTTTGCCGTTTCACTGTTGATATTAAGGTGGCACTTTGAGTCAATGGACTCGATCTCAGAACTGTCTAACGAGTTAAGCCAGCTTTCAAAATCTTGATTTTGTAGATCCTGCTCAGCCTTTTCAATTTTCTGAGTTTCAATGTTTTTCAGCTCAGCGCGGGTTTTGTCGGCCTTCTTTGCATTCGCAAGAGCTTGTTCATTCGGAGTTAAAAATCCAACAGGTCTGCGCCATGTTCCCTTTGATTTCAGAGTTGCGAATAGATAGTTGCAGACTCCTTTACGGGCTTCAGGGAAGGTTCCATTTTCCAGTTCCCAGTGCGCTGCATGCAGGGACTCTTCGATGTCGAGGATTGTTTCACCAAAAGAAAGCCGGTGCTCTACAATTTGGCGGATCTGATCCGGACCAAATCTTTCACTGTGCAGGTTGGGCCAGAGGATTTGAAAGTCATCGCGGCTGATTGATAACAACCGGCGCGTCCATTTTTCCTCTTCAGATTCTTCTGAACTAGATAGACTTTTTATCTGTCTATCTAAGAAGGGTGGATTTTGATACCGATCAGCATTGGTATCAAAAGAGCGTCCCTGATTCTCATCAGCTCCTGATTGGTAAGGGCTAACATGCTGTTTTGCTGATGAATCGGCATTGGTAACATGATACCGATCACCTTTGGTATCAAGATTGGTATCATTGCGGTCATGATTGGTAACACCTGTTTGATACCGATCAGCATTGGTATCAAAATGTGGTGGATAGGATTTTAGAAGATCCTGAATACGGGTAATAGGCTCATTATTTAATTGGAGAATGATACCAAAGCGCGGGCCGCGCTCATGGACTCTTTTAGAGTATATACCAGCATCATGGCCGTGTTTGATTACCCTGCGTGCAGTGACTTCGCTACATGCTGCTTTTCGGGCAATTGCCTGAATTACAAGGCTTACTTCGTCCTGCTTAGCTTCTACAGAATGTGAACATATGATACCAATCACTCGCTTACCCTGATCGGATAAACGGTTAAAAAGAGCATCTGTTTTATCAGAAGTGTTTATACAAAGAGATTGGTTTTTTACTATTTGGTCAAACTTGTTACCAATGTTGGTTTGATACCGATCACCTTTGGTAACATTCTTCTTTTGATACCAATCATGATCGGTATCAGCGAGCAGGCCGTATTCATGTTTGAACAGGCTTATGAAGTACTCGCAGCGTTCCTTATATAAGGTAACGACGGTTCCGTGCCTACGTCCTGAGCTGCTTATTTCTCTGTGAAACAGCACCGCATTCTCCCCTTTCGGTAGAGAACGTAATACGCTTAATTTACTGCATTTCGCGGCATATTGAAGGCTGGAAATGACAATAGAATACGGCGCATCCATTGCCGGAGCAGATTGGATAAGGGTCGCAAGTATTCTTCTGCCTGTTCCGGAGAGGGCATTATAAAAGGCGGCTATGTCACGGCGCATAAGCTTTATTAGGTGATCGGTATCAGCTTGTTCCTGATGTCGATCACCATTGGTATCAGGACCATTTGGTGGGTAGTGTTCCCGTGCCGTTGAATTCATGTCAGAACCTGATTCCTTAGAAAGAGGATACGTTGTAATGTTCTGGAGAAACAAATCTGACCATTTTGAACTCTGTGAAAGCGAGTTCAATTTCTGCCGCAATACCGTGTGATTTTTTCCAGCCATCAAGCTTTAGAATCCAGACCTGATCTGCCCAGCGGATAAATTCCTGATCAATGCGTTTCCAGAAAGTCCAGTCCATGGGCAATCCTGTATTCGTTATTCCGTGTGAATGAGAGATCGGAGAATAAACAATATGACCAGCGACAATAAGCCTTGCTGCTGCAATATTTACAGCTTCATAGCGGTTCTTCCGTACTTTTGGATCTGGATGTGTGTAAGGACAAGCCAGATAAATTTTTAGGGGTGCTTCAGATAAATCAGAGAGCTGTTTTGAGGGGATAAAAACCATTGCTCCTCCTTTTCGTTGTCGTGTCAGTAGTAATCAAATCTCCGGCCTGAATATTTTCAGGCATTCTGCAAAGGTCGTCGCATCCAGGGCAGCGGACTTGTGTTCCTGTCTGCATGGCCCGATGTTGTCCCGGTTGTTTGCATTGGCCGAATACTGGCTTTAAAAATGGGATATTGCCTTGTTCAACTATGGTTAGTTGACGTCCCGAAACTCTTTCCGGAGGCAGGTACATATATGGAACTCTGCCGTCGCCATGACAAAGAGGACAATTGGCGCGGCCTGTCTTTCTAGTCCTGTGCTGAACCATCCATTCTGCGCATGCAGGGCATGTTCTGCATGCTTCACGGGGAAAGCGGACAGGTAGAATGTTCAAAATTTCAGGACTGCTCATAATCTTGATTCTCTTCTATAAGTTCATCCACAGTAGGCAGATTCTCATCATCTTCATTGTGATGAATGGCTGGGGGTAAGGCTTTAGTCTCAGTGATAATGTCTGATTTTTCTGGAGCCTGAATCTTGGCTCTTTTGAGGAATTCGCTATCAAGAAAAAATAGGATTTGCTTGCCGTATACGGGCGCGAATCCGGCCGGAAATATGAGCATGTCACCGGGGCGCACAATCTTTCCGTTTTTCTTTTCTGCACCGGGGAGGCGCATGCATTCATCAGGAGTAAGCAGTGGACGTGAAACCTCAGAAACACTGACGCTGGCACGACCAAGATGGCCTGATCTGTTTCCGGAAAGAGAGGTTTTATTTTGAATGACAGTTCTTTTACCCGTCATGTCAGAGAGCGTTTTTGCGGTTTCGATTTTGTTGGGTGCGTATGCAATCCTGATATGACAATTGCTCATAATGGATTCATCTTTACCGTAAGCTGACTGGAGTTGTGTGAGATCCTGAACGATGATGTAGGCTTTGATTCCGTAGCCGGCCATGAATGCCAAGGCGCGTTCAAATATTTCCATTTTACCTAATGATGTGAACTCATCGAGCATGAGAAGAAGGCAATGTTTATAGCATTCCTTCACTCTGCCGTTCTGAAATTCCATATTTTCAGTAAGCCGGCGCAGAACCATATTTAAAATTAGTCTGATCAGTGGCCGTAAGCGGTCAATATCTGATGGACGGATTACGAGATAAAGAGAAATAGGGGAGTCATTATTCATTAGGTCGGTGATTTTAAAATCGCAACCGGAAGTGGAACGGGCAACAACTGGATCTCTATAAAGAGCCATATTTGCCACCGCAGTAGATACAACTCCTGAAAGCTCCGCTCCTGATTTGTTGAGCATTTCCCTTGCCGCAGCGGAAATGAATTTTTTGATAGCTGTGGCTGAATCTGATATTTCCGGCCCGAAAAGTTCGACCAATAATATGTGATGCTCGACACCAAGCATTTCATCAAAAAGTTCCGTCATCTCCTTGTCTTCATCAGCAAGCATCAGGGAAAGATCATTTAAAGTTGCGTGTTGTCCGGATGTGACACGAAGCAGAATCATGCAATGAAGAATCGCACCGCCAAGAAAACCGAAAGCCGCCTTGTTCCAGTAATCTTTAAGACCTTTACCGTCTGGATCAACAATCATATTTGCAATGTTTTGAGCGTCTGGAATAGCTTGCGGACCGTCCAACCTTACTTCGGAAAGCGGGTTGTATCTGGCTGAATTGTCGGAAGTATCGGTAGGGTCAAATTTAAGTACTTTGTGCCCTTGAGATTTTCTCCAGCCGGAAGTTAAAGCCCAGTTCTCACCTTTAATGTCGAGAACAATGGAACTTTCATCCCACGAGAGCAGAGTCGGCAGAACAAGGCCCACACCCTTACCTGAGCGGGTAGGGGCGAAGACCATAATGTGTTCCGGTCCGTTATGGCGCAGATAGTTAAGAACGTTCTTATTTTGCCAGCCACCCACATAAACGCCTGTACCTTCGAGAAGTCCGGCTTTTGTAATTTCTTTTTTGCTTGCCCAGTGAGCTGTGCCGTGAATGTCGCTGACTCCTTCCGGCTTCCTTAAGAAAAATTGAGAAATTCCAATAACAACAATTTGCGGCCCGATAAATATGACCTGAGCGATCGCAATAATGTGATTCAAACTTTCGCTTGAAGCGAGTTTCTGAAACCAGATTACAATCATCCACGGCCAGTAAAATTGTTTATAGACTGTGTTACCAAGAGCTTTATGATACCCGTAAAGTTCAGCTGTATGCTGGGTCGCATAGCTCATAGCGATAAGGGTGACTGCGAGCATAAATAGTAGGTAGAGCAATCTCATTTTGCTCTTCTTTATGCTTTCACCTAGTCCATATTGATCATTCATTACTGGCTCCTGTACGGCTTATATGGGCGCGCAAAAACGATATCTTTGGTTACAACCATATTGAATCTCTTGCCCGGTTCGGTGGATATTGCCGGCTTCAGCTTCACATTCATTTGGAGCAATTGCAGGGTGGATTGGCCCAATTGGCTGGCAACAGCTGAACCTAGTTCATCTTGTAGAGTTGGCGTCTGGCTTGAAGATGAACTTTTGTTGAAAGAGTCCATGGCATAAGCAGTACCGCCGCTGATGAGGCTCATGATGGCCGCAGAGCCGAACGTTTTCAGGTAATGGTTATCCACATCTCCTGAATAGCCTGCGTAACCTCCGATATCCGTACCGGGCATTACGCCAAGAGTGATTGAAGAGCCGTCTGGAAAGATTATGCGGTTCCATGCAACCAACACTCTAGATTGCCCTACAGCGACCCGTGAATCATAGACCCCGACCATGCGGGAACCTTGCGGGATAAGCATGTAGGTTCCAGTTGCAGTGTCATAAATATTCTTGCTCACCTGCCCGATTATCTGACCGGGGAGATCTGAATTAATGCCGGAGATCATGATGCCTGTTATTACTGAACCTGTTTTCAGTTCACATCTTGCGCCCGGAATTCTTTCATATGGCAGTCGCCATGAGTCTTTCTGTGCAGCGCGGGCATTAAGGAATTCTTCCTTTTCCTGTCGTTCGTCAGGCTCTCCGTTGATACCGGCGATTGTTCCAGAAGCTGTAAGAGGATGACGGGACCGAACATCATCGAAAGAAGTCTGCACTGTTTGGTTTTGTTTTTTGTTAGTACTAGATGTTTCCACCTTAAGCGGAGCAGTTAAAGCCGCCCGCATTCTGTCGAGTTTGAATGAACGAACTTCCTGCAATTCTTTTGATCTTTGTTTTTCAGCCTCCGATGGACCTTTGGGTCTCACAACGGTGACAAGAGGTTTTTCAGTCTCAATTTCTAACGGTAGTTTTTCCTCTTTCTTCTTCTGAGGTATGGACAGGCCGTTTGCATTTTCAGGAGCTGGAATTGGTTGCTTCATGTCCGTATCAAAAATGGGGTTAATAAGACTCTGAGCTTGTTTTTCATTTTTGCCTGTGGAGGTGTTGACCGCATAGATCAGGATTACGACCAGCAAAACGCCGATCGCTACAGCAATATATAAAATTTTGCTGTCTAATTTAGCTATTTTTATCTTGGGGCGGGTGAGGCTGTTAGGTGAATCTGACATTGTTGATTCCTACTCAGCCTTGATGATGTACATCATGGATACATTGCGAGGGCGGTTCTCTGTTCCGCTACCTGCTGTAGTGGAAACTCCGCTTCCAGTGCCAGAGAAAGGGACATTAAAACTCCAAGCATTCTGAGTCTGATCATGCAAAGTAAAAGAGCCTCCATCTCCCACCCCATAAGGGATAGTAACGCTTCCGGATATGGTGATCGTAGTTGTATGAGCATGACTTTCCATCGCATCACTCTGACTACTTTTAATACTTCGACCGCTATCAACTCCCTTGCCGTGATCCCATCCTCGAATAAATTCACCTCGGAGATCAGGAACTGTGCTGCCCACAATAGCTGCAAGATCTGCATAGCCGGAGGTGGATTGTCCGTTGCATTCAAGAAATCCTTCGGGAACAGTTCCGGATGTCCATGGAATTACGCCGCCAATTGGGACTCCGCTGATTGCCTTTGGTTCAACCGCGACACTTGTCGGATCAAAGCTTGTTGCGTCTCCTGCGATTGCGGAGGAATGCACGGAGGCAAAGAGAAGAAATAGAAAAAGGAAAAGATATTTTGATTTAATATTATGTGTGAATCTCATGACTTTCTCCCTTAATTACAGGTTGTGAGGACCATTACTTTTCCGTATCCGGCAGGAGGTGTTATCCATGTATCCCCTGTGTCGGCTGTGCGAATGCGTAAATGGACCTGCCAGTTGTCTCCAACGTCAGTGGCCCACGACTGCACAGCGACAATAGCTTTTGAAATCGGTCCTTCAGCAAAAATTGAAGGAGCTACAAATATTTGAGGATCGGAAGTGATGCCGGTAGGGCAGATAGGTTTGGGTATAAGTTCGCCATCAACCGCAATGGTTGATCCTTTGAGAAACTGGGAATTGCCGGTGTCGGCTATGACTTCGGGCTGACCGTTACGGCAGACGTAAAGACCTACTGCCGGATCAAGAAAAACTCGTCCGTTTTTATCCGCATCATTGCAGAATCCAGTGGTGTCGATATCTGCAAGTGTGTGTTCTTCGAACTTGATTTCCTTAACACCTTCAATGGCATGATCGGTCATATCCAGTTCGGTGGACATTTCATTCAGTTCTGGATGACCGGGAACTTCAACGCGATAGAGAAAATCTTTTCCAATATCCTCTTCACGCAGAAACGCTCTTCCTCCGATATGTCCGGCGGCAGGGATTGGGATATCTGTTGATGCTAAATTTACTGTCCAACCGCCGTAAGAACCTCTAAGTTCGGTTGCACTTTGTCCCGGAAGGTCGCCGATGGGGATGTAACCACCTGCGCCACCGACCATGGCGGCTGTGGCTGGAACAATGGCGGAACTGAATTTTCTGCTTTTGTCAGAATAAGTACGGCCTCCGTATGTCAGTACCAAAACTTGCAGGTCGCCTGCGGTTGGTTCAAGCACGTATATTCCGTACCGTTGTCCCCATCCGTTTAGATCCTTAAAGCCGGAAGATAGGAATTCTCCGGTTCGAAGTTGATCCATAGTGATCTGAGTTGCTCCAGTTGCGGTCGAAGACGTGATCAGTCCGTCATAATTTTCTTTGGTATATGAAGCCGCCGCATCCATGATACTTGCTAGGTGATCGCTGACACTGTGCTGTTTGATTGATTCCATGCCTCGGTCCATCATGTCGGCAAGCATGGGAAGCATAAGCATGAAAATAAGAAGTCCTGCCAACACCTCTATAAGTCCGAATCCAGCCTGTTTGTTTTTACGATTAGCTTTCATAACTTTCTCCTAATGGGTGATGACACTGACGATGCTGTTTTCAGGAATGAACGCCGGCAGGGTTGTATCTGCTCCGTGAGCGTTGGTCAGAAAGCCGTTCCGTTTAACTCCGATGGCGAAACTGCCCATGAAAATCTTTCTGATTTCTTCAGACTCGTTGCCCTGCACAGCTCCCCACACGTAGCAATTTCCGCTATCCATCCGGTTGGCCCATGCACGCATGGGTTTCCAACCGGGTGGAATTGATAGATTAGAAACGGGAACTTCACCTGTTGTGATGGTCGAATTGCTTGTCACAAAGTTATTCACTGCATTGCGATATATCGCGTAATTTACAGCTATAGACTCAGCCTTAGGTGAGTTTCTCTGGGTGGGCATTTCTTGACTGACCATGGCCATTGTTCCGAGCAGACAGAAAAAGATAGCTAATCCTTGCATAATGCTTCAAGCCCTCCGAATTGAATGCGGTTTCTCTGCTCCCGCATTTCTTCCTGTAATCCAGCCAGTTCACCGTTCTTAATTTTTGCGCGGAGTCCTTTGAAATTGTCATTAAAAGGAGCCAGCAGGAACTGGGGGACATGAAGAACGGTTTTTCCGTCAACATGCTCTAGCTGTTGATGAACAACAGCTAGAAGGCCTTGAGCAAGATTTTGACTTGCAATATCTCCGTCAATTTCGCGGGCCATTGTGACCAGTCTTTCAAGAGCAGTTACAAGGTCGAAGCCATGCAGTGTGGCCACCACTATTTGTTGATCGGAGCCAAGGCAGACGCGTAACGCTTCACTTGCCGCGTGTTTGCTGCGGATTTCTCCTATATATATGATGTTAGGAGAAGCGAAGCGGTGAGAGCGTTCGATGGCTTCACCCAGATCTTCTTCATGATCGATTTCGGCCTGAAAACAGAATCCGAAATCTCCATGTTTTCCATCCAGAGGCATTTCCGCAGGATTTTCAAAACTGACGGCATGACCTCCAAGAGTTGAAAGCCGTGTCGCCACAAGTGATGACGCACTGAAGGTTTTCCCAGACGCCTGTGCTCCGGTAAAAAGGATCAATCCTTTAGTCTGGTTTGCATTCAGAAGCCAATCTGAAAGAGCTTCAGGCAATCCCAGTTCCGTGAAGTCGGAAACATTTTCCTGAATCCTGCGCAGAAAGAAAACCTTTCCGCTGCCCCAGACAACACCTTCATAAAGCGCAACTCTGTAACCGATATCTTCGTACTTAACTCTGAATGTATGTCTTCCCGTTTCAGTATGAACTTTGAGAACTTCTACGTGGAGAGCTTCAATTTCCTTTTTGGTGTCTTCCTCACAAGGAACAAGCTTCTGGTCGCAATTATCACATCCCTTCATAAAAGCTTCGCCGCTTTCATGAAGAATCAAATCTGTGAATGATACACTTTTAAGAACCATTTAATCCCTCTGCTAGTTGGAGGTGAAGACGATGATATTCTCAGTGGCAAGCTGATTCGTTATAGCAGCGACCATTCCACTTGCTTGGTCTATTTCAACCCCGTTTACAGTGATGGTTTCCCATGATCCGGCTTGAAATGTGGCCAGTTTCACGCAGGCATATTCAGGGACTTTGTTATGTGTAATCGTAAATGTGGTAGCGTCTGTTCCTTCCGCTACGGTTACGGCTCCGTTCCATGCGTTGCGGATTTCTCCGCTACTTTTCAGCATGCTGTCAGGTACAATCTTATTTTTCACGGCAATGTCAGTTGTAATATCTGTGAAGTCTGGTTCACCTGCATAAAGCTGTTTTAAATCGAGCCGGAAGGTCGAGAGGTTCTGTTCAGCCGTTGATATTTTGTCGTTGTCCATCGATTTAGAGATCATATAGGCTGATCCTCCAAAGACGATTAAAGCTATAAGAAGCGAGCCAAGTGTTTCAAACAAAGTCATGATTGCTATCCTCGTAGTTTGTTTTTTGGGATGTTATTATTGTGTAGGGATAATTCTGAACATGAAAAACATGTATAAAGTCACTATAAAATCAATGGCTAAGCATATGAAAAATCCAAGAAAGTAATTTCTAATTTTTTCAAATTTGAGAGCGATGTTTGGTATTTTATTCCAAGCTGTTACAAGTTCATTGATCCTAGAATTGGCAGATATGTTTTCATCAGAAAGACACTTCAGACTATTTCTGTTCTTTGAACTTAATGATTCCAGTTTCTCTACTTTCTTTTTTAAGGTGGTGACCATTTCTATAAGTTCTGGTTCGCAAGATTCTTTTGCCCATGAGAAGTTTGAGGCTATATCTGTGTGAAGTTCCGCTGTAAGTTTTTTGTCACTCAGAGTGCGGGCCTTTGAATTTAGGAAAGTCAGCAGATTTTCTGAAGAAAATGTCTGATCTTTTGTGTTGGACAGAGTTAAAAAGGCATTCCCCAATAGGAATTTCTTCCGTTCCAACTCCTTTTTCCTAAGAGCTCTTTTTCTCGTTTTGTGATCATTCATAATTGCTCCTATTAAAGTATGTTTTGTCCCAGTTGTTGCTGGAGGGAAGTCATTGCGAGAACGATGTTGGAAATCATAAAAATGATGCCGATTATGCACGCCATGTTTATGACTTTGGCTTGAACCTTGATTGTTTCCATGCCTTCATTCAGCCATTCCTCGGCAATGAGTTTCAGCTGGCTGTCAAAGCCCGGTAGCTTTGAGTAGACCCGCAGGTCTTCAATTATTGTTCTGGAGGGAAACTGGTATCCTGAGTCATCCAGAGCCTGTCCAAGTCCTTTACCCAGATTGAGCTGGGCCTTGACTGAATGCATTCTCTCTTTCAGCCATGGGCTTGAGCCTGGAGTGGAGAGCATATCGTTCATAGATTGTGACAGTTGAATGCCGGATTCCATCATGGTAGAAAGGGTGAAGAGCCAGAGACTACCGGTGATAAGACGGTAAAAAGACCATGGCGGTACATTGTCAAAACGGACGCGTATTTTTCCGGTCCATATTTTGAGAGTCGCCAGCGAGATAAGGAATGAGAGGATTAATCCCGCAAGAAACAGAGTTCCCGTTGTGGAATCTATGAATCGCGTAACTTGATAAAGCGTTTGTGCGCTGCCTTGCCAAAATGCCGGATCTGAAATCTCGGTAAGTCGGGGCATGACGTATCTTGAAAGCACAATTAGAAGCGTAATGAGCGCACAAATCAAAAGGCATGGATAACTGAGAGCCTTCCACACACTGCTTATAATTTTTAATCTGGCCTTGATTAATTTTACTGATAGTTCCAGAGCTTCACAAAGTTTGCCGGAATTAACTCCGCTTTGAATCAGCATGGACTCTTCTGCTGGAATGAATCCTTGAAGAGCTTCATGAAGCTTACTTCCTGAATTTATTCGCGCTGAAACTTCCGTAAGAACGGGTGTTAGCGGACTGTAGTTTTTTGCGTATCTTTTTTCGAGATAGAGCAGACTTTCAGCAACACTGACTCCGTGTCTGGTCATTGCAGATAGCTTTCTATAGATACGAATCCGTTCTTTATGGTTAAAGAAAATCTTCGCCAGTATTTCATTAATTTCAGGAAGCACCATGAGGAGCCTCCACATTTTTTGAACCGGCCAGTTCATCCAGATCGGAAGATGAAAGGTTAAAGTCATCGAAAGCCTTGGCATAGTTTAATGGCACACCAAGTCTGCGTTCTGTCAGATAAGGGTCAATCAATCCGTCTTCAATCAGGTCAATGGCATGGCTGACAAATGTCTGGCCGTTCTGCTCATGTCTCCAATGCTTATGAGCTGCTTCCATATTGCCGGCACGTACAGCTTTCAGAATCACATGGTCGGTGGTTACTATTTCAGATGCTACGGTCTGCCCGATGATTCCAACGCCAGAACATTGCTTACAACCTTCACCCCTGATGTTGACGTTCTCCATATTGTTAACCGCTCTGAAAAGGCGATTGAGCACGGCTTCAGGTAGTGATTTACGGCGCAATTCATTGTCAGTTGGAAGTTTGGTTATGTCCTTAAGCGGCATTTTGCAGTTCGGGCAAAGCACTGGCACAAGCCTTTGATGATGAAGGCCGGAGAGAACTGTGTGGTCACAAAGGTATTCAAGCGGATCAGGATATTGAGCAGCACGGAGCAGAGAAACCATTCTTTGAATGATTCCTAACGCAGAGTTTGCATGAACTGTTGTCCATACTCCATGACCTGTCTGGGCGGCATCAAGAGCAGCAGAAGCCGCTTCAGGATAACGAACTTCACCTATCATAATGGTGTCAGGGTCAGAACGCATGGCTCCTGCAATTGCGTTGCGGTATGCCGAGCCGCGATTATCATCCTGATCGTTAGTATTGACCCGAACCTGCTTTACTCTTTCAAGCGGGTATTCCGGTGGATCTTCAATGGCGAGGAAGTTCTTTTCCGGATTATCCTCGGCCATGCACTCCATGATATGTTTGAGCAGTGTACTTTTACCGTGGCCGGTCGGACCTGAAAGAAGAGTCAGTCCGGAACGCTGGGTGAGAAACTGAAATCTACGGATATGACGCTCGGAGAACCCAAGCGTTTTCAATCTATCATCCAAATCACCTTTAGCCGTTGTGCGATCGTAAAGAAGGCGCAGCGCCATGAAAGTTCCGGTTCCATTTTCCGCCATTGAGCAGTCGAGCGGTTCTGTATGAATTCGAATTGAATGCACGTCCGCCGGAAGAAAGTCGTTGCTTACGATCCTTCCGTCCTGTCTCTCCTTCGCGACAAATGTGGTGTCTGCGCTGTTGGACATGGTTTGATACATTGCGACGATTACTTTTCTGCCAATTTCTCCCATAAGCTGCTTGTAGTTCTGCAACATGCCCAGCTTTCTAAACTGGATGGAGGCAAACGGGCCGTAATCTCCGATGTGAATATCAGACGCACCTTGGTCGTAGGCATCAGCAATAATCTGAACAGCAAGATCTTGAATGTCGCTCTTGGTTTCAGCTTTGGTGATATTTTTCTTGCGCAATTTCTGGAACTCTTCAGCTTCAAGTCTTTTTGTCTCCTTGAAACCTTTACGCGCCGCATAGCTAAGGAAAGACATCAAAACTGCATCGTCTGCCACCTCCGCTGAGATGTAGATGATGTCATTTAGGAGCAGCACCCGCTCTTGAAGTTCTTTTGGAATTTCGTTGTTAGTCATGATTTACTCCTTGAATTTCAAGGGAACGTTCTTGCCGTTGAAACGGATCAGAACAGTTGATGGAGTTATTGAAGCAACTTTACCGGGGCCTGCATTACTCCCTGGTTTCACTGTCTGGACTCCGGCAGAACTAGAAAGGGTCGCAGAAAGTCTTCCGTCCACTCCTTGGATGGAAACTATTTTCGGCCACACAGGACGGTATTGTTTCT
>NZ_JONL01000009.1:20711-217354 GCF_000711735.1 Maridesulfovibrio frigidus DSM 17176
AGGGGTCTTTGAATCTTCCGTTAAAAAGCGTTGAAGGCGCTGCCTAACTCCAACCCTATCGAAACATGATTTGCAATCCATAATTTCTAGTTATCCATGAGTTACAGTTACTTAAAAAATCAGTATCTTCTTAATCAAACAAGAATACTATGAATTATATTATACAAAATACAACGTCAAACCCTTTTTAAATAACAACAAATAAATAAAAGAAACCATATCAAAGCAACTTATCTATCGCCCACGCCCTATTCCTGTCGTCTTTGTGAGCTTAACTCTCTTACGGCAAACCTCATTCCCTTCCATCAAAACATTAGGCCCAAACATATGCTTAGCAAGCTTCTCTGCGACTATTCCGGCCTTCGGGTCATTCATACTGAAGAAAATACTATCACCGTTATCTTTAACCATGCCACCGCTTTTCAACGTATAGAGAACATTGCCGGATGAATCCACACGCCAGCTTATGTTCTTCATCGCAGGTTTACCCAATTTTAGATCACTATCTTTATCTTTGCGCTGAAACCTTTGAGCAACGAAGTATTTCTTCTTTTCCTCGGCTTGTAGCTGAAGCATTTTAGCAATAGATAACAGCTTGCGCTTGTCCTTCCAGGCCAGGCTAGAATCCACACGAATTTGACTTTGTTTCAGCTTCCAGTTTGGTGTTGAAGGATCTGTTTTCACAAACTCAGCCTGCGGCTTGTTTTCAATAGATTCCTTCCTAGAACGTAAGACCTGCAAAGCAACTTCATCTCCATTTTCAGCCTTCCATTTCAAAAAGTCATTCCAACGATTGAACGGTGTCAGCTTTCTAAGACCTGCCCTTCGACTTGCAACATCCGCCTTTATTGCTTCAAGATTTTCAGTTTTCTTGCCTGCTGCTACGGCAAGCAATCTGCTCCGGTCTTTAGAGCTAAGTTTACGTTCACACTTAATTTCCTTGATCTTGCTTCCCCATAATGCTGTGGCTTTATTCCATCGTTCATCCTGCTCAACTTTGATATCCTCATAAGCCTTCTTCCTGCCATCTATGGCCTCACGATACTGAGAGTAAAGCTCTCCCCGCTTTTTATGAAGCGGACGCGACACATACCTTTCCTTCTCATCTATGCTCTGCACAGCGGCAATAGGCTTTTGATATTGACCGAGCTTGGCTTCAAGCTTTCCCTTGGTAAAATTTCGATCCAATCTACTAGCTTTAACGGCAGTTTTGGAATGCTTGTCTTTGATGATACAGCCATTCCCTCTAGCTTTAACCTCAACGCCTATCTGCGCCAGCGAGTTATGGAAATCCTGCCAATTCTGTGCGCTATCCAGTGACTTGAAAATAAAGTCCTTACGCTCTTTCACATAAGAATCAAAAGACTGCTGTCCGGAATGTGCCTCATAAGTATCAGCCCTATCGTTACTGCGCTTCGGTTCCAGATCCTTTTGCCGACCATTATCAAACTTCAAACCAAACTTCTGTTCCAGCTCACGGTGTAGCCGATCACGCTTAAAGTAGTCCCGGTAGGGTTCATGCCTAGTGAGAGTTTCAGGATGAATCATATTATAAGCAATATGCATATGAATATTGTTAGTATTCTTATGAACGCCACAATGACGCTGATGGTCTTCAAATCCTAAAACCTTGGCAAATTCCTTTTCCATCTGCTTACACTTCTCTGGCGTCAACAGAGCTTCATCTTCCGGTCTGAAAGAAACTATCAGGTGGTAAGTCTTTTCCTTCTTCGTGCGCTGGTTCAGATCCTGAGTATCCAATACTTCTTGAACCGCCAGTTGATAATTATCCCCGGCCCAGCATCCATCATTCCAAGAATAAAGAGTCTTCTCACCTTTGTTCTTGGCATCAGTAATATAATTGGCCAGTCGCCCGTAGTTATCATTTTGAGGCTTGCAGGAAATTCTTCGACTGATCATAACGACCAAACCTTTTCACATAATTCTTTCTGACGCAGCCTCAACTCTTCAAGCAACTTTTCAACATCAAGCCGGTGTTTGTCGTCATCAAGAATCCACATTTTAAGAAGGCCACCAAGTCGAGCAAGATCAGCATTAATTTTTAACAACTCCCGGCGTGCCTGCTGATCCTCACGGCTCTTAATTTCGTGCCCAAGACAAACAGCTTTCGCAAAAGCAGAAATGGACAGACTGCACTGCTTTGCAGTGGCACTGACTTTCATGTGCTCTTCTTCAGAGACATATGCTTTTATGACCTTCTTATTACTCGGCACGAATTCCATCTCCTTACTGGACTGTCTTAGCTTCTTACGTTGAGCCGCAGGCGAATAAGTCCACCTCAGCCGCAAGGCTGGGCAGGGCGTAAGGTCGTCCACTTTGAAAAAGTGGGCCTACCTTACCTGTCCTGCCTTCGGACTCCGCAAGAGTATAAGCGATTTACCGAGAATTTTGCAATTTATTTAATTATTCCTGTTAGTTCTTGTAGATTCTTGTAGATTCTCGTTAAGTCTCGCTAATTCTTGTTGAGTCTTGGAAAGTCGTGAAAAGTCTCGTTGAATCTCGTTAGCCGGGCTAATGTGAGGCACATTGTAATGAAAAGAAATGTTTTACTTATCGCAAATATTCATTTCAAAATAAAAACCAATAATGCTTATGCGAAGAATTCTATGATTTTTTGAAATTGAAATTATTTGTCACAAGTCTTTGCATGAAATTCTGCACCACCTAGCATTAAAATCACCAGATCACAGCAATTGACAAAGCAACAACTATCGCAGGACTCAATGTGACGATAAAAAAAGGGAAAGGGAATATGTGTGATTATAAAAAATGCGATGAGCGGGGATTAATATTTTTCTGAAGTGTACAACAATCTAAACGGATATATTACTGTAGCCGCGAAAACGACCAGCCAGAGAGTTAAAAACGGCAGAACGGAAGAGGACTTCGACAGTAATTTTTCCATGCAAAACTTAGAATATCTTATTTCAAAAACATTCTATTTTCTCGCGGAGCATTAACAAATTCTAATCGCTCGGTCATATATCTTACGACCTCTTGATTTGCACAAAGGGCAACTAAATCTTCCCAAAAAAGAATACCAACCTTATCAGAATATTCTGCTAAATACTTTTTGTAGTTACTAGCAACACTATTCCTCATTTTCATAACAGCTTCCCACTTAGTTTTGCTGACTAAAAGAAAGAAATAAAACTTGTAATTTGGATGATCTTCTTTAATCTTATCAAGTCTATCTAGATTTTTTACTAAATCATTTTCAACACTCCAGTTACTTAGATATTTTACTTCAATTGATACAAATATTTTTCGATAAGAGTCTTGCAGCAAAACATCTGCAAATTCGCCTTTATCTGTATTCTTGCTCAACAGATAAGCATGGTTATCAAAACTGATGTGCGGATTTGTTAATTTAATACTTTCCTTAATAGATTTCGATAATTGGTTACATAAACTTGTAACCCTTTCTTCGTATCCAGCAACAAGCTCATTCAAGAAATATCCAGCAAAAAATTTTGCATATAAATTTCGTTCTTTTTCCGATTCAAAAAGACGATCATTCAAGCTAAAAATCATTTCTAAAACACCTGATCCAAAGTAACAGCCCCATCAAGCCTTGCCTTCGAGGTATAACGCAGACTCTGCGGAGCCTTGACTCTGCCCTTGCTTACTAACGAAATCGGTGTTTCGAGTTTAGTTGCACTGTCGGAAAAGATAACAGCGTATTTGCCGCTGTCTTTCCACGGCTCGATTCGTTCAACGGGGGCAATGTGTGTGATGGCTGAAATCGGAGCGACTTGATAGACTGCTAGGTATTTGATCTGCGAAATCATGCTGGAATGGATGCGTATTGAGTACCATTTGTTTTCACCAAGGAATACTTCCTGGAATCCTTCCTCTCGTGCAGGAACAACAATGGTATCTATCTCGGAAAGATCAAGGCGGCCCTGCCCTGCATCGGAAAGATCTGCTGAAACATCCGCTAGGAATGGATTAAAACGATAAGCGGTGTCTTTTCCGTCTGCGTATTGCTCTAGGGTTAAAATCTCGACAGGAAACTTGAAACGGCTAACCAGAACAGTTTCGAGCTCTTCAACGCATTCATCAATTATGACTAGCGCACGAAACTTGTCTTTTCCGAAAATCATAGATTCCAGAAGAAAATCTACATTATCAAATCCGTTCTTCTGGGCAAAGCTCTCGCACTTATCCCATTTGTCTTTATCTTTTGAAAGAGCGTCCTTAACTATAGCCTTCACAGTATGAGGTGAAGACTCAAAGGAAAGGGAGAATTCCAGAATTTGAACGGCAATATGTTTTAGATAATTGTGCTGCGAAAGTTCGTTCTCAACTACATATAGAATTGGCTTGCGCGTACTGGACAGATCAATCAGATAGCCATCCGGTATATTATTAGTCTTACCTGCCGCGCCAATCTTCTTTTTAGGATCTAGATAAATCCGGTCAGTGCCAAAAAGATCTGCTTCAACTATCCGAATCGCCTTTTCCAGATCTTTCTCTTTTGAAAAAGGGAGCGGTTGATATTTCTTATTTGATGTCCAAAGCATAAAGGCTCCTGATTTTAATTCCCTGCTGCCCAATGAGCCGAAAGAACTTCTGCCTGCCGAAGAACTGTTTTAACCGCATCAGCCTGCATGTCCGGTGGATATCCATATTTACGAAGAATTTTCTTAACCAGAACACGAACTCGCGCGCGGGCATTATCGCTATGTGTCCAATCTACTCCGACACTGCTTTTAACTTTCTTCAACAGCTCATGAGCAATAACCAGCAATTGCTTGTCGCCCATTATTTCCCGAGCACTGCCATTTTCTGCCAGAGCATCATAAAAAGCGACTTCATCCGTTGAAAGCCCCTGCTCTTCGCCACGCTTTTTAGCTTCGCGAATCTCTTTTGCCAGCTTGATAAGTTCCTCAAGCAGCTGAGCAGCAGTGATGGAATTTATATGATACCGATTGATGGCATCCTTTAAACGATCTGAAAAAGCCTTTTGCATTACAACGTTACTTCTGGACTGGGATTTGATTTGCCCATTCAAAAGTTTTCGTAAAGCTTCAAAGGCTAGATTCTTGTGTTTCATTCCTTTTAAGTCAGCCAAAAATTCATCTGACAAAATGGATAGATCTGGAGATTCAATACCTGCGGCCGCGAGGATGTCCACAATTTCGGTAGACTGTACTGCGCGGCTAACAATTTGCTGAACTGCGAAATCTATTTCCTGTTTGGTTTTACCGCCGGGAGTTGAAGCTGTTGATTTAGCAAGGGCTGCCCGAACAGTCTGAAAGAATCCTACTTCATCACGAATTTGAGCGGCTTCATCACTGGCAGAAGCAAGGGCAAAGGCTCTGGATAATGCCAGCACTGCGTCCGCATAGATTTTCCATGCCTTCTTTTTAGCGTCTTCATCACTCTCTTTCTCAGCGGCTTTACGCTGCATTTCAAGCACCCATTCCATTGCTTCCGCAATTGCGTATAAACGCTCTTTTGGAGTACCTGAAACAGCCTTCGCATAATCAAGACCATGAAACATATCCCGAACGACTTCATACTTTTCAAGCATAATAGCCACGGCTTCTTCTTCATCAATCCCTGTCTGTTCCCGATCACCGTCTGAATATTGAGTGAGAGCTGATTTTAAATTTTGAGCGAGCCCAATATAATCGACAATAAGCCCACCGGGTTTATCTTTAAAAACCCTATTAACTCTGGCTATGGCCTGCATAAGTCCATGCCCTTTCATAGGCTTGTCCACATACATTGTGTGCATGCATGGAGCATCAAAACCCGTAAGCCACATATCACGGACAATAACGAGTTTAAGTTCATCCTTCGGATCTTTAGCTCTTCTTGCAAGCTGTTCCCGCCGAGCTTTAGAACCTACATGCTGTTGCCAATCCTGCGGATCTGAAGCCGAGCCGGACATTACAACTTTGAGAACACCCTTATCATCATCTTCGCTATGCCAATCAGGACGAAGTGCAACAATTTCTTTATAGAAATCTACACAGATGCGGCGACTCATGCAGACAATCATTCCCTTGCCCTGCAAAGCATCAACACGCTTTTCAAAGTGATCTACAAGATCCTGAGCAACAAGTTTGAGCCGTTTTTCTGCTCCGACCAAAGCCTCAACGCGTGACCATTTAGCCTTTTGCCGTTCGCAATCTGCACTCTCGCAACCTTCCAGAACTTCGTCTACGTCAGAATCAACCTTAGGTCGTTCATCTTCATCAAGTTCAATTCTGGCAAGTCTGCTTTCGTAATAGATAGGAACTGTAGCCTCATCTTCCACGCCGCGCTGAATGTCATAAATATCAATATAGTTTCCGAAAACAGCCGGAGTGTTAACGTCCGTAGCCTCAATAGGAGTTCCGGTAAAACCGATAAAAGAAGCGCTAGGCAAGGCATCACGCAAATGTTTTGCAAAGCCGTATGAAATTTCCCCGGTATCCGCTGACACCTTTGCATTAAATCCATACTGGCTGCGGTGCGCCTCGTCAGCAATGACAACCACATTGCGGCGGTCGGTCAGTGCAGGGTATTTTTCGCCCTTATCCGGTGAAAATTTTTGAATAGTAGTGAAAATCACGCCGCCAGAGGCAACAGAAAGAAGCTCTTTCAAATGCTCGCGGCTCTCGGCCTTAACAGGATTCTGGCGAATAAGATCGGTACAACCTGAAAAGGTAGTGTAAAGCTGATCATCAAGATCGTTTCTATCGGTAACAACGACAAGAGTCGGGTTTGCCATCTCAGGGCGAAGAATAATGCGTCCGGCATAAAAGACCATGAGTAAACTTTTACCAGAACCTTGAGTATGCCAGACAACACCAATACGTTTATCTCCGGCAGGGCTGGAAGCATTCACTGTGCATTCTACAGCATGAAGCACTGCATGAAATTGATGATAGCCAGCTATCTTTTTAATAAGCTTCATTCCATCATTTTCGAAAACAACAAAGCCCCGAAGATAAGTCAAAAAACGGCTCTTATCAAAAACACCTTCAATCATAGTAGGAAACTCAGGCATGCCCTTTCTGATAATTTCGCGTCCATCAACCGTACGCCAAGGCATAAACCTTTCCAGACCAGCAGTAAGAGAACCTATCTGAGCTTTTAGCCCGTCTGAGGTAATGAGAACAACATTGGTTCTGAATAAGGAAGAAATTTGTAATTTATAAGTCTGCAATTGATTAAATGCCCCTGTAAGAGTGGCATTTTCAGAACCTGGATTTTTGAGTTCAAGGACTCCGACAGGAAGACCATTCAGGAAAACAACTATATCAGGGCGGCGGTTATGCGAATTTTCAATAACCGTAAATTGATTCACGGCCAGCCAGTCATTATTATCAGGATTATCAAAATCTATAATCCACGCCTTATCACCGCCAAGGGTTCCATCTTCTCTAGTGACTTCAACGTCCACACCATCAACCATCATCTGATGCAAACGGCGGTTTTCTTCTTCCAGTGAGGGAGTCACCACTTGCTCAAGCTTACGAAGAACATCATCAACGGCTTCTGAATCCAGATGTGGATTTATGCGGGTAAGCGCAGCTCTCAAGCGGTCGAGTAGGAAAACTTCCCCGTAGTTTAAACGCTCTGAACTGGAACTGTCAGGGGCTATGTCTTGTCCGTTCAGGGTTTGGTAGCCGAGGTCGGAGAAGAGTTCTAGGCCTAGTTGTTCTATGGTGTCTTCGTTTGTTTTAGTCACTGGTGGCTCCATTTTCAATTAATTGTCGCTTGCCCCAAGCCTTACAAGAGCAGCTTTTAGCACCTGCAAACAGATTTTTGCGGTGTGAATATCTGGGGAAAAACCAGAGTGCATTTGCGAATACGGATGGATATAATTTCTGAAGTCACGCAGGCTATGACCAAACTTTTTGATATCTTCACCCAAAAAACCTAACTCATGAGCGACATCAATGAATTGGGCAAGGCTCCAATCGTGAAACTGTTTTGGCTTCTCGTCTTTTCTTGGCGTACTGCGAGCCTGATTAAACGCTTTGGGGTTCTTATTGGCGACTCCGAGAAGAACTCCCTCCAAAATGCTACCGCATAAAAAAATTGTCGCAAGGGGTGCTTTTTCCAGACAATGTCCAGCTTCAATCAATCTAGCTTGGAGGATAGGAACAAGGGGACCTTCCAAATCAATATGGCCCAATGAAATGTTTTTATATTCCCGGTTCAAGAACTCATCTTCGGTCGAAACTTTTTGCGGTTTCCGTCCCGACAACCGTCCTATTATTTCCATTGCTTTTTTTGATAGATCCTCAGGAATAACTTTTCTATTCAATGAAGCCGACAAGTTGCAGTATTCCAACAATTCTTCAAGGCACTTAGCAACAGTAGTGTCAGGTTCAATCTCCCAGAATCCCTTCAGTCTTTTAGCTTTAGACTCGCCAATAAAAGCGTATTTCTGGGCATAAATATCTATCAGGAGTGTGCTCATAAAAAAATCCGCAAAACTGGCATTGGAAAAATCAAGTACGTACCCCGAATCCATTTCAAATATTTCTTCAAAGAGTCTCTTTTCAACAGGTTTGAGGGAACTCATAAAACTTCCTCCACCATCTTCTCAGCATCCCCAACCCTAATTTCACCAGAGATTAGTTTTGGGAGGAGGGTGTCGCGAAGATTAGCCAAAGAGTCAATTTCTTGATAGATCATTGATATTTTTTGAGATATTGCGCCTGCTTCATTTTCAAACGCTTGAATAACGCTATCTGCAGGAATCAATATAGAAAACTTTTTAAAATCACCCTTTCTAAAAAAACTACGAGCACTCCCTGATGCAATTTGCAAATTCAATTTAACTATATGTTTAACCGTATTATTAAGATAAAACCGCCCTTCAAAATTTCTTTTTGGTCGAAAACACCACATGTTTTGATTACGAAAAGCGGGGAGACAATTGGAATACAATGTAGAAGTTTTTCCTACACTGGCACCAACCATCACAAGAAAAAAATCAAAGTCCTTACACAGATATTTTTCATGTGTTGTAAAAAAAATTTCTGGAAGATAAACATCATCTTTTAAATACGTCACATGTCCCATATTGGAAAAGTTTTTAGTTCGAAGAACAAATGTGCCCGTTTCTGTGTAATCTTTACTTTTAAAAGCAAATCCATTCAAAATATCGGAAATACTTCCAAGCTCACCAACCCGCCATCCCTTAGGAATCAGCCCAAGCTCGCTCTCCTCAAATTCAGTACAGCCATCAAAATCAATAAACCACGATTTAAAAAGAGCCTGAGCCATTGCTTCAAGCGTTTCATTCATACGGCGGTTGAGGTCTATTTTGTCATCCAGGGTTCCGAGGATGTGGGCTATGGCTTTTTGCACAGAAAGAGGGGGAAGAACGAGAGGAAGCCTGCCTAATATTTTTTGATTTAAAGACAGCATTGTACTTCCTGCCGCATGCTGAATAAGCCAAAGACGTGTCTGAGGATGCCTTACCTGATAACTAATGAATCGAGAATCATTAATTGGAGACAGCCGAAGGCGTATTCCATCAGACCCAAGAAACCACCCCTTTTGGGATTCATTAACAAGAGCATTGCGCTCAACGCCTCCCTTACGTCCAAATACAATATCACCTTGTTGCAAAACGTACTTGGGTAAACGCGCAATAGTCTTTTCATCTATTTTAGGAGTAGCGTCAGTTAGCTCGAAAAAACCATTGCGTATTTCGCGGACTGAAATTAACGGTACTCCAGTAGAACTATACTCTTCAGCTTTGAGAACAGTTCCAAATGGCCCTGTTTGAAGATCGGCTTCCTTAGCATCAATTAACTCAGATACTGTTATTTTTCGCCAATCACTCCCCATATCCCAACCCCTTCAAATTCTCCCGAATAGCAACATCAAGCTTCCGCCCCTCTTCCATCTGAGCAAAGAGAGTCTCGGTCAATTCAGCCATTTTTTCTTCAAAGGGGATGCCGTCATCTTCTATTTCTTCAGCTCCAACATAACGACCGGGAGTGAGCACATAGTCGTTAGCCGCAACATCTTCAAGCTTGGCGGCCTTACAGAATCCGGCAATGTCTTCGTACTTTCCGGCTGTTTCCTCACCTCTCCATGCGTGGTAGGTATCGGATATTTTCTTAATGTCCTCTTCGGTAAGCTCACGACGCACACGATCCACAAGAAAACCCATTTTGCGGGCATCTATGAATAGGATCTCTCCTTCACGACCGCGAAAGCCATTGGCCTTTTTACTGCGGGTCATAAACCAAAGACAGACAGGAATCTGGGTGGAATAAAAAAGCTGACCGGGCATGGCTACCATGCAGTCCACAAGGTCATTATCCACTAAATTTTTACGGATTGTTTTTTCAGCTTTCTGATTGGTGGACATGGAACCGTTAGCCAGAACAACGCCTGCTGTTCCGGTCGGTTTCAAGTGATGCAGAATATGCGAAAGCCACGCATAGTTTGCGTTACCAGCCGGAGGTGTTCCCCATTTCCAACGCACATCATCGGAAAGCGTATCTCCGCCCCAATCACTTACGTTGAAAGGAGGATTCGCAAGGGTAAAATCAAATTTTAATGAGTTGTGTGCATCGGTGTAAAATGTACCTTCGGCATTCCATTTGATATCAGCATCAATACCGCGCACAGCCATATTCATTTTAGCCAGTCGCCATGTGGTATGGTTCATTTCCTGCCCGTAAATGGCAACATCACCAAGTCGCCCACCATGCTCCTGCACGAACTTTTCGGACTGAACAAACATCCCACCGGAACCACAACAAGGGTCATAGATACGCCCTTTAAACGGTTCAATCATATTTACCAAAAGATTTACTACGGAACGAGGGGTGTAGAATTCACCACCTGCCCGCCCTTCCGCACTGGCAAAACGGCCTAAAAAGTATTCATATACCCGGCCCAGAACATCTTTGGATTTCGATTTAGCATCGCCCATACCGATTCCACTGAACAGATCAATAAGTTTACCAAGAACCTGTTTATTGAGCGAAGGACGCGCATAGTCCTTGGACAGAACACCTTTAAGCGGATCGTTCGATTTTTCAATGGCGATCATTGCATCATCAATGAGCTTACCAATGGTGGGTTGTTTCGCGTTGTTTTTAAGATTCTCCCAGCGAGCCTCTTTAGGTACCCAGAAAATATTCTCAGCAAGATATTCTTCCGAATCTTCCGCATCGCTGTATTCATCGGCAAGAAGCTCGGCATGTTTCGCTTCAAACGCATCAGAAATATATTTTAAAAAAATCAGCCCAAGAGCTACATGCTTATATTCGGAGGCATCCATACCGCCACGCATTGCGTCAGCGGCCGCCCATAAATCGTTCTCTATACCAAGTGGGTCGTTAGCTTTCATTGCTACCATTATATTTCATCTATCCTTATATATACGGCTCCAGCTCAAAGCTGAAAAACCAAAAAAATCCCGCTGATTTAAAACCAGCGGGAGGCTGTTAAATCATTAATCAAAAGATTGATTTAAGGATTAACTAAATAGGTTGGGAATGGCAAGGGCGGTAGCAATAATCCACTTCAAACTTTCTGAGTAGCGGTTTGCCATATTTTTTGAACCATTACCGGATTAACCACGAACTGTAACCAAGTTGATCAGCCGCTTCATTAAAAGAATATCCTAGATCAGTGACCAATTTAACTGCAGACTTCCTAAATTATTCTGAATACTTTCGATTAATCATGAGTGGTTCTCCTGCATGAGCTAACCTTAACCTATCGCCCTATATCCGGGTCTATAGGGCGCTTCAACTTCTTCTGCAGAAAAACCGCAATACAAACCAGTTAATAAAAAACACTTGAATTATTTTAAAAATCAGTTACTCTCAATAGAATCTACGAATACTATTATATTTATTTACATTTTTTATGAAACTAATTCTTTTATTTCGCGATAATATAAAAAACAGAAACTAAGTTTAATTTTCGGATTATTTGTTGCTGCCTTTAACAATGGTTGTGAGTGTAATTAAATATTATTAATCAAACCTGTTAAGCTTGGGATGTATGAATCCTAAAAAGGAGGGGAAATGTCTGGAAAAAAATTAATTGAATTTATTGAGCTTGCGCAACAAAACGAAAAACTTGGCGAAAGGCTTACGTCAATCAAAGAACCTGAGAATAACGATGAAAAGCAAAAAGTCTTTGAAAAAATTGTTTCGATAGGGGCGGAGTATAAATACTCTTTCACGACAGAAGACTGTGACTCCGTATGGAAAGATAAAAAGAAAGCTGTTGCAAATAAATCCCTATCTGGGGACCAATCAAGTGTACAAGCTAAACACTGCATCATATCAGGATTTGAGTGTAAAGCGATCGCTGGTGTTTTGAAATAATTCAACTGCTCCATCGTATACAAAGTTTATGCGGTGGAGCTAATATTATTATGAATACACAAAAAGCAATTCTTAAAAAAAACTGGACACTAAGAGGTTGGACAGATCTTCCCCATGCATTAGTTAACATTAAAGATGGGATGGTATTGCAATTAAATCCCAAAGAATATCATGTTGCTAGTGCATGCAATGGCAAAACTAACTTTAACTCTTTCGCATTTCACGGACAACACATCAGCATACTTAAACAATTTATCAATAACAACATTGCGAGATATTGTAGTTCTGATGCAAACATATTAGACTATCAAAGATATAAAATAGCATCTACCTTTCGAGTTCATGGACTTTTGTGGTCTATAACAGGAAGATGCAACCTTAATTGTAAACACTGTTACCTAGGGCATAAATTTAGAAAAATTGAGCTTAATACAAAAGAAATCCTAAATATTATTTCTCAACTTAAAGAGTCTAATATAAATTCCGTTTCCCTGACAGGGGGAGAACCATTTCTAAGAAAAGATCTCCATAAAATTATTAGCTTCTTGCTAAATGCTAACTTTAGAATCCCACTAATAATGACAAATGGATTATTAGTGGGCGAGCACGATCTGCATTACTTTAAAGAGATTAACTTAAATACTGATTTTCAGATAAGTTTTGATGGTTTTGGATTTCATAATGAGATGCGAAGGAGCTTAGATGCAGAGGATTTAGTTGTTGAAAAAATTGTACTACTTAAGAGGCATGAATATAGTGTAATTATTTCTTCATGCTTAACGAACTTTAATAAAAGAAGTATTGAGAAAACGTATTCATTTTTAAAAAACATTGGAATCAAAACTTGGAGAGTTTCTGTCCCACAAAACACAGGAAATTGGCTTAAATATACAAATCATATATCTTTTAAAGAAGCTAGGGATATATATAACTATATCTTTGAGTTGTGGTTATTAGACAATAAACCATTTAATCTTAAATTGGGTCCTTTCTTTAACAGTGAGGCTAGCATGAGATACAAGAGGAATGAACTGTCGACAAAATACGACATTTATTCATGCAATGCCTTGAGATTCACCCCTTATCTCCTGCCTGATGGGACTTTACTACCATGCACAGGATTTACAGGAAGTCGACTGCAAGGCGACATGCTTAATGTGCTGACTGATTCCTTTAAATACGCCTGGGAACATCCTTTTATGAGGAAAATAGTTAGCATCAAAGTTAAAGATTTGTTTATAAGTAATCCTGAATGCGAGAAATGTGCTCACTTAGAAAAATGTTCTCTAGGGTGTAGGGCGAACGCATTAACTGAAGAAGGATTGTTATTTGGGAAAGATCCAATTTGTTGCGATGCATGGAAGTCTGGGTTAGCTGACTCGCTGTATCAACAGTGTACATAATGACTCTTTTAGACTGTTTGCAGTCTAAACTGCAGCATTTTTTAGAATGGCCTTTGAAAATTTGCAAAAATTAATTATATAGACAACTATAACAAACTTTAGACAAAATCATCCAAGTGGAGCTACACCGTAAAAACGCTCATCAAACAAAGTCTGCGCTTATAAATTTATCTGATCTAAACAGCAAACTTTAGCAACTATACAAACTGCATAGCAACACCCCATTAGCATGCACATTAAAATGTTCTTTTAGCAAAAACAGAGTAAGCCATAGGTTCTTTACTCACCTCTTTACAATTACTTGCAAACATTGGTGCAATCGTCCCTGCCGCAGCTATAAACGGCGATGGATTATCCAAAGAACACGTAACACCTACAGAAAAGAGTGGGATAACATATTGAAATGCAATTTTTTTCCACCTACTGCGCAAAGCATCCTCAATTTCAGCAGACTTGATCGCAAAAATTGATTTAGATTGGTCAATTATCTCTTCATACTCACATTCAATATCTGAAATACTACAAATTTTATCCACCTCTCGTTCCACAAATATTCTAAACTGAGTTAATAGATCTCCATGCTGCATTTTAAAAAACAATACATCATCGATGCTAATATGCTCATCAGGAACAGGTAACAAAAAGTCGAGAAGCTCATTCCTAACTTGAGTTTTCATAAAATTTTGTCTTAATCTCTGAATAGGATAGCCATTATAAGTAACCGGGTCAGCCATAATATCTTCATCACGAGACAAGTTTAAGGCTATAAAACTCATGAAATGATTAGCTAATCCGCGAGGCATTTCATACCATGGATAGTTATCACTTTTTGCAACTCCAATTTCTACTAGTCGCTCACCCAAATCACCTAATTTTTCCATATGCACCTGAGCAGTAAATCTTTTTCCTTCAAAGAATTTACTCCCTTTCTTTCTGACTGTGCGCTTAGCATAATGGAAAAACTTATCAAACTCCCTACTTGATATTTTACCTGCAGGGGTTACTGGTACTACCAATTCGTTTCGAACTAATTGCAACATAAAAGGAGTATACATATCAGGGTGATAGTAATATTCCATTGGAACAATTGACATAACTTTATCCCAATATAACAAGACCTTATAAAGCCATTTAGCATCCGGAACATTTATATATGGGTAATATAATGCATTACTTTTCATACAAACCTCCAACTATCTCCCCTTCCAACGCCCCAATCCGCCCCTCAACACCCCGAATCACCCCTAAATACTCACTCTCAGTCTTATAAAAATGCTTATTCACATATCGCGCAGACTCCACAGTCTCCACTTTGATCGGAACAACCAAAACTTCGACCTGATTCGGTAAAAGCTTCAACGACGAAAAATGTGTCCCAACATTGTATTCGAGAGAATCGCTCTGCCCAGCTTTGATAGGAGTAGTAAGTTTGAATACCTCATCGTCTTGCGCCTGCCTGTCTCCAGATTTTAGTTGAAATTTAAGCTTGATGGACTGAATGTCTTTTCCACTATTGTTGTGGATAGAAACTTTAACATCGGCTGATTCAATTTTCCCCATCGGTTTGCCAGTAACACTCATGAGTTCATTTAAGACATATGTCTTTTCTATTTTCAATTTAGGGATGACTGCTTTTGCCTGCTCTCGGGCGGCATTGCATTTTTTAAGTTCTTCAAGTTCAGTAGAATATTGTTTCAGCTTTTTTCGGAGCCTTTCCAGTTCGCGTAGACGTTCATAATCATGTTGTTCTTTCACGATCACAGCAGCGCGGTCATTAATCTGCTCGACGGTGAATCCATCAAGCTCCTTGAGCCTTTTCATAAACAAAATGTCGCCCCATGCTTCCTGCTGCTGTCCAAGCGCATAAACTTCTGGGAGACGTACATCTGAGCCTAAGCGTTTGATCTCACCATTAGAAACAATGGTTGCAAAGGACTTCCGGAGAGCATCTTTATCCGCAACACTCATATCTTTTATGAGAGCACCAGCGGAGGATTTGAATTCTTTTTCAGACGATGTGTCTAAAGACACATCACCCCATCCAACAAGAAAGAAAAGTGAGAGTAAAACTGCTAAATATTTCTTCATTATATTATGCATATCCTTAACTAGAGCTAAGCGTATTTATGTGAATATTTTAAAGATTAAAATTAAAATGCAATAACCAAAATCATACTATTTTTAGTCAAAAAAAATTGACCCACATGCCTTTACACCATGTAGGCCAATCAGATCTTCTTAATATCCAGATGCAATTTTTTCATCACAGACACCCGGATCACTCTTGGAAGTCTCGTCAGATGTTCCTAAAGTAAGGCGAACAATCTCTAGCCCAACTTCTCCATGCTCTTTTATCAGCCTTTCTGCTTCACGCATCCGAAGGACTACAGGATCACCAACCTCATCTTTACGAAACATCTCCCCGTCTCCGGTAAGAATCCATGTTCCGTCCACACCAAATTTATTACAAATATTAGCCAAGAAAAGAGCCTTCGGAGCTCCTTTCCCATTAATATAGTTATCTAAGCTGGTTGTAGATATTTCAGCTCCACGGCAAAAATCAGCTTTGCTAATATCAAGAGCCTCTTTAACCGCCAAAAATCGTTGAACAATACTTTTCATGTAAAATGTCACCAGTTTTTTGTAAAAAGTTGTTGACTATGGCAAACTTTTTACATTATCTCTTAAATCAACACACGCATATATTAAAAAAACCTTCAACTGATTGAGGTTACATTGATGATTAACCAAACTGGCGACTCAGCGCAAGCATCCTTTACTACTGAAACTATTCCAACTCACTTCTTGAGACGTGCATGGATGGAAAATATTGGGCTTACAAATGTGAAGCTTGCAAAAAGATTTGATCTAACCCCTGCGCGGGTATCATCGATTATTCGTGGTGGAGAATGTCCCCAAAAATATATTGATATCCTCCGCGATGAATACGAAATGCCAGCAGATCTTATTCCTATCCGTAGCAGAGAAAAAACCGGACCTAAGCCTAAAACTAAATAAATAGAAAACAGCCGGATGTAGAATACGTTCTCTTTGGTTCATGGTCACGTTAATAGCGGCGTAAATTTCAGGAGTAATCACATGAGCTTCATAGATATAGTTCGGAAAATGGTTCTTGATTCAGATATCGGAGCTCGTGCTGTAGCGGAGATGGTTAGCAAAAAATATCATGTTCTTATGAATGAATTGAACTCTGAGAATACTAGCCACAAGCTTGGAGCAGACCTTCTTGAACCATTGATGAAGGCTTGCCGTTCAGATGCTCCGATGCACCACCTTGCCGCAAGTATGGGCGGACTTTTCATAAGAGTACCTGAAGAGAACTGCTCCAACACAAGTCTTGTTAAAGCCGTTAAAGAATTCGGCGAACTCATAGCTGTCTACGGGCAGGCAATTGAAGAGGGTAAGCTGAGTAGTAATGATAAAAAAAGAATCCGCAAAGAGGGTCAAGAAGCTTTAACAGCAATTCAAGAACTTCTATGCGGATTAGATGGAACTGCTGAGCATAATCCTCGCGCTTAGTGTGCAGCAACAGAAACTAGGCTTTTAATGGAGCAGCAACATGACAAAAGACGAATTGAAAGAACACCTTCTAAGCACCCTCCCCCCGATTCTATGCAGACAGGGCGTAGAAAAATATACAGGTGGACTCATCAAGGCCCAAACAATGCGCAAGATGGATTGTCAGGGTACCGGCCCTTTAGAAGGACGATTTAAACGTAATCGTAAAGTTTTCTACACCCGCGAACCGTTTGTTGACTGGTTCATAGAGGAATCTAACCCGCTGGTTTAAACCAGCAGTTGAGCGGCATTCCGGCACTGATCATCATGAGTATGAGTGTAGCGCATAGTGGTCTGAATAGTAGCATGGCCCATCATTTTTTGAACAACAGGAAGAGGAACACCCTTGGCGACAAGACGGGAAGCAAAAGTATGACGAAAACAATGAGCACAAAAACGCAACCGGCGATCAGTAACGCCTTTATTCCATCCGAGATGCTTCATCAGAGTTGCAAAGTTTTCTCCGATCTCTTTCCGCATATCACCGGAAGGACCGGGGAACAGCAAGGACTCCATACTGAGCAGATCAGGAATTCTCGTTGCCAACACCGGCCTTATCTTTTCAGTGATGTAGGCAACTCGGCTTCTTCCAGACTTGGGTCCATCGTCAGCACCGGATTCGCCTTTAATAATGATTCTGTTCTCAACAAGATCGATGTCCTGCCGAGTAAGAGCAAAAATTTCTCCCATCCGCATGCCGGTATAAAGACTGAGCAAGCAGATATCGTGGCAATCAAGGTATCGCCTTTGAACAGCCATCTCGAAAAAAGCAGTTTCCTCGTCAAGAGCACAGTAGCGGAGCCTCTGATTATTGATTCTGGGAAACTTAACTCCCTTAACCGGATTAGCTCCGTTCAACCATCCGCTTTGAATAGAGTAATTACAAATCTGCCTCGTAAGAGCGAGACACTGCACAACCGTTGCCTTAGCAAGCCCCTTCCCTGTGACAGAACTCTTGAGAAGTTCAATATGCTGGAAGGTCAGATCATCAAGACTAATTTTTCCAATGACCGGCACGAGGTGAAGTTTGAAGCGGGTGCGGTCATGCTTCCAACTCTTCTTATTGTTTCTGGCGTACTCTTCAATGTATGCCTCCCCCGCTTCGGAGAAAGGTTTCCGAGCCTTACTTGCAACAATTTTCACTCTCTGCTCTTCGGCTTTGATCTCTCTGAATTCTCCGAGAGACTGCGGACCGACACCGAGCTTGATATTCGCAGTTACTTCGGATCTGATCTTATGAGCTTTTGCTGGAGACCAGCCTTGGGAAGCCCATCCGAGTCCTTCTTCACGCAGCTTGCCATTGACCTTGTACCTGATCACAAAATACTTATCGGGATGAACTCCATGCCTGCGTGTTTTATGACTGCGAAATCTAACTCCGGTATACTTAGTTGCTTCAAAACTCTTGGTGCTCATTTCTGTCCCACTCCTGTCCCACTTTTTATAGGTACACTAATAAACGCTAGTGACCGTGAGGACAGGATATTACACTATGAATCTTTTGGATTCAAAGCGGTTAGGAACGTTAAGTCACAATTGGCAGTTATTATTCCGACGGGCTTAAAATCCCTCGAGCTTCGGCTTGTACGAGTTCAAGTCTCGTTCTGGGTACCACGGTTAAATCAAGGGTTTACGAACAATCTCACGATTGTTTGTGGACCCTTTTTTTATGGGATATCCTTCTGTAAAAGCATGTTTTGTCCCACTTTAAGCGAATTTTGTCCCACCTCATAAAAAATCAACCCCCTTACGGCCACTCATCAGGCTAATTTAAAATCTGGTCCTGCGCAGGACTTACTGGACCAAGAATGTTCAGGGAGTCTCCGCATGAAAAATATCATCCTGATTTCATTCTGTTGCCATCTAACAGCCATCATCTACGTAATCCACTTTGCGGGCTAACGCGTCAATTTCACCGATTCCATGCCCCATGGCATTTACCAGATTATTCCCGGCAAGCCGACCAAAGGCGATCTGGTTACTTTTAGCCTCCGTGAAGACAATCCATATTTTAAAATTTCGCTTGATCGTAAATATCTTGGTCATTACGACACACGGCCACTATTGAAAAATAGTGCCGGAACAACAGGAGATAAAGTTGAAGTTACGCTTGAAGGGATTAACATCAACGGATTTCTTCTCTCCTCAAGCGTCCTAAAAAACCATGACAATCATGGCAGAAATCTTCCTTCATTGCTCACTTCGAATCTTATTCCTCAAGGCAAAGCCCTTGTCCTGTCCACACACACCGAAAGTAGTTTTGACAGTAGATATTTCGGATTGATTGACGCGAAAGAAATGCAAAAGGGCATTCTCGTTTTAACCTTTAATTTGGAGGATAGGACTATGCCCGAAAACGACGAATATCTAGCTCAGGAGGCTCGGAAAATCTACATAACGCAACCGAAAATTCCAGCGCGGCAATTGTAAGTTGATCCTGACGTTGCCGAATACATGGGAGTGTTTGAAGAAAAAGCTCTCTCCGTTGAAGATGCTGAGGACGGTTCGTTTGATCTGGCAGAAGAGCAAAACGAGGGCAGGTGATATTATGGCTAAATCTAAAACACCATACCATCAGCGTTTTGCTGAAACGATGATTGAGGATCTAAAAAAAAGAACTGCCCCTTGGCACCGTCCATGAAAGGCGGGTGAATATCAACCGGCATTCAATCCTGTTTCTGGGACAGTTTACAGGGGAGGCAATCAGGTAATGCTCGGCAAGGAGGGGCTTAACGATCCCAGATTCATGACCTACAAACAAGCATCATCACAAGAGTGTCAGGTAAAAAAAGCTAAATCTGAAACAGTAGCATTCTGGCAATTGAATCGCCCAGAAGTGATCAAAGATGAGCAAGGTAAGCCGGTGCGCGATGAGAATGGCAAAGTAAGCATGCAGGAAGTTCCTCTTGCACGACCTATTTTGCGCTACGCAAACGTATTCAATGCGAGCCAAATTGAAGGCATTCCAGAATGGAAAGGACGCGATATAAGTTGGAATCCTGACGAACGCGCTGAAACTATTCTGGATAACTCCGGAGCGGAAATTCATCATGACAAGCTGGACAGAGCATTCTACAGAAATGCCGAAGAAACATTATTGAAAGTTCTTACAAATATAGAGGAAAATAATTTTCATAACTTTGGAGGGTTATTAAGAGAGATAAGAGCACTACAAGACAATACACATAAAAAACACCGCAGTTGTACCTAATGCTATATTAGGATCAAATGGTATGAACCACTACAGCTTTCGAAAGTGGTAGAAAAAAAGACAGGCAAAAAACCGGCGCTTCACTCAGTGAAGCGCCGAATAGATAAATCAATTACCAGCTTGCATCATCTTGGCCAGCCCCAGTATAAACTCCGCTAGAAGCTCCAGCTCCAGCAGAAGACCCGGAATTTGCCTTTGCAGAAGGCTTAGCCTGATTGGCCTGTGAAGAGACATTGCCTCCAGCCTGATTCTTAGCCAGATTGTAAGAGTTCGTATCAGCTTTGGCGCTCTCTACAGCCGAATCGTGTCCAGCTTTGGTTCCTTTCATCTTTTGCTGCGACTTAACATCCATAATCCTGCTTATGTAGTTGGATTCTTCCATCATCAAAGCGTTTCTGGCAGATTGTCCACTTACAGCATAGATAGCAACATAGATATACTGCCCTGAAATAGGATGCTTAACCTTACGCAAATATTTAGATTGAAGACCACTTATGTTTCTATTTTTAATGGTTTGCTGTAATTCTGAAGCAAAACTTTCTGCAGCAACACTTGTGTCCTTGCCAGTTCCACCATTGTAGCTCTCCATTTTTGCTTCAGCAATTTTATGAGAAGAAACATCAGCGAAAATAGCTGTTGCTACTTCTTTCTTTGCAACCTGAGCGGCAATTCCGCGAGCTCTCTTCTCGCTAGAAGAACTTTTTCCAACAGCCGCAGAACCGATTCCTAGGAAATATACTTCCCCATTATTGTCACGGAATCTACGTCCACCAGATCCACACGACCAATCAGCCCCATTAATATATTCAGTAAGGCTCTTCTTACCTGGAGCAACTTTCATGACCTCACCGGAGATGAATGCTCTAACCAGTGCTTCCATTTTCTTACTCCACATAACTACAACGGCAGAACTATATTGCTCGCTCTCTTCATCCCACGATTCAAACTGCGCTATAACCGTTGCACCCATAAGAGGCATTTTTGACAAAGTTTCAGTTTTAGAACTTAAAGACTCAGTTTTAGAACCAGTCAAAGTTTTTAATTGTGCTTCTAACTGAGAGCACTCAGTGGAAGCTTTTTGATATCTGGCTTTTGCTTTTTCATATTTTTTTCTTTTCTTTTCATCAATCTGCTCACTAGAGTATGTATCATCGAGCTTTTTAATCGCTGCATCCATAAGCCTGTTAAGTCTATCGCCAAAGTTAGCACCCTGAAGAGCTGCAGCTTCGGTAGCATCAACGGTTTTAAGCATCTTTGCCAGCTTGTTTCTTTGGGCTTCTATACTATTTTGAAGTTTATCTATTTTATCTTTGAACTCTGCATTTAAGTCTGTTCCAGGGGTGCTGGCTTGATCCAAAACACTCATGTCAGTTCGCACAAATTCGATTATTTGTGCCTTAGCATCTAAGATCGCTTCCATATTTTTCAGCGAACGTTTGTTTATGAACGAAGTGTCGTAGGAAGGATCTTCGCAATCAAGAAACGAGACTCCAACTGAAATAAAAGTTTCCTTACTATCATTCCAGCCACGTCCGTATCCTGAGTTTGAAAGATAACTATCCACGGCTTCATCGATAGTCTGCTGTGGAACTACTGGCGGCTGTGGTTTTTCCATCGCGGCCTGTGCAGAAGCGAGGCTTACATCCTGTGATGCATCTTGACCAACTAGTTGTTCCTGAGCTTTTTCATCTGAGTATTCTACTGCAAAGGCAAATGAACTTACCATTAGCATTACCATGGCTACCATTAATATTTTCGCCAGTTTCGTGGTTCTACTTCTCATTATTGCTTCCCTCTTATTTGCTGTGTGATTCTTTTAAGAATTTTATTATTCCCGACCCGGCCACTGTAAAACATGAACTCTGCAATAACACTTGCTGACTTAGTTCTACCCATATGACTGTAACACTCAGCCAAATGTCCCATCGCTTCAGAGTCAAATACCCGTATTTGCAAAAGCTGTAGATAAACTACAGAGGCTTGCGCCCACTGATTATCTGCCTTTAATATGGCTCCCAGATAATCCCAAACCTTAGGATTCGCGGGAGTTTTATCTGCCGCCTGAATCAAAAGTTCTTTAATTTTATTTTTATCTCCGCGACTGCTAAAAAGCTTTACGGCTTGCTTAAGATAGCCATCATCAAAAGCGGATACACCTTCCCCAAAACGAAGATTTCCCAGAGAAAGCATCGACATTTTAACTGTCTCACCACCGCTAGATTGCCATTTAGGGGGAACCATTGAGTTCCCTTCCGTCAAACTATTCATCATATCAAGAACGTCAGCGTAATTATCGCCACTCGTAGGCAATGATAATCCTAGAAGAGAAAATGATCGTTCTGGCTGAGTATTCATAGAACTTTCAGCCATCATTGAAAGGATTTCATAGGAACCAGGAAGTTTATGAAGATTCTTAGCCTCAACATTCATCTTTCCTTCTAAAAGTTCCTTTAATGCATTCCTTTGAGATAAGGGACTAGGCTTAAAAGAATAATTATCCATGCAAAACTCTTCTGCCCCCCCCTCTTGAATTGCAAGGGAGGCAAGATGAGGCAGACCTGCATCAAAAAACAAAGTCGCTGCTAAAGGATAATTTTCATACTTAAGAGCACCCTCAAGAGCTTGACTGAAAACTCTCATGGGGTCTGAGGAAACCTGCTTAAGCTGACTACAAAATTGTTTCAGCTCAACTTTAGGAACAGCAAAGGCATATCTATACCTTTGCTTAACAGGTGCATTTTCTACAACGTGCCCATGAAACTGAGCGAAGGACGGAGTTTGAATTTTCTTTTCAAGATAACCTTGGAGAATCTTTCTGGACCGATCAGGCCAACGACTCAAATCACATTGAACTTTGCCACATTCTGAGGCCGACCATGAGCGCATCAACTCGCCAGCTTTAAGCATGCTTTTGGCTCTCATATCACGTACAGAATCGCCACGACCTTTTCTTTCAAGATCAGCAATAAATACGACATAATCAGTTAGTGGATACCAACCTGAACCCTTCTCTTTCAAAGAAGACTGATATAGACCACCCAGTTCAAAAGCCTTTAAAGGAGCCGGCTGTCCCATAGCAACAGTCGGAAGAGCTGACAAAAGCATAACTGCAAGTAAAATAAATTGGTACAACGACCTTCTACCAGTCATCACTACTTTCCTTCTCCATCTCAACCATGGATTTCTCTATTACTTTTTCAACTTTCTTAGCCTTTTTAGCAGCTCTTTTTTGACCGCCAGACCCTTTAATCAGGCGAACAATAAAGGCATTCGGAGCAAATAGAGCATTAATATCGACACTGCACTTTAAAATATTGGCACGAGAGGACTTTGCTTGAACATCCGTAACCTGCACAATGCCAACTGGAATTTCTTCACGGCCAAGAGACTCCTTAGTATAAGGGTCCATCATTTTTTTCCCATACTGGATGAGAGTAAATTTTTGACCTTTTTTAATAGTTTCTCCGCCCTGACCGATGTACATCGATTTACCTGAGACTGAAACGACGAGCAGGGGGAAAATGCCTTCGACAAGCTGCTTACCGAGAACATCCGCATACTTCTTAGCAATACGGCTCATATCCGGAGCATACCCCTGATGAGTTCCAATCCCATCATAAAGCTGGGAAAACATAATTTGCCCAGTTGCTACATCCATAACCCGATAAGAAAGAGCTGCCCCGTAGCGAGACATAGGGAATTTTTTGCCAGTAGATTTCATTTCTTTGTTCCACTGCTTTGAAACTGCCTTATTAATCTGGCCGACAACTATGAAATCTGCGCCAAGTCGATTTCCAAGGCGAGCCATCTCTTCCATAGGAACATCAGCACTCTTTAATGAATTCAACTCCCCGTTACTTTCATCTTGAAAGTCCCGGTCAAGCACGGCAAAGCGCCTTGTCTGAGTCAGATATCCAACTAACCCCTGACATAAATTTTTGGCGAAAGTTGTTTGAGTTACATCATTAGCATTGTCGACTCGAAATGGAAGAACTGCTATTCGGTTGCGATTCGCCTGTTTAGACTTTGCATATTTTATAACCGTTGCCTTTAAATCAACAGCAAGAAGTCCGGCAGTATACTCGTCGGGCTTGATAGACACGACTTCGTAACTTTTGATTAGCCCTTTGGTTGCAGTCTGAATTTCCTGTTGAAATTCTTCACTATTAAGTTCAGCCACACCCTGCTTGCCCTGCACCTCAGCTGTAACTTTAACAGATGACATTGCAGTGCGTTCTCTAGACGCCATTTGCATACCATTAACTTTACCTAAAGCGTCGACCAGCGCCGACTGAACGGCTTCCTTCGGAGTGACTCCAGTCCCATGCCCCTCAACCGTTACATAATTTAATTTAGCAAAAGCAATACTAGTAGAAAGACAAAAAGTAACCAGAGGAATAAAAAGAAGTTGAAGAAGTAGTCTCACTTGTTAAGTCTCCTGATAGCGTGGCTGTTCAGATTTATTTATACAGCCCGGACCACTATAAGTCCGGGCTGTCCGCTTAATGCACAATACTTCCTACAAATCACCCATCGCATCTTCAGCGCCAGATGTTTCGAGTTTATTACTTTTGCAAAAGGCTATCAGTTTATGAGTAGTTGAAACTGTTTGAGAAGTAAGAGGAGGAATTCTTGGAGCCATATTCATACCAAAAGAAAGATCTTTTTTGATAGAAAGAAGGCTAGTCGGGGAAGCTTCTGAAACCGCAGACTGAGCTCCGTCAAGCCACACAGTGAAGTCCTTGCTGAGCTTTGTCATATCAACAACGCCTGAAGCATAAGGAGGTAAAGCTTCTGCAATCTTCTTTTTAGAAGACTGATCAAGGTCATCCATAGATGACTCTTTTTTAGAAATAGCTTCGTCATTATCTTCGGTCAACGCAACAGACTTATCAATCTCTTCATCCTGAACGTTACCAGCTTTGAGAACTCCAATCTGGTTAGATACAGCGCCGGCAGCATCTTTATCACCAGTTGCGATAAGAACTTTTTCCTGAGCGCCGAGCATGTGCACCAACGCACTGACAAGTCTTGATTTAAGAGTTGCCTGTTCTGAGCTTAGCCCCTTAATATCCGCTTTAGGCTTAGAATCTTCGCCTGTAGCGACAGATGTCATACTGCTAAGACCAAAGGCATTTGCCATACCGGCAAAAGAAAGAACCAAAAGAATAGTACACAAAGAAATTGTAAAGCGTTTCATCAAGTCACTCCGTAACAGATGCAGGAAAAACCTGCGTTAATGGTTAAAAGAATCTCTTCCCCAAAAAAAGGCTCAGCCGAAATTGGCCGAGCCTTGCTACTCTACTTCAAACCTTTTGCATTCAATTGATCTACAATAGAACGAGCTGCTTCTTTCGCAGCCTTTGATAATGCATTTCTTTTTGCAACAATGGCAGAAGGTCCGAGGCCTGCAAACTGCACAGGACCTACAGAAGCGACCTTCTTAGGCAATCTTTTATTAATATTATACACCTTAGCATTCACTGAAACATAAACTCTTTTCAATCCGCTTGTCGGATCAATATCAGCCATCCCTGCGTCTAATGTTCCAATTGCAAATAAAGGAACTTCACAACGTCTTGCTCCTGCAATGGCAGCTTTGCGAGTTTTGCGGGAAAGCTCTGCCTGCATTGAAAATTCTTTTTTAATGACATCAGGTTCAACTCCGCCACATTCACTTACAATATCGCCATATTCAACAACTTCAAAACCGGCAGGAGACAAAACTTCATTCATTGCAGCATCAATATCTGCGGAGCTTGAAATGGTGTATTTGAGTTTGTCTGCTTTTTGCTCAGAGCTTCCACCAGTTGTAGTTTTGGCCATGCTTTTCTTAGATTCGCCAGAAACCATGGTAGAACCGCCCATCGAACCAGTTTCTTTACCTGAAGACATAGATTGCGCCTTAGCAACTTTAGTCACCTTTTTATCATAGGACTTAACTGAAGCTGTATCGCGAGCAACAAAAATAAAGGAGAACATACTTCCTTCGCCGGACGCCCCGCTACCTGCGGCGGAAGAAAGGCTAAGCTTGCTGTCAACAGCAACATCATTGATGAGAGCCTTAACCGCTACAGTATATTTTTCATTATCTTCATCGTTCCTTTCGTCTACAATGCTATGGCTGGCAATGTATTGATCAAGATTATCCGTAAAATCCTTTTCAATTTTAAGATAAGCTTTATACTTTGCCGCGTTAAATGAAGAAGTATACTTCTTCCATGCATTCAGTAAGGCTTCCTGAGCAACCTTATCCTTAGATTCTGTTTTAATTTTTGAAGAAAAAACTCCACCCTCGTAATTGAGAGTAGCAACTCCTGTTACTGAAGTGCCAGCAAAAGCGGTAGAACACAGCATTAGCACGCAACAAATCACCAGCATTATTGAAAAGACTTTCTTCATTTGATCCCCGTTTATCAGTATTTATTGATTTTTTGTTTCAGAGCTTGAAATTGGTCACCCGTACATGACCCTTCTGCACACTTCTTTAGCCAATCTGAATCACATATTTCGATTTGCTTTGTTGTCTTATCAAAAAGAACCAGCAAACTTTCAACAAAAGCAGAACTATCCGCGACGGTTAACTGACCAGCAGGAACAATTTTAACCGCTCCGTTTTTAATTTTACTATTGACGACATCTCCAAGAGCAGACTCCACAATGAGCCGAACATAGCTTCCATATACCCACGACTCCCCTGTCCCATTTTCGTCTAATTTTACCTTTTTAAAGCCTCGAATAGCTATAGTGATAGGGTAATCTCCATCTGGAACCGTAAGCTCGAAAACATCACCATTTGCAAAACGGCCAGCCATCTTATTACCTATGGCTTTTCCTTTCGTATAAGGGAGTATGCTCGTCTTCAAATTCTTGGCGAAAAAAGAACTAAACTGTTGGGCTACAAAAATTTTAAAGGCTTCTTCTCGATCATTCGGGAAATTCTTTACAACAAACTCATTGGCCTTCGCCTCTAAAACCACGTCTTCAACCTTAAAAGTTAAATTCGAGGCACTGGATTTAACTTCTGCGTCTGTTAAAAGGCTGCATAAAGAATCAAGAAAATTAACTCCCGCAATGTCAGACAAGTAAAGTTTTTTAAATATTTCGAGCTTATGTTCCTCAGAAGGAATCCCAGAAGTACAATCGGTAACCCTGACGCCAAATGGATAGCTGGCCACAACCTCCATTTTGATAAAATCAAAAAATAATATCTGCCCATGTAAGTTATAGACAGCTTTAATCAACCCCTCTTCAAGTGTTTCAACGGCTACATCCTCCCAATCCAAAGCAATAGCCATTGCCAAACCTTCACCACTGTCCAGCTGTCCCAATTCACCAGTAATAATTTCAATATTTTTGCTGTCAGTCTTCTGCATTATTTCGGAAAGCATCTTTTCAACAAGTGGTCTGCCTTCTGCATTATTAAGATTGTAGATTTGATCACTGTATTTATACTGACTCTTTATATCTGCATGCTCTCCAAGAAAGGCAAAACCAGAATAAAGAACTCTTTCTTTCACAGCATGAGCTTCAACAATATTTAGTACTGAAAATAGACCTAAAACTAAAAGCACGAATATAATTCGCGCGGTATCTTTTGCTTTCATTTTGTGCGTGTTCCTTTTAAAAGTGCAGTCATTAGATCTATTATTAGGGAAGTATCATACAATTGAGCCTCGAAACTTCTATACTAAATATACTGTGCAATCAATAGAAAATTATGATTAGACCTATAAGGCGCAAATATCTTTTAAAATTAGTTTTTTTTAAGATATAATTTTAATCTATGAGCCAATAAATTTACACAAATAAACCGAATAGTCGGCTTTAAGTGAAATTTTCAAAAGTAAAATTTATATGAGGGAGATTGAAATTACGGAGGAGTGTAGCAAAATATATTTTCACCAGATAAGACTATTAACATAGGCCAAAGAGACAACCATACTCATGATAATTAACTCATCCTAGTAGCACAATTCTCGAGGTAGAAATAAAATAGAGCAGTTTAACAAGTAGTGCGTTTACGATAAACTTGTTTTATCTACTTTTTCAGAGAATTAGAACAATACATACTGCCCCAAATGAGATTCGCAGAGCTCACTCCAGCTTCGAAAACGCACAAAAAATCGCAATCCCAAATAAGGAATCACGTTTTTTTGTGGTAAAGATCCACTCCAATGTGGATATATCTTTTGAGCGAAGAGAATCCGATGGGTGTTGATTTGCGAGTTTATCATACTCCATACCGACTTGAGGCTATGGATTTATTGTACGCTATTTACAACTACAACTAGCTATAATGTAGTCAACAGCTTAACCCGAGCCTTAAATCGCAAAGAAATAGGCTTAGATGAATATTTATTCCAGAAAAGCAAATAGTGGTTGCCCCCCTTGCGGATGTTGGTTTTGAGGGCAAGTGAACCGTCAACTCGGGTCATCATTAGCGGATCACTGATTTTTGGAAATTTTTTCATCTGAGCTTCATCAAGCATCAGGAATAAGATCGGTCCTTTGGTGGTCACTCCTACGGTCAACTCCACGTTATCGGACATATTGCGAAGACGACCCACGGACCATTTTCCCGGGGACACAGTCACATCTGAACTAACCGTCTTTTGATTTGCCTGAAGATCATCCTCTGCCCATACAGGGCAAGTTGCACCAACACTGGATAACACTATTACAGTTAGGGCTATCGTCATTAATTTATATAACTTATCTGATGAAATCATTTCTACTCCAATTATTCTCATTTTAAGCTCCCGGCAAGGAAAGACTTTTTTCTAACCAGTCATCATTGCGCAAAATAGCAAGCCTCTGCGCTGCGGATCTTTGCTCTGAAATACTTTGGAGCAAACCTACGATGCGTTGCAAAATATATGTTCCGCCCTTTTTATTCGACGAACAGCACTTTTTCAGAATCATAATTATGAAACGAGGCAGTATCCTAGTAAAAAGGACATCTTCTAAAGAGCCATAAATAAGTACGCAGCCAGGATCGCCCTGCCTGCCGGAACGTCCGAAAAGTTGTCTATCAACCCTTGCACTATCCTGTGGTTCCACAGAAATAACGCAAAGTCCGCCAAGCTCTACAACTCCATCCTGCAACTTAATATCTGTTCCTCGCCCAGCCATGTTTGTAGCAATAGTAACGGCTCCCTGCCTGCCACCATCAGCAACAATTCGGGCTTCCTCGCTATGGCGGACAGCATTTAGTACCTCACAGCAAATACCCGCTTCCTCAAACATTGTAGCGAGCAATTCACTCATATGAACAGTTCTAGTTCCTATAAGAATCGGCTGCCCGGTAGTATGAAGTTTCGCAACATCTTTAACTATGGCTTTCAATTTTTCGTCAGCAGTGAGGTAAAATCTCCAAGGTAATTCTTTGCGAATGATAGGTCTATGAGTCGGGATCTGCACAAAAGGCATATGATATACTCTCCAAAATTCAGGACCTGCTTCTTTGACAGTACCGCTCATACCTCCAATTTTTGGAAAAAGGCGGAAAAATCTTTGATAACTCATCTTGGCAAGAGTCTTTGTGGGCGGAGAAATATCGACTTCTTCTTTAGCTTCTAGGGCTTGATGTAATCCTATTCCTAGATTTTTGTGGGGTGTGAGTCTTCCGGTAAGGGTATCAAGGAGTACTATTTTTCCATCCAGCACAACATAATGCTCATCTTGCAAATACATTTCCCTAGATTGTAAAGCCAGAGTAAGCAGTTCACGACTACGTTCACTACCTTGCCAAATTTTAGGCAGAGATGCGGCTATAAACTTTATCTGTTTCTCCCCTTGAGGAGTCCAAAAAATTTCACGGTACTGCCAGTTTATTTTATAATGAACATCTTTCTCAAGCCCCTTTGCTCCTTCCCAAGCGGCAAGGGTCGCACCCTCTAATGAAATATTTTCCCTCGGGGCTGATAATATCAGCGGGGTCACAGCCTCATCAACGAGAACACTATCCGCCTCGTCAATAATAACTGCGTAAAGCCCGCGCAAAGCCAATCCGTCTTTTCCCGACCGTTCAGGCATAAGAGTATGAACGATAGCTCGTCCCAAATCATTAGCTTTGTCTCCAACCTTAATACGATCCCTAAGATAATCACCAAGAAGCTCCTTTCCTGTTGTATAAACAACATCCGGCAAATAAGACTTTGCCCGTTCAGGATGCGGAGTCTCTCCTGTCACAAAACCTACCCGCAATCCACACTCTATAAAAAGCGGAGTCATTTCTTCAGCATCGCGCTCGGCTAGATAATCATTTGAGGTCAAAACATGTACTGGTTTTCCAGCAGAGCTCATAAGAACAGCAGCGACAGCCGAGGCCAAACTTTTGCCTTCACCGGTTGCCATTTCCGCTAAACCACCATCATGTATTACAAGTGCTCCCAGAAGCTGTACGGGGTAAGGACGCAACCCAACAGAACGAAAACTTAGTTCACAAACAAGAGTTAATATATCATCTAAAATCTGGCAACCAACACTGCCGTTTTCTCGATACTCAATGCGCATATGACTAAGCCTACTTCTCAATTCATCAGCGCGCACATCTTGTAATTCCAGTGAGCTGGCAACAACCAGTTCTGCTCGTTTTAAAAGTTCAGGCACTGAGAATTCTTTCTCTGCAAGATGCCTCTTCACCCCATGAATCAAACCATCCATTCCCCTATGAACCTTTCGAGGAATGGGCACTTGTACTTTGAATCTATCTTCAAACGGTAAACTCATAACTGATATCTCTTCTGCATGAACTGCCTGAAATACAGAACAAACCTTACGGCAAGAGAGCGAGGAGCCATCTCAATACAAACGCTTCCTGTTCGTCCACCCGGAACACTGACTCCCTTAAACATATCTAAATCGGTCTTGAGTAAATAAAAAGGCTCAGCGGCAAGCAACCCTGAATTATCCGCAGAAGAAAGAGGAATATCTCCACCGCCACGCCAACCGAGCGCAACTGAAGGAAGTTCTTCATGGTAATGAGCTTGTAAATCCCAACTGAAAGCAGCTATATTTTGCAAACCTGCTCCCTTTACATGAACCTCCATCCCCTTTATTTTCCCGTCAAAAAGAGTCGAAGCATCTTCCTGAGAAATCACGGCCATAAAATGAAACTCATCTTCAGAAACAATACGTCCGAAATCATGTCCCTTTGCCACCCACTGCCCTTGTAATTTTTCGGCATCAGGAAGAATCCACAGCCCGTCTTGATCAGCACAAATGGTTAACCCGCTCTTGCGCGTTTCAAGCTGTGTTAGCAATTGAAGAAGCGCCTCCCTGCGTTTATGAACCGGATCTCTATCCAATCCCATTCGGCTTAGAGTCTGTTGTCTGAGAATTGAAATTTGACGCAGTTGCGCTTTCGCCTTGCGTATTTCGAAATCAAGGGTCGGATTATTCTGTATTAGCAGCACCTGCCCTTTAAAAACTATGGCTCCCGGATCAGCTTTAAACTCATCAACAGCGCCGGCAACTTCAGCTATAACATTATTTATATCACGTGATTCAACAACACCAGGGGCCACAATGTCATACGGTAACGGTACAAGAAAAATAAAGATCGCAACTACACCAAAAACTACTCCTGATTTAAGTAACACCCAGCCCCGAACACCTCGTAATGAAGGACTTCTAAATAAATATTTGATGAAATTAATTATAGGTTTGAGGAAACTGGATATAACCATCGCCCCCCCTACCAAAAGACCAATAATAAAATAATTATCCGCTAAAAACATACTGATACCGAGAACTAAAAAGACCTTATAAATTGAACTCGCCACCCCGTAAAAAGCCAGCCAGAACCCTTCCTGCGAACTCCTATTTTTGAATCGAACACCACGTACACTGAATAAATATTTTTCACTGAGTTGCAGAATGTGTTCCCGGCTGCGTTGATAAATGTTGGGCATCTCCAGCAAATCTACTAAAATATAGTAACCATCAAAGCGCATGAGCGGATTGGCATTAAAGAGCAAAGTGGAAACCGTTGCTGTAAACATCATATTGAAAGCAATGGTATGCACAATACCCGGCGGGGACCATGCCCAGATCATACAGCAAATCGACCCCATAAAGAGTTCAACTAGAATCCCTGCGGAGCTAACTAAAACACGCTGCCATTTGCTACCCATGGACCAAGAAGAAGTAGCGTCCACATATGGCAAGGGGGCAAAGAACAGAAACATTATGCCAACTGAAGTAACATTTCCGCCAAACCTTTTACACATGGCGGCATGCCCTGTTTCATGAAAAATTTTGAGGAGAACTAGGCCCGCATATAAGGGCAGTATATTACTCGGGGCAAGGATAGAGGACGCGCTGTAACCTATTTCACTCGCATTTTGGAGCGCCACAAATATTCCGCAGAGCACCACCACGAACCAAATCAATGCTCCGAAGAGACTGATCAGAACATTCCAGAGCGGACTAAGATAAGTAAGCAACTTTTCCGGGTTAAAAAGACCAAAACGAATAAATAGAATGTTCATCCATTTTTGGCGTCTAGCTTTGCGCTCTTTTTCATCACCTTGATCAAAAAGTTTCTGAGTATCCACTTCTTCATCAAAATGAATAAGGTTGGCTTGAGAAAGCTCCACCAGCAAGGAAATAACATCTTCCTGTCCCGGCCCGAATTCAGGGTCGTCCTCAAGAGCTTTAAGCCATACTTCTTCAATGGTCTTATTAAAATCAAGCCTAGTAAGAAAATCATAATATGCAGGAGTCAAACGGAAAAAATTTCCTGTATATGGATCATGAACAACGTACCAGTCTTCCCCGCGGTAATGCTGCCTGCGGACGCCTACAGTTGCTCGCAAGGCTGCTCGAACATTCGCAACTCTATGCCAATTTTCACTAAATGTTTTACCCATGATGCACTAAATCCAAAACTGCAAACGCAGGTAATCGATAGCTTCGTGAGTCAAAATCCACCAAGGAGTGCGCATACCCACATCAAATTTAGCAACTCCGCTCATGCCCGGACGCCACCAGTTAAGACGTTCATCTTCTAAACGGCCGCGAACAACAAAAACATTGGCCCCCTTTTCCACTCGGGCCAACGGGACTATTTTTTCGACTTGAACCATATATTTTTGGTCGGGACTACCGACAAACGAAATTTCAGCAGGAGCACCTAACTTAATTTCATCAATATCGCGTTCCTCAACACTAATTTCAACATGCAACCTTTCCAGAGATGCGACAGTCATCAACACTTCCCCCTGACGGACTGGAGCTCCAATGCGCGTTCGCAAATCTCCTTCTGCAACTACTCCGTCAAAAGGAGCTAAGACTTTGGCTTGTTTCAAATAAAATGAAATACGCTCTATTTCCGTAAGGACTTCGTCCTCCATCGCTCTGGCAATACGCATTTCGGCTAGAGATTTAGATGCGCGAGCTTTCTCTCCTTCGTGACGATGCCGGGCCAATTTTGCAACAGCTTCTGACTGGTCCAAAAACAGTTCCCGTGTATCCAGCTCCACCAAAAGATCTCCGATCTTAACCACATCTCCAGGTTCAACAGGAGCGGAGTCAATATAACCATCCACGGGAGCAGTTACATGCAATGAATTATCAGCTTTAAGAATGAACGAACCATCCACCGAATACGGCCAAACTCCCAAAAATAAATATGCTGCTACGACCAGAGCAGTAACTATTGTGACCTTCTTAACCGTACCTTCGGCACCTGTGGCTTTTTGAGCTGATTCGGTAACTTTGCGCCAGATTCTAGAGCCAAGCCACTGATCTTGTTCTTCAAGACGATATAGCCAAAGCGATGTCTGCTCCAAAAGCAATCTTAAACGCCATACTTCATCTTCACTAAAAGAGGTTCCTTCACGTTCACAGGTCATAACCCCGACAACCTTCCCGTTTCTGCGGATTGGAAGTGACAATATATTACCTACACGTCTTACGCTGGCATATGTATCATGGGATCTTACAGCCGTATTACGCTTCCCCTGAACAGGCCAGATTATTTCAGCCTCCTGCCATGCACATTCCTCCATGGCAGATTCTAATTCCCATACAGCTTTGGCATGTTCTTCAAACGATTCAAGATTACTGATGGTTTTAACCTTAACATGTTTCCCACTTGTCCAACCAAGACTGACCTGATCGCACCTGAAAAGAGATGCACAAGAGTTACAAAGGCGCATTGCTGCAAGCTTAAACCTTTCATCGCCGGCAACATCTCCAACAAGCTGAAAGAGCTCGCCCATAAAAACAACATCATTGCGAGCTTGCTTAAACTGACGCGAAATCTGAAAAAATGAAGGGATAGCTGCAACTAAAAGCAGAGTGGAGAACTCCGGCAATGTAGCTACTTCCGGCGGAAGACTAGCCAATAAAACAGGAGCACTTTCCTGAGGTCCGACATCCACTCGCACGGCAACGACAACTTCATTACCGATCCGTCCGGTGGAAATACTATCTCTTAAAGTTGTAGCTGCCAGTGTTGCCAGCCCCTCAGTCATAGGCCAGCCTTTTTCCGGCGGAACCCAGGAATGAGCAACTTTCCAGCATTCTCCGACTGTCCCCACCAACATAGCCTTATCAGCCCTGCAAAGGGCCGCAAACTGGCGAACAAACTGTGACCAGAAAGTTTTTACATCTGTCCCTGAGCGAGTCAGTTCAGAAAGAGAGTCCACGAACTCTCGCAATTCCTGTGTTACTTTTGCCATTTGAAGCCTATGTTTGATTCATTCAATTTATACGATAAACGCCGGGCAACCGTAGTTATACGGTAGCCCGGCTGTATGGAATTAGCTTTCTCAGAAAACAAGTTATTAAGCTTTTTTCTTCTCAAACTCATCTAAAGTTTTAGATAGAACAGCCATGAAACGTTTGGCTGTAGCAGGAGTCATAATAATACGATTGGTAAGGCTTACAAGAACATCTTTCTGAGCATTGTTCCACGCCTGACTTGTACCAAAAAGAAGCATAATTTCATCATTGGTAGTCGCAACGTTTGCTATGTTTGCATATTCACTTTTCATTGTACGGTCATCCCATACAATTTTACCAGTAGCTGCTTCTTCTGGATTTTCAATACCCTGAAGATTTTCTGCCTTGACTTCCTGAGCTTGATCTTTATTTGACATTTTAAATTCCTATAATGAGTTCAAAGTTTGACTGAACTGTTTAAAAACACACTTTGTATATTAAACAGCAAATATTTTATATCACTGTAGACGACTTTACTGCCCGTTACCTGAAGGAGTTTGAATTACAGGGTCCACCTGCGAAACTACACCATCAGGAGTTCCCCCCACGGGTTGTTGTCCCTGTAAAAGAATCTCCCCTTCGGGGGTAAATGCAGGTGCAGCTTCACCGGGCAGTACTATGCCGGGAGAGTCGTCAGGAAATTGCAGCAACCCACCGGCATTGCGGCCTTCAAGTGCTGGCAAGCCGCCAATCCCTAAACCGCTTCTCGGTTCTCCTGTTTGCCTATCAACAGGCCTGAGAGACTGAATAGCTGTTTCAGGATTAAGCAAATCTGCGCCGCCATCACCACCCATTCCGTCAAAAAGACTTCCGATTTGACCTAACCCTCCGGTAGCTGCTCCGCGGCCAATGCCACCGAACAAGCTTCTAGCATTACCTGTGCCGTCTCCAACACCTTCAAATGAAGCATCACCTACAAGACTTCCTCCGGTGCCAAGTCCATAAGCTGCTACATCGCCAACTATGCTGCCTCCGGTAGCAACAGGATTGCTGGTAGAAGGAGTCGTGCCGGGTTGATTGGATTCACCCGACTGGTTTTGACTAGGAACGTTAAAAAGTTCCTGTAGAATCAGCTGCGGAGAACCGTTTCCAAAAATATCGCCAAGCACTGATCCTGGTGCATTAAAATCTCCCAGCGGGTCAAGCCCATCCGGCCCGTTGTCCGGTCCAAAAGGATCATTTCCAAGATCATCTGCAGCAATCCTGTCTGCAATATTTGCCAGCTGTACTGAATCAATTCCAATTCCAGTTCCAGTTCCAGTTCCCACATCTACAGAAGTATCAGGAACAACTACAAGTGGCGGAGGAACAACGAATCCTGTTCTGAAACGGACTACACCTTCACCGGTAATGCCGTGCAAAGGATCAGTTACAGCATCAGGGTCAAAGCTGAAGCTGTCAGCATTGGTAACCATAACAATATCGCCATCCCCATCAACAATGACACCGGGATCAATAATTGTTGCGCCGCCCCTGGCCCAGATGTTGACACCTTCACCGCTAAGTGCGGAAAGGTTATCGACCTCAATATTCAAGGCACTTCCTGCGGTCTTACCTATCATTGCGGTAGCGTCTGCGTACATAGTTTCCGCCACAATGTTGAGACCTGCGCCGATGAAATGTTCAGGGCTGAAATCGGTTGGCAGTTCATCGAAACCATTACTGATTGATCCGTCCTGCGCAGTAAGTCTTACTTCGCCTTCAGTTATCAACGACCCGACACTCATTTCCTTAGCTGAAACATAAGTAATGGTTCCATCACCAGTAATCAACGCGCCACCGATGCCCTGATCCGTTACAGAATCAGGCTGGATACGCATGGCAATGTCACCAGCGGTGGAAGTTACCGTGATGGCATTGGCTGCATCAGCCAGCATATTTCCAGTCTGAACAATGGATGCCCCTGTTAAATCGATATCTCCGTCAGTAGCAGTAAGCAGACCGTCTCCGGTCAGGTAATTGATGCCGCCGGCAGTTATGGAAACAGACTGTCCAGTAACTTCACTTGAAGTGGTTACATCGTCTCCGCTTATAGCAACTGCTCCGGCTGCGGTTACGGCCTGATCGATTACAGCGTTACCAACAGTAGACAATGTTACGCTGCCGCCGCTTGACTGAATGCCTCCGGCAGCAAGACCTAACCCGCCGACTCCAGCGATATTGATATTGCCACCAGCTGCGGCTGTTACAGCTCCATCTACATCAAAAGCATTTGCAACTTCTCCGATATCCACTCCGGCACTAAGGTTGATAACCCCATTAATCGAAGTGACATTTGCTCCTGCGCCTGCAGTATTGTCAAAAATGGTTCCGGTGCGCGATGTTACCAGCGCATTACCTTCAGCAGTTACAGAGGAGACTCTTACGTCAGTCTGCGCGTCCAGCTGAGCTGTTCCGGTTGTAGAAATGATTGTTGCACCGTCTGCCTGCGTAACTCCTCCGGTGGAGGATGAGACACTTACACCAGAATCAGCCTGAACATTTGAGCTTGCGCCCTGAGCAATATTTCCACCAGCCAGCAATGTTGCGGTGCTATCAGCTGCAACCACATCCCCGGTCAGGGTAATGGTTCCGGCAGCCTTAAGAGCTACTGCCCCGGATGTTGATATCAGATTACCTGCCCCGATGGTCAGGTCTGCCATATCAGCAAGGTTGATTCCGCCTGCGGTGGCTGTCCCGGTCAAAGTTCCGGTAATCGCTGTTTCAAGAGCATCGCCGCCCTCAACACCAATTCCGTTTGCCGCATTAAGGATTGCGTTTCCACCGACAACGAGGTTGGCGGCGTCATCGCCATTACCATCCAGAATAGCTCCGCTTGAACTGGTCAAATTCATATTGCCAGCCGACGACATGTTGGTCAGCAGCATGCTTGTCTCAGTTACTGCAACTAGGTTTCCGGAGGTAGCTTCTATGGAAGAACCAGCGGCCATATTAATGGTTCCGGTTCCGGCATCAAGATTTACGCTGCCGCCTTGAATTGATCCGTCAGCAGCTACGTTGATGCCCGGTCCGGTCACACCTACAACTCCGGTGGTGACCACATCGCCCTGAACTTCGACAGCATTGTCAGCAGCGAGAGTAATATTTTTGATGGTATTTACATCACCGACATACAAAGTTCCGTGAACGTCCAGATTAATAAGTCCACCGAAAGTTCCGAAAAGGGTAAAGTCTCCGGATATTTCAAGATCAAAGTCCTTGGAACGACCGATAACCTCTGCGCCCACATTAAGCTCAAGGTCAGTGGTTTCACTTGTGGTTAAAGCTGCGAGCATGTTGGCAGTGAGATCTATGTCCGCGTCTACAGGGCTGAGTTCGCGCAGATCACCGTTTGAAACCACCATGACCATACCGAAAGAACGTCCTGCGTTAATAGAATCAACATAAACATTACCACTCGTGTTGATCAGAGTAATTGCATTGCCCATCTTATCTGTGGTCAGAGCCATAGATTCCACATTCAAAGTAGAACCAGATTCAACAGTGAGGTTGCCCTCCCTAATCTGTGCGTTCTCAACGGTAAGGGTTCCGGAATCCTTGATAGTAAGGTTACCGACGCCAGTGATAGTAGAGTTGAGGTTGTCCACATCTGTGACCAGCTTGGTTTCACCTACAGATACTGTGGTTAAATTGCTGCCCCCGGCAATTGCAGTATCCACATTGGAAATAATAGTTCCGCCGGAGGTCAAGGTTACCCGGCCTTCGATAGGAGTATTCTCGACCTGCTTGATCGTTCTGACCCCGTCAGCCACTTCAATCATGCCGTCAACAACCATATTTCCGCCGGAAGTAAGGTTGATATACTCAGCATAGTTACCGGACACACCGTCTATAGTGTTTGTTCCGGTGGCCAGTGTCCCGGTGGTATTGATATCAATATCTCCGGTGGCCTTGAATGTGGAAGTAGTCAGATTTAGATCAGAATTCGTATCAAGATCAATCTCGCCTGTATTTCCACGAGCTTCAAAGTTAAAATTATCAACCTTACTGCTACCGATGCTGACCCTAATATCACTAGAAGGAGTAATGTGCACCTGAACAGTCAGATCATCCTTATTCGTGGTGGAGGTTACATCGATGAAAGAGCGTTCAAGCACTGAGTATCTTGCTTCTTCAGCTTCGGAAATGGACGCTCCTCCAGTTGTATAATAAGAGCCTGTACCATCAAGGTTGGAAGTCATAACGGTCCGCAGCTCCACTGCTGCACCCGGTGTATCAGGTGAGTACATGGCAGTCTGCGCGTAGCGTCCGCCAACAACAGCGCGTACCAGCTTACCCTCAGGAGTTTCCAGAACTTCATTACCACCGGCATCATGATAAACAACGTAGCCGAAGGTAGTGTCACGAATAAAGATTTTCTGTGAATTATCGGCCTGTGCAGTGATCTTCAGGTTATCCACATTGGAACCGTCAGAAGAAGTAATATTTCCGCTTACAAGCACATCACGGCTGGAGATAAGTTCCAGTGTGCCGCCGCCGAAAACGAGATCATTTTCAAGCTTAATGGTTTCACGGGACTCTAAAGTGATGTTGTCCGCTGCATAGGTTGACGTAGTGGGCAGAATGAACTCAGTACCCGAACGCAAGATGAGGTCATCCTCAGCGTCCACGTTTACTTCAAGGTCCAGCTTCTTGGCTGCGTCAAGCTCTACACCTGAACCGCCCCAGACTCCGCCGGCACCGAAAGTATCACGGATAACCACACTGTCAGCGGTTGAGCGCAGGGTCAGCTTGGAGTCAGCACCTTCCGCACGAGCGGTGTACCCGAGGATTACACCGTCAGAAGTGATGGAAACATCGCCGTCTCCAGTCCTCACATCTGTTATGGTGAGGTCGGCTACAATGTCACCTATGTACTCAGTGTTGATGAAAGAAATATCCCCGGCTGTGCTGGATATGGACTTCAGTTCATTGATACGTGTTGAAATATTTTCAATTCCAGTCTCTGCGCTGATGGTCAGCTGATCAGTGAAGATATTGGGATTTACTCCGTTATCAATACCGAAAACTAGTCCTCCAGAAATTATTTCCAGATCACGCCGTTCGCTGAGAACCTGAACATCCTTGATGCCTACATCACCCAGAGCAGTAACTGAGATTTCACCTTCGCCCGCAATAACCCTGCCTAGATTCACGCCGTCCGCGCTGATATCATTAATGGTGATATCTCCGCCTTCGTAGGAACTAAGGTTTAGGGTGTTGGCAATGGTGGTGATATTGATGGCACCAGGCACTTCAATAGTCACAACGTCACCGATCATTCTAGACTCATCGCCGGTGACATTAATGGAATCCTGAACCTCGATGGTTACATCACCTTCACCGCCCTCGCCTACTGCGATGGTATTGTAAGTAACGCCTGCGTTGTAGACCTTGATGCGGATATCGTCATCGTCGGTCATGCCGCCTGTGGTCAGTCGTCCGGCATTCAGAGCGCCGAAAGTAGTCACGTCAATGGAACCGGAAGCAGTATCAAAGTCGGTTATGATCAATGCCTTGTCATTATTAATGACCAGTCCACCGCCGACAGTATTGGTCACTGCCAAAGAATCGATTGAGGTGTTGGCCTCAAATCCATCCTGACTAAGTCCAGTCAACTCGGCAGTAGTGATAACGCCACCAGTCTGTCTGATTGCCCCGCCTTCTGCGGTGAGGGTTACATGATCAAGGGCAGTTATGGTGGTATCAGTGATATTCATATCACCGGAGTCTGTTCCGGCTGTGAGATTCACAAAACCTTCAGCCGCAGTAACTTCGAGTAAGCCACCTGCGTCTCCAGTGAATGCGCCACTGCCGTCTTCAAATCCGGCATCGATATCGATAAAATTGGCGGCCTTTAAATGTCCACCGAGCTTAATGTCATTTGCAGCTTGAACAACAATGCTGTCCTTGGTGGTGATATCACCGTCCATGATGGCATCACCGCCAGCTTCCACAACCACACCTGTTTCATCCAGAGTGGTTATAACGGAACCGGCATCACCGATGGTTATGTTGTTTTCAGCAACAAACTTAACTTCACCGGATGAGGTTATCAGCGATTCGGCTGCAATGCCGCCCCCTACCGGAGCCTTACCGTTAACAGTAATGTCACCGCCTGCGGTGAAAGTAACCGTAGAATCAACACCGGAGCCTGTCACCAAGCCGGACACGGAAATATCGTCAGCAGTTACAACATTGATATTGCCTACTGCGTTAAGGGCGTCCTGTTCAAATTCACCCCAGTTAACCATACCACCATCATCCAGAACCCGCTCAGTGCGGTTGACGACAACATCTTCAAAGATAGGATTGTTGCGCCATATGGTAACGGACTTTTCCTGAACGACCTTAGTCACGTCATCATAGGTACGATAGATCGGACGGTTGGAATAACGATCTGTGGTATCGGACACGTACTGGTACTGTAATGTACGGCGATCATCGCTGACATTATTCCATGTGGATTCCCAGTCGTAGTTGTAATCCTTAAAATCCTCGGTGAGGGTCTTACTAAACGCTTCAGGCGCTGCTTCCTTGACCCACCCAGTAGAATTTCCGGAATAATTGGTTACTACTCTAAAGTCATCACCACTATAAGAAGTCCAATAAGCGTCATTTTCCCCCCCCGTGGCCCAAATAATACCATAAGAACCGTTAACGTCTGTATCGTCATACCAAACTGCATTCCAATCAACGACATCAAGACCAATATCAAGAAATTCAGTGCCGCTGAACTTGCCATCTGTCCAAACCTGTAAATATTCAAATTCAGCAGTACTATTAATCTTAACATGTCCAGCGGTACTACTACTCGTACCCGAAGTATACTTTCGCTCGACAAAACCGGCCCCGTTCACATGTGTTATTGCAAGCCCTTTCGGATCGATATCAACGCCATAAGAATCGTCTCCTGCTTCGTCAATACCAACATCAACATTGTGGGTATTAGTCACAATCTTGCCGCCGACGCTGAGAGTTGTGTCAAAATAACTGACAGTTGCAGTGGCTTTCAGATCCGACTTATTGGATGTTTCAGAGCTGAGACGTGTTGCATCAGTACTGTCAGCGACCCAGAGTGGATCGAAATAATGATTGACCTGACTAGCTCCGGTACGTCCGTCATAGACTTCATAAAAACGATCACCTGTGCTAGCCACATAGCTGACATCCCAACTAGCATCTACCCCATCATAATCAGTGACGTCATATGATTCATATAAGGCTCCCCACGGTTCATCCACATCATAGCTAGAAGAACGGTGCGCCGAAGAAACCTGAGTGTATTTTACAGTAGCCTGATCCTGATAGCGTCCCACGACCACTTCAGAAACTACGGCCTCGCCTTGAGTCACAACTCGTAATACATCAGCGGCTGCGCCCTGCTGCATGCGGATATACTTGTCTTCCCAGCCAGACACAACGATGTGCACTATCTCAAGATCATTATCCTTCCATGCCGGAGTCCAAATGTTCTTGGTGGGGTTACCGTTTTCAACAACATGACGTTCAGGATTGGAGTAGGAAAAATCGTATAGACGCATGTAGCCAAGATGCTTGAGTACCGCATCCTGCTGTGCGTCAGTAAGAGTGTTGAAAGGACTATAATCGGCTACGGGGCTTATCGCACCTGTGACGCTCCAATTTACGCTGGCATTGTGATAATCAACACCTTCTACAAACCATTCACGCAGAGTGGTGCCATTGTAGTAGGCATCCTGAGTGAGGGTTACATCCATTGTGAAATATTCGATACCGGACTTAACTTCTTCAGTACCGACCTGATCTGTCAAAGTGGTAGCTACCCAGCTAACTTCCGGCATTAGGATAAATCCGTCTGCAACTTTCTGGTAACCGTTAGGAATCTGTACGGTCACGGCCCTGTTGGTAATGATGGGGGTAAGCAGAGCCTTCTGCCCGTCTCCGAGAGCAGCAGTAGCATCAACTTCAAAATCACCACCGGTAATGATATTGATATCGCCCTGCGCGTTTAAACTGCCCTGTCCAACTACCTGCACCAGAGCATCACCGAGAATCGCTACATCAACAGAGGAAGCCAAAAGCTGTTCCTGTGTCCAGTCGGCAGTGATGCCGCCCCGTACATCAATATCACCCTGTGAACTTAAAACTCCACCCATGATAGCAGAGGTAATTCCGTTAATTACAATCCACGAATCAGAATCACGGCTGGCGCTGATGTTACCATCAAGACGGACATTGTCACCCTTGATATGAACACGATCAGCAGCAGAGATAATTCCCTTTCCGTTAAGGCCATCATCTCCGGATACCAGCACGTTTCCAGTCACGTTAATTTCAACTTGACCTGAATCGGCATAGGTGCGGATCACGCCTCCAGAAAATACGGAAGCAGAGTTACCCTGCACGGTAACCTTTTCAACAGCATTGACCAGTCCAGTAACGGCAACGGTTCCAATTGTAGAAGTTGCAGTCACAGTAACAGGATTCGTAGTCACAGCTCCGTCAACGGACTTGGGCCTACCCACCTGACCGCCGAGATAAACATCTGCTACGCCTTCAAAAGTTATAGTTCCGCCCTCGCCCACATCAAAAGTGGCACCGGAAAGGCGGATAGGATCGCCGCCCTTTACAGGCTCAACGCCATCGGCAAGTTTCACACCGCTTGCATCAACATTGTCGCCGTCTGCATCGACCAGATTACCCAGCCCATCCATAAGCTTATCTTCTGCATCGAGGAAAAATCCTGTTATAATATCACGCTTATAAACATGGTCGCGGGAAAGTATGGACTTGCCGGAATCATCGTCTCCGCCAATTACAGTAATGGTCTTACCTGCCTCAGTGATGCCGTCAAAGAAAGCAGTATCACCAGCATTGATGGTCACGGTTCCTTCCGCATCTGGAGCTTCAGTGAAACCGTAGAGTGAAATGCCATGATCAGTATTGATGGTCACATGACTGGCTGTTGCGTCAGCTTCCAGATCACCTACAGCGGAATTTGCGCTGATGGATGAAAGGGAATTCTGGTTCACAGAAATGTCGTTGCTTCCGCCGACTACATCAATGGTCAGGTTACCGGAAGATTTGAGGTTACCGGCTGCCGCTGCGTTAAACCCGTCAGAGTCGATAGCATCCCCGCCGATATTGAGCCGCTCGATTGCGTCAACATCAAGAACAGAGTCAGCTCCGGTCCATGTGGTTCCGCCTGTTACAGTCGCCCCCGCAAGCACGGAGCCCATGACTGTTACGGTGGAACCTTCGAGGGTAATCTTACTACCTGCATCTGATGTACCGACTAGAATCGCTGAACCGATGGTCAGACTGTCGGCAGCGTCAAAGAAGATAGACCCAGTACCCTGAATAGTTGCGCCTTGCTGATAAAGCTGACCGTCCGGCAATGTATCATGACCGGAAGCCACAGCAACCTTGGAAGAAGTAATGTTACCATCAGAAGTAACCCTAATGGTCGACTCGGCATTATTCACTTCGATTGCGGCATCAAAAATTTCAACAGAGTTTCCTGCGTGCAGAGCCAGATCATAATCAACAGAAACATCACCCTGAATGGTGAGATTGTTGTCTGCGGTAATGGAAACTTCAGCACCTGCTCCGTTAGAAGAGACTGATTCAATTACGCCCTGAATATCAATATTCTTACCCGTGATAGTCAGCGGAGTATTAGCGGTGATGCGCCCTGAAGTCTTGGCTAAGGTAACATCTCCGAATTCGGAATCAATGTTCACGGCTGCAAGTGCATTGCTACCCGAGCCGACAACACCGTCAATGACCACATCATTAGCCCCATTTAGGGTTAATGTGCCGCCGCCTCCGGTGGAGAGGATCTTGGCAGTGCCTTCAATCTTGAGACTTTCCTGACCAGTTGACTCAGTTGTTCCGCCGGTAAGGACAACAGAATCATAAGCTTCGAGAGTCCCGCGGATTTCAAGGCGGGTATCGGAGTTAAGAATGATGTCAGAGCCAACACCGCCAGCGATGACGTTCCCCTTGATTACGCCATTTTCACCTGCGTTGAACTCAATGGAACCGTTAACGGTTTCAAGAACTCCTGTGGCATCAAGATCGATATCAACACCGTCAGCAGATGTGCCGGAATACATGTTGATGGCCTTATTAGCGATAACCTTACCACCTACGTAAATCTTATCATTAGGTCCGTCTTCCGCGCCGAGGTTGACCACGGAGCCAGTATTACGAGCGTCAATGGCGTAGTAAAGACCTGATTCCAGATCGCCGGAAGCTAGGTCTAGTCCGAGGTAATCTCCGTTCACAGAACTATCAGCAATAGTTATTCCGTAAGGACCAGTGAAGTTAAGGCGTCCGTCACGCAGCTTTAGCTCCATGTCAGGATCAACCTGAGCTCCGGTTGTAGGATCGTCAGCAAAGTCAGCGTAGGTGTCACCCACAACAAACTCAGGGACATCGGAACGGGTCACGGTCCATGTGGCTGCTTCAAGAGCTGCCGTCACATCGGCCATGAGATCGTTTAAGGAAGTATTGTCCGCAGTATCTGCCGCAGAGATGGTCACAGACGCAGTGATATCGTGACTGACCTTATCGAGCACTATGTCGAGGGTCACGTCATGAGGCAGTGTTCCTGCTGCGTTGTAAGGCCACGCGTCTGCAAGGATTTCGTTGGTATGACCAGGAGCCAGCACGTCTATGCGACCCGGCGCATTCAGATTGATGGTGGAATTCTCCATCCATGTCTCAAGCTGGGCAGAACCAAGCAACACGATTCCCTTACCGGAATGATTGGTAGAACCGTCAGCCGGATCAGCCTCAACTGGATCAACTCCGCCAATAAGATCTATGGACTGTCCAGCCTTGAGTCCTACACCCACGCGAATCTGGTTATCAGCTTCGATCTTAACCCTGGAAGCTCCGCCAAAAGTTTCAATGTAACGACCCTGAACCGCTCCGCTAGCATCACGAACTGTCTTTATTTCACCACCAGCAGCAAGGAGCCCCATTATTTCGGCATCCTGATCAGCTATTACATGGATAAGACCATCGACCTTCTTGACCGCAATTTCGGATGCACCTTGAATGCGTACGCCCGTGCCGCTATCATTTGAGCCACCCTGAATAGTCAGATCACCTGCTGAGTGAATGTAACCGCCTGTTACAGTGGCATCGCCATCTTTATTGACGGTATTACCACCGATGAAAGCCTGCCCTGCAACATTTATGTTGGTAGTTCCTTCGGTGCCGGACCAATCAATGTGCTGAGAAAGAAGAACGCCTTCGTCATCAAAAGTTTGAACCAGTGAGCCGCCAGCAACCATAGTTCCCATCATTTCCATATTGCCGGAACCAGTAACAATGATGTTACCGCCCACTCCGTTATAACCACGGGCAGTCATGCCTCCTGCAGTGGTAACGAGCAGTCCCATATCGTTATCTTCAATACCGGGAGTCCCGCCCTTTACTATGACATTACCGGCAGCAAGAAGTCCGGTATCAACATTAAGTTGTGAACCGGCGCGTACTGTGAGATCTGCGCCCTCACCGGACCAGATAACTCCGCTAGTACCAACAGATCCACCCGCGACCAGTACACCGTAGAGATCAACGTCCGCGGAACCGTCAACGAGGATATCGCCATCAGCAGCGGCTGTACGCAAAGTGGAAGTTCCATGTACGTAAAGACTTGAACCGTGCTGGTCCATACCGTTCACGTCCGTGCCGTCTAACTGGATACCGCCAAGAATCTTAAGTTCCTTGTCTGCGGTCACAAAACCTTCCACATAAGTGAAAGTATCAGACTGCAAGGTGATGCCGGAGTCCGATCCGATAGCAGAAACATTACCGCGTAAAATAAAATCATCGGCAGAGGAAAGAACTACCTGCTGATTGTCACCGAGGGAAACGATTGTTCCGGTAACCATAAGGCCGTAACCGGAATTATGGTCCTGTAAATAATGGTCCGGGCTGATTCCCTTGATCATGTCAAAGTAAGCCTGCTTGTTGTAAATAGAATAAGCGGGGCTGTAAGAAATATGATCAGGATCACCATAATCTTCGTTATCGTGCACCCCTGTGCCGGATGAAACGGTCAGCCCGTCAGCAGTTCCGACAGAGCCGCCCAACAGCATTTCGTTGGCAGATATCAAAACGATATCCGCTCCTGCGCCAATGAGTTCAGGAACAGGCTTGCCGTCCACATCATTGTAACGAATCCCTGCGCTAACGGCTGAACCGGCGTTAATAGCCAGCACTCCGCCTGCGTTAATGTCAATCAAGCCATCCGCACTACGAGCAGCAACAGTGGCCGCTTCCTTAAGCAAAAAGTCAGTTCCCACATCTATATCAATGGTGGAGCCTGCGCCATGGGCTTCAATGAAGCTGCCTATCTGCATAGCCTTTGTGCCGTCGATATCTATTGTGGAGTCGGCATTAAGGGACTCAATGCGGGAGCCTACATCCATAAAGACGGAAGTCACGCCATTTGGAGGAGCAACATAAAATCCGCTTGCGGGTCTATTAACGCCACTGGTGGCAGTGACATCGATATCAACAAGATCGTCTGCTACCAACCAGCCGCCTACGTGGAGTTGTTCGTCAGCCTGAACAATGACTTCCTTAGCTGTTACACCTGAATCAGGAGTACCAAGCGGATCATGAAAGTTCTGTGAGTTGATAGATACATTGTAACCGTGAAGTTCTACGGTATTTCCAGTTCCCTGCACATTACCCATTACAACGAGTTCATCTGATAGAAACACGGTGTGATCACGCAGGATTGCATCTTCGCTGCGCGGAGTTCCGGTCATCTTCACTTCCGTAGGAGTGTAGATATCACCGATAGTCATAGTGTTATCTGCGTTACGACGCCCAATGGTTACGAGATTGAACCCGTCTGCCAGAGCCGCGAAGTCGCGCAATCCCATATTTAATGAAGTAGTGTGGGTGCTGTTCAGTGTTTCGCCACCACCGATGGACTCGGCAGCGGTTCCTAGCAGATAATCCCAAGCCAATGAGTCGGCCTGAATGGTCAAATCACCCGAAGAAATAATCATATCTTCACCGGAAACGAAATCAACATCGTCAACGGTCAGCGTTATATTTGCGCCTTCTAAAATGGTGTGAATGTCACCGGACTCGAGAGTGAGCAACCCGTCAGTAGACTTCTGGGTCAGCAACAGATTGCCGTTACCGACTTCAATACCGTAGTCACTGCGGCCAGCCTGAATATCACTCAACCACTGCACGGAAGCTGCGTTATCCCAATCCAACTTGGATTCCCAGCGATCTTCGCCGTTGGCGGGATCAACATGCAATCCGGGATTCTCGTCACCGCTTAAAGTGCGCTGAACAATAATGTTCAGATCATCAGTTTCAGTGATGACAATATCACCCGAACCGATTTCAGAAGTAAGTGCGGTGAGCTCCATAACTGTGGTCAAAAGCGGTGCGGAAGTTGCCCCGATTCCATCCTTCGCCCGCAGTTGGAGATAACTTGCAGCTGCAATAATCTCAGATCCGTTGCCGTTAATGATGGCCCCATCTGCACTGACCATGCGAACCCAGCCACTGCCATCGCCCGCAAAATCAGTTCCTGCGGAAACCAGTACATCGGCATTTAAAGTAATATCAGCCCCGTCACCGTAACTGCGCAGATCCACATAGCCGCTGGAAGTGGCGGTGAGTCGTTCCGTCACATCTATGAAGTCAATGGAATCGAGGATTACATGTCCTGCCTTGATTTCACTGCGCATGTCGATGTTCTGCCCGATAACTCTGAATCCGGTAGTACCGATATCGGAAACATTATCAGCTTCAGCGGTATCATAAACAACACCGCCTCCGAAAGATTCAATCTCGCCACCATTAAAGTCTGCGCCGTCTCCGGCAAGGGTCAAACGGTCAAGACCGCTATCAAAATTTAGAACTTCACGGCCATTAGCAACCTGTCCGTTATACCCGACAGGACCGTTGTTCACGAACAGCGGAGTTTCGCGGGAAGTCTGAGTTACGATGACTTCGTCAAATGCGCCGCTGTTATCCTTGATGTTGATCGTTCCGGTTGCAAGAGTTGCTCCGGCACGTCCGGCGGTAACCTGATACTTATCATTACCACCCGTATCAACTATATCGGTAGTCCATTCGGTAAAGTCCTTAACCCGCACAACATCGTTGCCGGAACCAAGCTTCACATAATTGACCTTACCGCTACTGAGGCGGAACTCGCCGCCATCAGTATTGATGCCACTAACTCCGTTCCTACCGATGGACATATCCAGTCCGGTAGTCATGGATGAAAAATCAAGAGCTACATCGCCGACGTTATCTGAATATCGGTCGGAACCGAAATCATCGCCGAACACATAGGTATCATTACCTGCACCGCCCTCAAGAACATCGTCTCCGGTGCCACCATCAAGGGAGTCACTACCAGTCCCGCCGAAGAGCCTGTCGTTACCGGCCCCGCCGCGCAGGAAATCGTTACCACCTAGTGCGGTAAGCTTATCATCACCAGTTCCGCCCTCGAGTGTGGATGTAGCTGTTCCGCTCACAACGGTGATGGTATCATCACCCGCGTCACCGAAAGCAGATCCGCCTCCAGAGCCGATTAGGATGGTATCGTCACCTGCCCCGCCGCGCACATTCATGGAAACATCAGTTAGCAGAGTTGCATCTAGAAAGTCATCGCCTTCGCCCATATCAACTACGACATCGGTTACGCCGGTAAACGTCTGATACCAGTTGTCGAACTCAACATTAACAGTACCACTATCACCGCTGAGCCAGAACTGTTCACCGCTGTCCTTGGTGTCAAAATATTCACGGAGTCCTGCGTCAGTTCCTGCATTAAGATGCAAGGTGGAACCTTCCATATGGCCAAGATCAGGCTTCACGTTAGGAGCGTCGATAGAAATTTCAAACAAAGTGGTCTCAAAAAGCTCAATATCGACGACGGTCTTAGTTCCTACCACAGGAATCTTGACCTTTACATAAGCTCCGGCAGAAGCGACTGCTCCCGCAGTGGTATTAAAAAGAGCCTCTGGGCCGCCGTAGTCGACCATGGTGAGAATTTCAGACATACGAATCTTACCGTCAGCTTCCCAGTCCACGTCGGTAACATACCCGTCAGCATCCTTAGTCAGGGTCGAGCGGGCAATATCCTGCAAATCAAAATCAGCAAAGAAAGTAATCGTACCGACGAGTCCGGCCTTTACGATTCCGGCACTAACTCCAGCCTCAATCCCGACATCAAGATCAAAGGACAGTTCCGGCTTCTCCTCTCCACCAGTTCCCGGCACAATAGAGCCATCGGCAAATTCTGGCAGGGTAACATCGGAAACATAGAACCCGTCAAAGGCATCCAAAGCATCTCCGGTCTGAAGAGACTTCTTGATACCGGCAGTATCATATCCAAAAGCTAAATCAGCAGTGGCGGTCAATCCGCCAATAGCCATGATCCCGAAATCTGCCGGTCCGAGCTTAAGCCCGGCAATAGGAACACGGAAAGAAGCCTCAGCAACCAAAAGCGGCATTTCATAAGTGAAAAGAGTGGCATCCCCTCCGGTGAGAACATTCATCCAGTTAGAGATGTCGGTGACATATTCAAGAGACTTAAAGCCTGATCTAGCTGCGTCTCCGGCAGAACCGCTGCCTTGCGCCTTACCTTCAAGAGCTGAAACATTGGATTCAAGAGCTTCAGGCAGATCAACAAGACGTTGCACTACGGTAACATTGTCGGAACCTAGATTCAAAATGTCGCCGAGAATGATGACTCCGCCAGCTGCGGACCAACTGCGCACAGTATCCGGCATCTCCAACATGAAACGGGCTGCTTCAACAAAAGCCCAGTTAACAGCAGGCTTGTTCTCCAAAATCATGATGATATCGATGAGATCCATCACATTATTCACGCCAAGTGCATCAAGGCCGGAAATAGGTGTATAAAGGCCATCTACAATAGGCTTAATCGGAGTCAGAATATCCTCAATCTGCTCAGTTATGGGCAGCAAGAAATCATCCACAAGCGAATCAACGTCAACACCGAGGTTTTCGATATTGATAACCGGAGCTGTTGCGCCGTTTGCCAGTGTCCAGTCCCAATCAATGGTCAGATCACCCACCAGTTTAGGCATAGCTGCTACGCCGTCAACTTCCAGCACCACGCCGAGATTCAGCTCGCCATCAACAAAAAACTCGGGAACAAAAACCTTGCTGGCAGGCTGGGAAGAAATAAAATTATTGGTCATGCGACCGCGGGAATCACCCTTGAAATCTATGTCGAGTCCACCGTAAAGACCGCTAGCCTTGCCGCCGCCGATACCGTTATCGGTAAGAGTGGCCTTAAAAAAGGCGAGCTGTCCGGTCCCAACAAAAGGATCTACAGCGGTTGTGCTTGGATCTCCGTCAAGGAAGACGTTGACGTCAACTTCAAATTCAGGGTCGCTGCCGTTATCGGCAACCATGTAAAAGCCGTCAGTTCCACTGATTCCAGTACCGAAATCAAAGGACCAGTCAGCGTCAAGGCCGAAACCTCCGTCAATATCAAACTCAAACCCCGGCAGTTCGATATCCAGCGGAATGTCAACACCAGTGGCCACAATGGAACCACCGAGCTGCATATCAAACTGTACTGCATCCACATTATCAGGCAGGTCACCGCCTGTGGTCCAGTCGCCAAGGCTGACCTGATCAATGTCATACCAGCCGACCAGAACGTCATTGATATCTATAATGGCGTCTCCGGTAGAATCTTGAAGGATATCCAGACCTGACTCACCGAAAACTTCGAAGTAGCTCATGCGCACAAGCTGAATCAGACCGCCTTCAATCGAAAGATCAGCTCGCAAATCAGCAAGCAGATCAATGCGGATATCACCTAAGAATCCGCTGAAATCGCCTAGAACATCACCGATAATGGGCAGGTCTACAGTAAAGCTATTCAGGAAAATATCCTGCAACGCACCTAGGCTGAAATCTATGCCGTCAATGAAAAGTCCGGGATTCTGGAGAATAGACAGCAAGTTAAAATTTCCGCCCAATCCCTGAAAAAATCCGATAATATCCGGAGTATCAATACTAAGGGAAGGCAGATCCGGTGGATCAGGCAGGGTAAGCCCGTTAAGGAAATCACCGAAATCTATGTCCGGCAAAACTTCAATGTGCATGGGACTTGGCAGATCGAATTCAAGACCCGCAAAATCCATACGCAAAGGCAAGTTGATATCCATATCACCTGCAACCACAGGGATTATGTTGAACTTAATATCCTCTGTTCCGAGATAAAAACGACCGTCATTTTCAGGCAGAGCATCCTTAATTTCCTGCGGCACTTCTGCACCGAGAGCATCAGGTGCAAGCTGATCCAGACGTACGGTGAGAGTTGCAAAATCATGGGTATCCACATCGCCATCACCGTCGATGACAACTGTTCCGCCCTCAACGCCAAGGGTCATAGGCCCAACTTCAAAATCCATGTCCATGTTATTTCCGGCAACTCTAAAACCGAGTTGACCGTAAGTTCCACGGGCCTTGTCAGCAGAAACTGACTTTTCACGGGAAATCTGAATATCCACAAAAGCCGCTGTTGCTGCAGCGGTAACCGCATCAGCTGCGGTAGTACGTTCACCGACAAACAGTTCAATATCAATACTCAAATCAGTTTCAAGCTGGGCTTCAAGAGCCAAAAGAGCTCGCTGACGATCAGTGAGCAAGGATACGGCTTCGCTACCACCATCAATGGCGGAAACAACTACAGCCTGCAAATAGGTTACGGTTTCGCCGCCAGCCTCGGCTGCGTCAATGGCTGCCTGAAACTCAGCAAGAATGTTGGCATACATTCCGGCAGTAACTTCACTGGAATCTGCAACAAATGGAACACCGCTGAGGTCGGCTGAAGTAACCTGCTCAATACGTGTTTCATCATAATCATAAAGGAAAATTTCAGGTTCAAGACCGGAAGCAAACTGGATTCCGGCATCCACCTGCAATTCAAACATCCCTTCGAGAAGGATGTTAGCCGCGGCTCCTGCGCCGAGCTGATCGGAAAGCGTATCAATTCCATCAAGTCCAGGAATGGCTCCCCCGGCAAGATCCTGAAGCTGCTTGAGATCAACATTGAAAGTAACCAGCTTAGACATGACCTGACCGTAATCCATGTGCATGTTCAGCACATCACCGTCAAGGTAAAGAGAAAAAGCTTGATCCTGCTTGTCTAGAGAGTTGTTGTCGTTCAGGCCGAAAGCATCTTCAAAGATAGCTTCCGCCTGCTGGATGGAAGCAGCTGGATTCTCAGCAGCAATCTCAAGCTGAGCTGCAAAGTCATCAACCACGCTGAACGCTTCCATGAGAGAAAAATTCAGAATGGGCAAAATAGCGGTATAAAGCTCACTGCTACCGAAAGCATCGCCTACAAAATCAATGCCCATGCGCACTGCCTTAACAATATCAAGAAAAGAGAGTTCCTGAAATGCAAACCCGTCACCCAGATCAGGAATGACAGTTATGGTGTCCGATGAAGTGGCCCCGCCATCAGCAACCAGCTTAGCAAGATCAAAAGATTCGGTAACGTCCTGCTCCACCTTTACGGTAGTGCCGGGGCTTACGATATCCTGCACGTAGATGGCTATTTCAGCATCAGGTGCCAGCGGTAAATCGGAACCTACGCCGGGATCAATAGTCAGTGACTTGATAGAAGCAGACCCACTACCCACAAGAGTCATGGTCAGAGAATCAAGGAACGTGCTACCGCGCATTTCAGTAGTTGTGAAACGAGTATCTCCGCCGGACTTTTCAAGGGAACCGCTAGCTGTAGAAGTGGCCTGAATGGCTGATCCGCTACCTGCTCCCCCTGCTGTTATACCAATGAAACCTAGATTAGCAGTAATTTCAGGATCACTGGCCGCAGCGTTCATGGTAGCATCAACGGTTACATCTTCAATACCAATCTGGAAACCTTCACTTAATACGTAATCTGAGCCTGCGAGATCACCAGTTGCAGCTTCGGTAAGCTCCAGAGTTGTCCCATCAGTTACGCTGGCAACGGTGTAACTATTGCCGTCAATATCAAGGGAGTAGCCCACCATGGCAGCAGTAAAGCTGGCTCCGGCGGAAGTGAAAGTGGTGGAACCGTCAGTCAGTGCTCCGTCATTTCCAGTTGCAGTCAGACCATCAAGATCGAAGAAAAGATTTAATCCACCCTCAACGGTAGCGCCGATAGTACCCTTGGCTGAAGTTTCAAGTCCTGCCAAATCACCCATGTCAAAATCAAAAGCGATATCGCTTTCAATATCAGCAAGAGTATGGCTGAACTCTAACGGAACCGTGAACTTCTGCTCTGCCAGATCATAAGCAATTGAAAGCCCGCCGAGTACTCCGGAACTGTTCACCGCAGTGACGAATTCCTGAACTGTCTGAATCTGTTCCTGAGCCATGTGAACCTTGAAATTCACATCGGCAATATCAGCACTAAACCCCTTGGACAGGGTTAGAGTGTCGCCATCTATGCCACGAATTTGACGTGTACCTAGACCTTCGAAAGTAACATACTGTTGTAAAAGATCGTCACTGAAAGTCTGCCCTGCCACGGTAAATTCAACAGAATCAGCAGTCAGTGAACCTGAAAGACCGTCAACCGAGACGACTAGAGAACGATTGAAATCAATCTTTGAGTATATCTCCTGGTTAAACCCTTCAGCAAAATTAAAGACCTGATCAAGTGAGGATTCCATAAAAGGAATACTCTTGCCTAGTCCGTCCGAATTGCGGATGTCATCCAGCATGGTCAGAAAGTTGGGAAACATGAGAATCATGTCGCCGACAGAAACATCGGTGAAACCAGCAAATGGATCAAAATTTTCAGTGGTATAAGTAAAAGCGTCAGTTGAAGTCAGCGGCGTTCCTTCAATGATGATACGCGGTGTTCCAGCACCGGTAATTTCCGTGCCTGCAAGAGAGGCAAAAACAGGAAGGTTCACTGTCACGGTATCAGTAGTGGTCGTATGCGCAAAATTGTCACTACCATCAGTAATGATGGAACCAGCAAGATTGATCACCGCAGTGGCTTCGGTTCCAACCTTACCAAGGCTAACTTCAAGAGGTCCGTAATTACCGGAAACAACGAGATCATTCACGCTGGCTGAAGCTGTGTAATCCATGGAATTGAGAGTAAAGTCAGCTTCGCCCATGTCCCAATCGACAGCAAAATCAAAATCAACTGAATTTGAAACATCAACATCAACAACCAGATCACTGTCCAGTACCAAACCTAACGTAGAGACCTCTTCCCCTAAATCAATAGTCACCGACTCAGTAGAAGAAAAAGTGTTGGCAAAACTTACTTCAAACCCTGAAGCAGTAATATCAATGTTCAGTGCACTGGGATCAACACTATCAAGAGTAGGAACCCAGTTGGTCTTCAAATAGTTGTACAGGCCAGTCATGGTGGGCACACCGTAAGTGGCTGTGTAGTCACCAAGAGGAATGGAGTCTACGCGAGTGTCCTGCTGATTCAAATAATGATCTATATAATCACCAAGTGCGAACATATCGTAGGAATCGAGCAAACTTTCAATGGAAATATTGGTGCCTGGAATCGTTTCAGCAAGCTTGCTGACGGATATGATATTTCCATCGTCATCGACAGAAGAAAGTAGGCTGTCACGCAAGGCATTGATGGAATCAGCCATTGTTCCAAGCTGACTCTTCAAACCCGAAGTAAGCTCCATATCAAAATCGGAAACCGCAAGTATATCTGCGGAAGCAAATGTAATGGTTCGCTCAGTACCGGAAATATCAAAAGTCTCGTTAACGGACTTTCCAAGAGTGTTCGCCTTTACGTAAGCAGTCGCGCTGACAGCAGAACCTGAACCTGCACCAAATGAAAAGTTACCGCCGCCGACAAAGGCATACTTGGCCACGTCACCGGCATCTTCTGCGATAATCATGGCCATCCAGCCATCCACAAGGTCAGCTCCGGTTCCGATGGAGGAAGAAATGCTGCTACCGTCTACATAAAAGCTGGAATCAGCCCCGCTACCCTGTTGCTGGATAACGAAGTTACCAGACATATTCGCAAGTCCGGCGATAGAAAGAGTCATCGCCCCACTGAACTTGGAAGCGGTATCCGCCTGCATATTAAGAGTAGTAGAGCCTATGGTGCGATTAACTGCGCCGGAAATAGTATTAAACTCATAAGTAACATTACCTGTCGCGGAAACATCAGCAACGCCGTTTACAGTGAGCATACCAGTCATAGTCCCAGCTGTGCCGCCGGAATCTGCAATATAAAGAGCACCGGAACCGTTAACCATAGATCCGGTTGCCCCTCCAGCACCAACAGAAATAGTCAGATCTGAAAAAAGTACATCAAAGCCGGAATCATCAGCGCTGCGCTTGAAAGTTAGTTCACCTTCAAGAGTCTGTCCGCCAATATCAAAACCACCAGTCACTACGACCTGATCTCCGGGAGCAGCTGTTGCAGCGAAAGTAGCAAGAGTCTCAAGTTCAGACGTTTCTCCTACGTCGCGCAGCAATCCGGCAGGGACTTCTTCAACAACAAGCTGAAGCTTATCTACCTGATAAACAGGCTTAAAATAAAGTCCATCACCGATGTACAAACCAGTATAAGTGGAAAAATTACCTGTGGCAGAACCGTAATTAACTATGTCAAAGACCTGTCCGGCTGTAGGGGTAAACCCGTTAATGAGATGTATATCAAGAGTTCCATCAAAAGAGGCTGCATCGTTAACGGTTATCTGGTCATAGCCGTTATCAATATCTCCAGCTTCGCCGGGACCTGCGGTAAGTCCGCCAATTTCCATGATCAGCGTTCCATCAGAAGCCTGAGTGTAGGTATCAACTGTCTGAAGTCCCGGTGAATTACCAGGGCTTACAGTTCCTTCATTAACGACGGTTCCGTTAATCTCACCGGTTCCGGTAAGGATTTCATCGGCGTCAATAATAAGGTCACTAGGAGCTTCAAGAATCTCATCTGGAGTGAGGTGGATGTCCGTAAGTCCACTTATATCAGGAAGGACATCCGCAAGAGCTGCATTTACCTCCGGCAGAACATTTTCAGGCGAAAGATCAACAAGTACTCCCTGAACTTCAGGCTCATACTCACCAATCCCCGAAAGTTCCACAACCGCTTGATCATCAACAGTAACAATTTCTCCGGCGGCTTCTTCCGAGCTTTCGGAAGACTCCTGTGCATCCACAGGCTCAACCATAGCTTCGCCTGAAAGCAGGATCCTTTGTTCTAATCTGTCAAAACACCAATTGTTAACCGGGGTATCAAATCTCTTGTTCATGGTTACCTCTTACGCATCCATGCATTAACGAGAATTACGGCAATCGCTGTTGCCTTCTTTCATTATAAAAAGCTCTGCACTACCACCCAAACGGGCCATAGCTTCTGAATTGTCAAACTCCGCCTTGATTTCCATAAAACCGGAAGCGGTATCGATCGTCGGTGAAAGAAACGTCACCTTTGCCGGAATAGCATCCATGCCAGTTCCAGTGAAAGAAAGACAAGCGTCCGTAGCAACGCTAAACAACTTTCCGACAGACTCTTCTGCACTACCTACAAAGCGCCCTCTATCAGCTTCGACCAGCCTGATAAGCGGCTCTTGTGCCTGAACACTTTCACCGGGAGCTTTAGAAATTGTTGCAACAACTCCGGCAACCGGAGCATGTAAAATTCTACGCCTAAGCTTTTCATGGGCCAGATCAAGTTCAATTTTTTCAAGCTTCTTGCTCATTTTAAGTCTTGCTGCTTCTGATGCAGCTTGTGCAAATTCGAGCTGCTTAGTCTCGAAGTCTTCCCGGCTGGCAGCCCCATCTTTATAAAGGCTTTCAGCAGATTCAGCTAACCGAAGCAAAAGCTCTTTGCGTTTTTCAGCAAATTTCAATTCATCTCTGGACTTAAGCTTCAAACTACTCTGAGAAACTTCCAATTCTTGAAGTTCCTTATCAAGAAAAAGAAGAACATCTCCTTGTTTAACCAACTGCCCCTCCTTAACCTTTATACCAGATATCCTTCCAGCTTCAGGCAACCCTATCTCTATATCGTAGTATGCTTCCGTGAACCCTTGAACTACGATTTCTGGAGTTGTCGTATCTTGTGCTTGTAAAGCAACAGGACTGACAATAACGGCAATCAATATGAGAACAGAGAAAAAGATTAGCCGTGATACTCTATTTACAAAAACCATCCGGCTATGCCCCTTCTGAGATCTTACATGCGGTACAGAGTCTTCCTTCGGCGAGCCAAAGTGTCAGTATAGCTTTTTTAAATTCAACTAACTTCTCTGCCATAATCAGCTCAGATTCGATAAATTCCTGTTCCTGAACAATAAGATCTGAACGGGCAATACGGCCCTGTTTGAAAAGTTTATATCCGTCTTCAAGAACTTTTCTCTGAAAATCGACAACACGGGCCAACCCTTTTGCTTCATCATAAGCTGTACCGACTTCTTTGCGGGATGTTTCAAGCTCGTCGACAATTATGCCGCTAAGGTTAGTTAAAGACAAAGAGGCTTGATCTTCTCGCCTTTTCGCAGCTTCAAGCGCGCTCTCTTCGGAAACTCCACCACCAAGAGGAACACTGATTGTAGCTCCTACAGTCCAATATTCAAAGCCACTACCAAGCTTGTCATAGGCGTCATCCCAATTGCGGCCCATACCTGTCTGACCATATTCACCGTCTAAACTTACATCCCAAAAATTCTGGTTATCTGCATACTCTACACGCTCGCCTTCGAGATCAAGTTCCAACTTAGCAGCAAGATAATCCGGGCGATTTTCCAAAACTTCCTTTCGGCTCATTTCACTATAAACCCCGGCAAGGTCCAGTTCTGGAAGAAGATTAGAAACTCGTATGGCAGAATTTGTAGCCAGGCTTGTGCCTACTAACATTTGACGGATATTGGATGCAGAACGGCGGACCGCTTTTTCTGCAAAATGGTATCTAGCCTTACGCCTCGCAAGACTCGATTCAGAACGGAAAATTGCAGAAGTAGGAACTCGCCCCTCCTGAACCTGCTTACTCACGATACCTGCAATTTCGCGAGCTAAAGCAAGCATTTCAGCTTCCAAAGTTAGTTTAGTTTGAGCCAACAACATATCATAATAACTTTGCCCGGCCTTAAACACGGCTATCAATCTAGCGCGATCCAAATGAAGTTCAGCAATCTTATGTTCACTTTCCGCGATTCGAACTTTAGTAAGATTAACATTTGTTCCAAAATTTTTAAGCAACGGCTGAGACACAGCAACGCCGACTTTAACCTCTCTCTGACGACCATACTGATCACTATCCTGCAAACTGGTTGAGGGGTCTCTAAGCTCGTGCACCAATTCAACAGAAGTCCCTGTGGGCAACAAACTAGAAACGCCCATAGAACCAACGTTATCATTCCTTTGATAAATAGATTCATTAGAGCGGATTGCAGCCTGATCAGCATCATTCTGCTCGCGTTCGTATTCACGTGCAAAAGACATTTCGAGCATAGGTTCAAACAATCCCCACGCATTTTCGATGCCTTCCTTAGCAATAAGCATTTCTAAAGTTTGCCTGCGAATAGACTCATTCTCGCGAGAAACAGCAGTCAAAAACTCAACTTCTGAGAGGGCAACTATGCCGCTAGAAGGACTGCCAACATTCGACGCTGGTACCTTTTGCGCTAGAGCCTCAAAACCAAACAAAGGCGAACCAGTCACGGATAAAGCTGCCGCAAAAACAAAAACCATTACAAGCTTATAAAAAAAACGCATATATACCCTTCACTAAAAAAGTATTTTTAATAAAAATAGACAAAAAAACACAAACCAAAATTCTATAACTACTTAAGACGAGACAAACCGGCCCCGACGTTTTTTACTAAAAAAACCATTCAACTCAGCCCAACTTAACTTAACTTAACTTAACTTAAACCTGCTTAAACAAAAAACACGTGTTGACTGATGAGTCAATACAATTACCAACACTTATGCCCAAAATAACAACACAACAGACTCTAACCAGTTCATCCTGTTTTTTTTAACACAACTTCTACACAAACAAATACTAAAAGATTAAATTAAGACACAGTTGGATAAATTTTGCATACAAAACTAAGTCACAACAAACTAAAGTGCACTTTATTTCTCTTCAGTTGCCACCAAACACCATAAACACACATTATAGGAACTTTTTTACGTAACAACACAATATAGAGCACAATAGTAGAAATAAAGTGCACAACTATCTCTAAAAGAAATACCTTGCCGCAAAAATAGGAAATTTATTGCTGACAAAAGACTTTTGGTATTTAGATTCTAAAGAAAAAAACAGACCTGTATAACGAGAATTCATCAAAACGAGGATGAGAGAAGATAAAAGCGGACGGAAATTAATTATTCTGGCAACGAAACCACGAGAGGAAAACACTTATAAATCTTGAATAGATGCAATAGCCTTAACAAAATCAGCACATGAGAAAACCACTACGGCGGCGACAGAGCCAACCTGAGTATGATCCTCACCATACAAAACCCCTTCTAAATCCTCAAATTTACCACGCAAACTGTCAAATTTAAGTAATGCAGCTGTTCCCCGCACTGAATGCAATATAACTTTAATTTTTTCAAAATCAGAATTTTCAAGCAGCCCTTTCAGTTCTGTAATAAAAGTTTCCACTCGAACTGAGTAGGCCGTAAGTTGCCGAAAATAAAAATCTATATCTCCAAAATAATCTTTTTCTGCTGCCTCTGCATTAATTCCGACAATTCCCAATTCATGAATTCTTGCAACAAAGTCAGACTTTATGGTTGTCGAATTTTCTTTTTTTACCCCTAAGAAACGGCTCAAAGTACTACGCAACACTTTTAAAGTAACAGGCTTGCCCAAAAAATCAGCGAAACCGATATCCTGAGCGCGCTTGAAGGTTGAAGTGGTTTTATCAGCACTAAGAGCGACAATCACAGGTGCTTCGTCACCCAACTCTTCTAAAATAATCTCTGCAGCTTCGAACCCACTCATAACAGGCATCTGAATATCCATGAAAACTAACGAAAAATTACCATTCCTAACTTTTTCAACAGCCTCAGAACCATCACGTGCGGTCTCAACGACTATATTCAATGAAGAAATCATTCTGGAGAGAACACTTCGATTAATATCGGAATCCTCAACTAAAAGGACCGGCAATTGTACAGGGATATCATACAAAGCTCCTCTCATTCCAAGAAATCTCCGTGGTATCAGACTCTTATCCAGCTTTAAAACATCGGCAACAGTCAAAAACAATTTACGGATAGTAAGAGGCTGTACAAGTACGGGGACGGACTCAGATATAAACTCTGTTGCTCCAAGAGGTTTTGGATAAAAAATCAGCTTAGATTTACAACCACACATTTCAAGTTCTTTTACAAAGTCTATACTTACACCACAATTTTCACTTGCATCAATTACAGCGAGTTCCGGAAAAGAACTCCCTAGACTGTTCAAATACGTTCTCAAATCTTCAAGATTTGACTTTTCTACGACCTTGAATCCAAATAATTCCAAAATGTTTTTCATTTGCTGTGCAGCTAATTCCCGTCCAACAAACAGCAAAGCCTCACATCCTTCCCACTGTTTAATAGAAGAATCATCATCACTACCCAATCGGAATGGTAACGTAACTATAAACTCACTGCCTGATCCCGGAGCACTCCTAACCTTAAAACCACCTTCCATCAGAGTGACAAGCTTACTGCATATAGCTAAACCAAGGCCGACTCCTCCATAATTTCGTGTAGTGGAGCCATCAACCTGAATGAATGATTCAAAAATCTTTTCCTGATTTTCAACAGTAATGCCTATTCCTGTATCCCTGATGCTGAATTTCAAAACAAAATCATGAAACTCATCTTTTATCATACTCACGGACAAGCAGATCATTCCTGTCGGGGTAAACTTTACAGCATTAATTAAAATATTAATCAAAATCTGGCGCACCCTGTTACTGTCTCCGACCAAACAGGGTGGAACATCTGAGTCTACAACGAAAGAGATGTCTAACCCTTTGGAAATACCTGCCCCCGCAGTTATATCCATAACCTGGTCTAAAACTTCATCAAGATAAAAAACAGAACTGTTTAAAAGCACTTCGCCAGCTTCAATTTTTGAATAATCTAGAACATCATCAATGAGGCTTAAAAGAACATTTGATGCGGAATGAATGGTTTGCAAGTCCTCATCTCGACCTCCCCTGCATTCAGAATCAAGATTCAAATCAGAGAGACCCATAACTGTACATATCGGGGTGCGAATTTCGTGACTCATGGTTGCCAAGAAATCACTCTTAGCTTTACTTGCCGTTTCAGCTGAATCCTTTGCGACCTGAAGAGTTTCATTCATACGGTCTGCCATGAGCATGACTAAGCAAGATATAAAAAGAATTTGAAAAATAATTGAGGAAAGGTACAGAATAGGGAACATAACCGTTTCGCTCATAAGGTCTGAGCTGCTTAAATATGAAGTTAGCGCAATCAGCCAAAACAAATAGACCCCACCCAGCAGGGCAAAAACACTTCCAAAAATTTTATGAATAGAACGGGCTCCACGGAAAAGTTCTAAAGCCATCATTAACTCGTAAAAAGTCATTGCTCCAAATACAAAAAAACAACGCATATATAAACTAGGGTCGACCATTGAATAATAATAAAGACCTGTAGAAGGAAGCATAATGCATAATAAAAGTCTTCCAAGTACCTGCTTACGCTTCATAAAAACGCGCATTCCTGCCCAAATACATACAGTACCCGCAAAAACGAGAAAATTTGCAAAAAACATTGAAACAATGGTAGGGATATACCCCCTAAGGGCAACTAAAAGACTTCCAGTTCCAAGGACAATGCAACCGCCCCCCCACCAGAGAGTGGCCAGCCTTTCTCTACTTTTAAAGCCAAGAAAAATAACCGCCAAACCACTGACAGCACTAATCAAACCATAACTTAGTAATAAAGTTCTTAGATCAATGATATTCATAACCATGGCTCCATGCTCAACAAAATTTTCAGACCAGATCAATTCAATCCATATTTTTTAAGCATATTATACAACTGGCGAGAAGAGACTCCAAGAGCAATCGCAGCACTCTTTTTATTGCCGCCAGTCCGACTGAGTATTATCTTGATAAATTCAGCTTCAGCTTGCATACGGACTTCCTTCAGAGAAGAAGGTTCCCCCGCTCCCACTGGAAAATGTTTATCTCGCAAAACATCAGAGGTTTCCACTTCGTTAAGGTGAGGGAGAGAAAGAGTTCCACTTTCTGCGTTGCGAATAAGCCTGAATAAAAGTTGCTCCAAACCTGCAAAGTCATCAACATAAGCAACACGTGAGAGCTCTTTCATTAATTTATAATCAACACCTTCGACATTTGTTCCCAACTTTGCATTAATAAAAGCGCAAATTTCAGGAATTAGTATAGGAATATCCTCACGCCTATCTTCCAGACTTGGCAGCTCAACCCTTAGCGACCAATAATTAAAAAATAAATCTAAACCAAACCTATTTTTTAAAACCAGCACATCGTTTATGGCAGAAGAAGAAATAACCATGCCGGGAGAATTGAAACTATTTAAAGCAACATTCTTTTCAATATTACACAGAAATTCAGCGAACATACCAGAATCAGCTTTACCTACATCTTTTAAATAAAGTGTTCCGCAACTCTGATAAACCTTACCAGCTTCTTCCAATACATCCCCATAATGTGCATTATTGCAATCTTCACAACTTAGGGCAGGAATATCAATTTCAAAAAAAGGAGCCATACGGTTTTTAAGTTTTGAATGAATATGCTTTGCAAGAGCCTTTCGACCAGTTCCAGTCTGACCGACTATCAAAAGGTTCTCTCGAGTTTTCGCAAAGTGATCTGCAAGGTTAAGCACTCTTGATAAATGAGCGCCTCGAGTTTTTAACCTACAATAATCCATGTCGGAGTGAACATCACTAGCATCTAGATTGTCTTCACCACTTATTTTCTCGCATTTGCCCACATCAGCAATAAGCTTCTCTACAGGATCACCTTTCACAAAATAGGAGCTAGCACCTTTGCGCATAGCTTGAACCGCTGTATCAACGGATGCATGGGCTGTAATAATGATAACTTCAACCTGTGGATAATATCTTTTAGCTATATCTAGCAGTTCGATGCCACCCATTTCAGCCATTTTTAAATCAACAAGTAGAAGCCCATAATTTTTTAAAGACAAAGCGTCCAAAGCACCAGCAGGGCCATCTGCGACCGAAACGTCATACCCTGCTTTTGTAAGCGCATGCTTAAAGAAAAGAGCATCAATGGAATCATCTTCCACAATAAGTACGTTCATTTTTTTAGTCATAAGCACTCACTTATATAATTCTCCCATTTCATATTAGCCCATATACGCATAAAATATTCTTTTAAACAGATACATTACAAATAATCATTGCCAAATTATTTTGCAACACGTTTATTCTGTATTTATTATAATTAACAACAAAAATATGAAGACAAATATGATTACAGGCAGAGCGCACGATAAGAATGCGGAATCAAGTACATTGAGTTACGCGGAAAAACAAGGGCTATAAGATGCGAGAACGGACCTGAGTAACAAGCTTCAAGATCTTACAGTAAAAATGGAAATCCGGCTGGAATATATTCAGTCATAAAAACTTCAGCAGATTAAGAACTGGAAGAACATTTACTAAGTACTTTACCATCGGTTATCAATAGAAAAGAAGTTTAAAAACAGCTTTCTATTTAGTTACTTTTTCCCAAAAGCAACAAATATACCTCTGACCTCATTCTACTTTTCCCACACAGATATATAATTATTTTTTTACAGCAACTCTGAACTTAATTACAAATCTAAGTTGTATAAAAAGATCGAATATCTTAGTCTAAAAATCACTAAATATTCAGTACCTCTTAAATATTATCTGTCCACAGTTAAGAATACACATAATGAAACATAAAATTTTATTTGTAGACGACAATCAAAATCTGCTGAGCGGAATCAAAGCCATGCTGCGCTCTAGGAGAAAAGAGTGGGCATGCCGATTCGCATCCAACGGAGAGGATGCTGTGAAATTGATTCAGCAGGAATCATTTGATGCAGTTGTTTCCGAAATCCATATGCCTGGTATGAGTGGTATTGATTTTCTTAAAATTGTCGAAAAACTCCAACCGGCTACTATTCGTATAATTCTTTCCGGCTATTCCGAAGTTCAAACTATCCTGAAATCGACTACATGCGCGCATCAATTTATTAGCAAACCATGCCGCTCTAAAACCCTTATTGAAACAATACAGCGTTTAACTAAGTTGCGTCATATACTTAATAATAATGAAATAAGTACCATGGTTGCCCGGTTAAATTCCCTCCCCGCTATTCCAGACCTATATTTAAAAATATGTGCTGAACTGGAAAAAGCAGATCCAAGTCTAGACCGAGTAGGAAAGTTTGTAGAAAAAGATCCCGGAGTCTCAGCCACAATACTCAAGGTAGTGAATTCTGCTTTTTTTGGATTTTACAGCACAATATCCTCCCCTTCCCATGCAGTCACTCTACTAGGCACTGAAGCTGTTAAAGGACTGGTACTTGGGGTACATCTGCTGAATGAAATTGATTTATCATCTCTCGCTGGATATTCAGTTGATAAACTATGGACCCATTCCCTGCAGACTGGTGATTTTGCGAAGACTATCGCAAAGCTGGAATCAACTGACAAAACATTCATCGGAGCTTGTTATGTTGCAGGAATTCTTCATGATGTAGGTAAACTTATCTTCGTAACTAATATGGACTCCATATATAAGCCTGTTCTTATAGAAGTCCGAAAAATGGGAGGTCCAATCAGTTTAAGCGAAAGTAACAAACTCGGAGTCAACCATGCAGCAATCGGCGCTTATTTGCTGGGGTTATGGGGATTTCATGAAGATATTGTCTCGGGAATATCCGATCATCATACCCCTGAAGAATCAGGAGAAGGACTAACAGTTGCGCTTGTAGTTCACGCTGCCAATACGTTACAACACGAACTTTCATCCCCAGACTCAAACTTTGTTTTCTCACCGATAAACTTAGAATTGCTAGAAAAACAAGGTTTCAGCGAACGGTTGCCAGAGTGGCTGGAAGCATGCGGTAAATGTATTAATAAAACTGATTAAAAAAGGATTAAGGGATAAAATATGACGATAAAGGAACTGTTAGAAAACAACGAGAAGCCTGTTATTGCGGCTAACACAAATGGAATCATCACAAGCATCAACACCGCTTTTACTCGCGAATTCGGATGGACTGAAAATGATCTCAAAGGGAAACCACTCACCGCAATCATTCCAAAACCGCTGAGAGACGCACATCAGCTTGGCTTTTCCGCTTTCTTGTCTACAGGTAAAGCATCAATCTTAGGTCAACGTCTAGATTTAGAAATAGCAAAGGCTGATGGTTCAATCGATTTAGCAACACATTTCATTATTAGTGAAATAGTTAATGAAAAGCATTCCTTCGCTGCAATGATTGAACCCAGCAACAAGGAGTAATGTTGTCATGAGCGAAGGCCAAGAAAGCCTCATAATCGAACTTCGATCGATAATTGGTCGCCTTGAAGCAGTATTAAGTTCAATAGACGAAGCTCTGCTATGGACAGATGAAGATGGGAAAGCCAAATGGTGCAATGACAGCTTCGCTAAGCTTATAGGACTCAAGCGAATTTTCATCATGGGTAAATCCGTGACGGATATTTTTCACCTTTGCCTGAGAGGTCAGAAACTACCTAACGAAGCTCATCCTTTGTTCCTTTCTTTATTACACAAGAGCTCGCAACAAGGAGACTTTACTTTCGGCCCTAGCGACATTCCATTATTTGTAAAAGTTCAATACCTTAAGATGAAAGAAACTCCGCCAAGCACCATAATGCTGGTCAGAGATTCTTCGCAGGAAAAAGAACTGGAAGAAGTCAGACTGCAAGGAGCGGCACTTGCTGCTGCAGCTGATGCGATAGTCATTCTTGATATTAACGGCCGAGTACATTGGATAAACAATGCCTTCACCCGAATGACTGGGTACGATTTTGACAAAATTTACGGAAAGACTCTCAGCCTGATCAAATCCGGCATGCAATCAAAAGATTTCTACCAAGAAATGTGGAAAACTATACTTTCGGGTTCATCTTGGTCTGGAGAACTCATTAATCGTCGCAAAAATGGCGAACTCTACCACGAATATCAAACTGTAACCCCTGTAACTAATTCAAAAGGTAGAGTTACAAATTTTATTGCCATAAAGAATGACATTACAGAAAAAAAAGTAGCTCAAAAATCTCTCGAAAATAGAGAAGCAAAACTCTCAGCACTATTTAATGGGATAATTGATGCCATCGTTACTGCAGATTCCACAGGCAAAATCGAAACAGTTAATCCTGCTGCAGAAAAAATATTTGGGTACGCACCCGGTGAACTTACTGACAAAAATGTTCGTATTTTAGTTCCGCCAGAACTCAGGCCTGACCATGACAGCTATATAAAACGCTACCTCGAAACACGAATTCCACGTATTATTGGTACAGGACGAGAAATAGAAGCAGTACGTAAGGACGGTTCAAGGTTCCCAATCGAACTTTCAATCACCGAAATTATTACGGATGACGCAACTATGTTCACAGCCATAGTTCGCGATATTTCTGAACGGAAACGACAAGAAAAAGAGCTTTCTCTTTTAAATGAGAAACTTGAGCAAAGGGTTCGAGAACGTACGCTAGATCTAGAGAACAAGACTCTTGAGCTGATGGAAGAAGTTGCAGAACGAAAGCGTGCAGAAATGCAAATCAGGCAGAGCAGCGAACTACTACGATCACTGCTTGATGGAATTTCAGCTGCATTCATTATCTTAAATTTGGAAAAAAGAACTATCGTTGAAATTAACGGTGTTGCTGAAAACATGTTCGGTCTTTCAAAGAATCAAATTTTAAATAAAAATTGCGACCTCATTTTTAAAGCTCAAGGAAGCCCTCTCGAAATAGTTTGCCCTGATTCCATGGAAGGAGAATCACTATCTGAAACTTATGTTCTCAGTGCTAACGGTACCACCCTTCCAGTTTCGCGACATGTACTTCCAATAACAATAAAAGAAAGACCCCATTTAGCATTAATCCTTTTTGATATAACCGCTCGTAAAAACCTTGAACACAAACTGGCAAGAGCACAAAAGCTTGAATCCATAGGCAGGCTGGCCGCAGGTATTGCACATGAAATTAATACTCCAATCCAGTATATTGGAGATTCAGTTCAGTTTATAAAGGAAGCTTTTGATGACTTTCTGAAATTGTCCGAAATCGAAGAGAAAATAATGGAGTCATGCAGAAAGTTCGAAGACTTCAGCGAAATCATGAAAAAAAGGGATCAAATTGCCGAAGATGAAGATACTGACTTCATCATGGATGAGATACCGGAAGCATGTACAAGAGCACTTGAAGGAGTTGAACGAGTGGCAACCATTGTCAGGGCTATGAAAAACTTCTCTCATCCCGGACAAAGTTCAAAACAACTCACTGACATTAACAAAGCTATAACAACAACTCTGACTGTAGCTCGCAACGAATGGAAATATGCCGCGGAAGTTGACCTTCAACTTGGTGACATCCCAATGGTTATGACTCTTCAAGGAGATATTAACCAAGTACTTCTCAATATGATTGTCAACGCGGCTCACGCTATACGCGATAAACATGAACCACTCGGTAAAAAGGGTGAAATAACAATTGCTACAACTAAAGAAGAGAGCTTCGTTGAAATAAAAATATCCGACAACGGAACAGGTATTTCTCCTGAGATATTAGATAATATTTTTGATCCGTTCTTTACTACCAAAAAAGTAGGAGAAGGAACCGGGCAAGGCCTCGCCATTGTTCATGATATAATCGTGAACAAGCACGGAGGCAGCATAGATGTAGAATCTAAATGGGAAGAAGGAACAACTTTCATCATCACCCTTCCCTTGGCAGAAACCACATAGCTAATAAGACGCGCAAAAAAAACAGGATAAGAGGATGGGAAAAGCCAGAATTCTATTTGTGGACGATGAAATAAATTTACTCAAATCTGTCAAAGCAATGTTCAGAAAACAGTACTCCGTTGATATCGCCGAAGGCCCCGAAAAAGGGCTTGAAATGATACAAAATGGGAATAAATATGCTGTCATTATTTCTGATTTGAAAATGCCCGGCATGGACGGCATTGAATTTTTACATCGAGTTCAAAAGATAACCCCCGACACAACACGCATAATGCTGACAGGACATGCGGACGTTGAAGCAGCAACTCTGGCAGTAAATAGAGGGCATGTATTCCGCTTTCTTACCAAACCGGTACAAGCCGATGAAATGCGCCGCATTCTTGATGCAGCGACAAAACAGTATTCGCTGGTTACCTCGGAAAAAGAGCTTCTGCGCGGAACATTAAGGGGATGTATTAGAGTACTTACAGAAGTGCTTTCAGTCGTTAGTCCAGAAACATTCAGCCTAAGTCAGCGCATCAAAAGTCTGGCCGTAAAAACAGCAGAACGCAGTGGTATTCGTAATACAAATCAACTTGAACTAGCTGCGATGCTTTCCCAATTAGGCTGCATATCCCTAAGCGAGGCAACTTTACACAAAATTCACTCTGGTGAAGAACTTACAGAAATTGAACAAAAAGAGTTTGCAGCTCATCCCTCCATATCAGTGAAATTACTTTCTAATATTCCGAGGCTTGATCAGGTTGTCGAAATAATAAGCAATCAAAATAAACGTGTAGACGAATTTCCAGATATGCCTATTGAATCTAAAATAATTAAAGCCTGCCTCGACTTTGAAACATTTAGAGGCAGAGGGCTGAGCTCATCCGCATCCTTTTCTGAAATGAAAAAAAACAGCGAGTGGTACGATCAAGATATACTTGAATCTTTAGAAGATTCAGCCACAATTAAAGATCACTATGAGAAAAAAATGCTACCAGTTTCTGACCTTAAACCCGGAATGATCATGAATCAAAATTTAAGCACCTCAACGGGAGTTTTGGTCATAGCAAAGGGGCAGGAAATCGGAGAAGCAATTCTTGCCCGGTTGAATAATATTGCACGTAACAATAAACTGCCAGATCAAATTAATGTTCTAATTAACAAAAGACATTTCAAAACGAATAGCAGCTAGATTTACACCTGTTTATATTTATTTTTTTATTTAATAGACCCACAGACATAATTTAATATATAACAAATATTACAATCACTCAGAGAGTCAACGACAGCGAGGAAAAGATGAAACAGAGGGTCCTTTTCATAGATGACGATAAGAATATCCTTGCCTCCTTTCGAAGTCTTCTTCGCAAGGAGTTCATTGTTGATACAGCTTCTCACCCGGAAGAGGGGCTTGCTATGTTCAAGGAAAAGGGTCCTTACCCAGTAGTCGTCTCCGATTTGAAAATGCCTGACATGAATGGGCTGACCCTGCTTTCGAAAATAAGCAGCTTAAATAAAGACACTGTCGGTATTATACTTACAGGACACGCAGACTTAGAAGCAGCTGTAACAGCCCTGAATCAAGGTTATGTATTCCGCTTCCTTACTAAACCTTCTGACAAGCAAACTATTGTAAACGTAGTCCGTGCAGGACTTGATCAATACAACCTGATCACTGGGAACAAGGAAAAGGAACGGATAATAAAAGAGGATTTAAAAGCCGCTGCCTTTATTCAGGAAAGCTTTCTTCCCCATAACCGTAATGAAATAGAAGATCTATCGCTTAGCTGGCTGTTCAAGCCCAGTGATTATGTCGGTGGAGATATGTTCGACCTGATTCACCTTGATAAAGATAATTCCTTTTTTTACATACTGGATATCAGTGGACATGGCGTTTCTGCAGCTCTCGCCGCCGTCTCCGTATCTCTTCTGCTGACACGTTCCAGCCACCTGACCAACCCCGAAACAGGAGAAATAAATCCACCTTCTGAACTTTTGCTGCAACTGGATAATGACTTTCCAATCGAGCGGCTGAATAAGCATTTCACTATGTTTTGCGGGATAGTAAACTCTGCTCGCAAAACTCTTCGCTACAGCAGCGCCGGCCACTTGCCACCGATCCTGCTTCGCAGCAATGGAGAACTTGAGTACCTTGAAAAAGGCGGCAGTGTAATCGGTATGAATTCAGGAATTCCATTTGAAGAAGACGAAGTTCCATTCAATCCAGGGGACAGACTGATCAGCTTTACCGATGGAATATCTGAGTATCAGTCGCCTTCTGACGAAATGTTCGAGATGGAGAGATTCATTTCTCTAGTTCAAGAATATCGAGAAATGTCCTCCCGTGACATACTTGATGGTATTTATGACAAAATGATGCAATTCGGAGAAAACCGCCCGCCTCAGGACGATGTTACAATCTGCTGTCTCGATTTTAAACAAAAAAGCGAAGAATAATGAGCTCTCTATCACAAAATATTTTTCTTGAACTAGCTGTCAGGATGGGCCAGGAATCCATTTCTCGCCGCTTAATCCTGCAAATTGACCACTCCGCAACCTTGTACGGAAAAGGTTACGGACATGTTCATCTTGAAAATTTAGAAAGCTTTACTCGTTTTGTAGGGACTGTATTAAAACTATCCGGCATGGCCGAGCGTGGAAAGAACAACAGCCTTGCATTTAGAACAGAAGAACATGCTATAACATTACCAGAACTCCCGGACGCTTTTGACGGATTTAAAATACTGCACCTCTCAGATATCCACATAGACGGATTTATTGACAATGGGGTAGCTCTTATCTCGTTAGTAAAATCCCTAAAATATGACCTCTGCGTACTAACCGGAGACTACCGCTTTCTTACCCACAATACATATGAAGATTGTTCGCTAGGAATGGAACTTCTTCTGGAAAACATACACTGCCCTCATGGTATTTATGCAATACTGGGAAATCACGATTTCATTGAACAGGTTCCATCTCTGGAAAAAGCAGGTGCACAGGTACTTCTAAATGAAAACGCTCTTATCGAAAAAGAAGGCGAACAACTATTTATTGCCGGCGTAGATGACCCTCATTTTTATGGATCTCATGACCTTGAAAGAGCACTCCAATCAAGGCCGGATAAAACGACCACAATTCTACTCTCGCACTCACCAGAGTTATTCGCCGAAGCAGCAAAGTCAGAAGTGGACCTCTACCTTTGCGGCCATACCCACGGCGGTCAGATTTGCCTTCCCGGAGAAGTCCCGCTCATCACACATGCGGCATGTCCACGCAGCATGACAGCCGGGCACTGGGAATATAATCAAATGATAGGATACACTTCGCGCGGCGCAGGATGTTCAGGAGTTACTGCAAGGTTCAATTGCCCACCGGAAGTAACAATCCACACCTTGCGTAAAGCTAATCCAGAACATTCGACCGGAGGCGGAGCATGAAAACAAAATTTAACATAACTGAAAGATTCGGCTCCGACCTGAGTAATCTTTCCATAAGCGCTGCAATGGTGAAACAATGCAAAAAAGAACTTTCACTGCCAGACAACATTGCCCAGAAAATTGACCTTGCTGTATCGGAAGCAGTGTCTAATGCCATTCGCCATGCAGAAGCTTCAAAAGAGGATGGAATTGAGCTAAGTTTCAAACTTAAAGGACAGAATCTTATCATTAGAGTGGAAGACAATGGTCCGGGATTTGATTTCGATAACGTGGTGGAACCAGATTTAGAAAACCATCCTTCGGGTGGCTATGGGGTTTTCCTTATCAAGCAAGTTATGGACAATGTTGAATATAAACGAGCCGGCGAAACAAACGTGCTGGCTATGACCAAAAACATCGCCGTTAGCGAATCGGAGAATTAGCAAATGGAATATCTTCTGGTTCTTGTTTCAGTCATGATGACAACACTCGGACAAATATTTCAAAAACTTGGTGCAATTCGCATCAAGAGTGAAATGGCTGAGGGAAAAGGTGTTATGGCTGCAGCGTCCAATATCCATATCTTTATGGGAATAGGCTGCCTCGGACTGGGAGCCTTTCTCTGGCTGCTTGTATTATCACGCATGGAACTAAGCCTTGCTTATCCTATGCTAAGTCTTGGCTATGTACTGGTCACAATAGCTTCAAAATATCTTTTTAACGAAGAAGTCCCCCTGCATCGCTATGCAGGAATAGCTACTATAATCTTCGGCATTATCCTTATTTCAAGAAGCTGAGAAGGAACATATGAAATCATACATGCTTGTAATCTTATCCGTTGTTCTGGGTGTTATAGGACAGCTTTTTATGAAAAAAGGAATGCTGGCTATAGGACCACTCTCAAACCCGGACTTGATGACCTTTTTCCACATAATATTTCAACCGTGGGTTTTCTGCGGACTCGCATCTTATGGGATGGCTATGGTTTTATGGGTTGCTGTCCTTGGCAGGCTGGACCTCAGCTACGCTTATCCGCTCTTAAGTTCTGGCTACGTGCTTGTCGCTCTTGGTTCGTGGTGGATGTTCGGTGACACAATTTCAGCATCACGCTGGGCAGGAATTATTGTCATTTCAGCCGGCGTCGGCCTTACTGCAAAGAAATGAGGTGTTAAAATGAATAATTACGAAGAAGATATTTATCTTTCTGTGGTTATCCCAGCTTATAATGAGCAGGAACGCATTGCAGATACACTTTACACGATAAAAGAATTTCTTTCCAAGCAACCATACAAAAGTGAAATAATTGTTGTGGATGATGGAAGCAGAGACTGGACTACAGAAGTGGTTAAGGCTGTCGACATCTATAGCAGCGAAATGAATGACCAGAAAGTCAGTGCTATCTTGGAAAACGTGAAAAATGTAGGAAAAGGATTTTCTGTCGCAAGAGGTATGCTCCGCACATGCGGGAAATACATTCTATTCTCAGACGCAGATCTTTCAACCCCTATTGAAGAGGTAAATAAACTGCTGCCAATTCTAGAACAAGGTTGTGCGGTAGTAATAGGTTCACGCAAAATGAAAGAATCAGAAGTTGAAAAAAAACCTTTTTACCGAGAACTGATGAGCATCTTTTTCAACTCTGTTGTCGGCCTTTTTGCCATCCGAGGCATAAAAGACACCCAATGCGGATTTAAAGCGTTCCATAGCGAAGCAGGCAAAGAAATTGCTAACAGGCAAAAACTCTACGGCTTCAGCTTTGACGTGGAACAGCTATTTCTTGCCCGCAAATTAGGATATTGCATCAAGGAAGTTCCCGTAAAATGGAGCCATGCCGAAGGGTCCACAGTAGATCCAATAAGAGACTCCATCAAAATGTTTATTGACGTTATGCGGATACGTTTTCTGCATCGCGGAAAAGTTTAATTTTATACAAAAGAACGCCCCATAGAAGGAGAATAATTATGCTTAAAATTGATGTAAAAAACGAACAAGACATATGTATTATCACCCCGGACACACCACGCCTTGACGCAAGCACAGCCGTGGACTTTAAAACTGCCCTTCTGAACTTAATTAAAGAAGAGCAGATTAGAATTTTGCTTAACTTAGAACACATTGATTTTATAGACAGTTCCGGACTTGGAGCCATCATCTCTGCTCTACGATTAGTAGGAGTAAAAGGAGACATAAAACTGTGCTGCGTCAATGAACAAATTATTGAACTGCTCAGACTTACAAGACTTGATAAAATCTTAGTATCCTTCAAAAACGAAAAAGCCGCTATAGAAGGTTTTTAAAGAAGCGAGATATGAAGGAATTCTACTTTTCCAAATTTGAACACAGAACGCCCTACAAACCCGTTCCTTATTCGGGCAGCAGGCAATTTCTGTATCAATATCTGGCTACCATAAATATTGCTATGGGAGTCTGGTACTTTCACTGGCGTTGGTTTTATTCTCTCAACACAGAAGCTCTCTGGTTTTCTATTCCGCTAGCACTGGCAGAAACGCTTGCATTCTTAAGCACAACCCTTTTCATCATCAACCTTTGGTCTTACCGCGACGAAACGCCCAAAGAACCTCCGACAACAGTTAATGATATTCTTGCGGAAAATGATAAACAACCTGTCGACAGGCCAATCATAGTAGATGTTTTTCTGCCGACGTATACAGAAGACCCCGAACTGGTCCGCTATAGTATCCGTGATTCCAAGGCCGTCACGTATCCGTTCCCTGCGGATATCCGTATTCATATTCTTGACGATGGCAAAAGAGATGAAATGCGACAAATCGCCGATGAAGAAGAGGCTAACTACATCACCCGTGATGATAACCGAGGATTCAAAGCCGGTAATTTGCGCAACGCCATGGAACAGACTTCTGGCGATATCATTGTCATTCTTGACGCTGACACTCGCCCTTTCCCTAAATTTCTGGAACGTACTCTGGGATATTTTAGAGATCCGGATGTCGCATGGGTTCAAACTCCGCAATGGTTTTATGATATTCCCGAAGGCATAACTCTTGAAAAATGGCTCGGGAAAAAAATTGGAACCGTCGGCTCTTTCTTCGGAAGAATGATTGAGAAAGTTATTGGTCCCATAAACATTGGCCGCGACATATTCGGAAGTGACCCACGCATGTTTTATGACTGTATCCTCAGAAAACGTATGAACTTCAATGCTGCATTCTGCTGCGGAGCTGGCTCTTTACATAGACGTGAAGCTGTACAGCGTGCTGCTCTTATTCGTTATGCCGATGAAATAGAACGCCACGCGGACCACGTCAGCAAGGACACAGATGATCCCGAACTAGCCGAAGCTATGCGTTTTGGCGCGATCAGAGGCTTCATGAGCGAAACTGAAGTTACTCCTTATAAATATCACGTATCTGAGGATATTTATACGTCCATGCTTCTTCATGCCGACCGATCCAGACGATGGAAGTCAGTTCATCACCCTGAAATACTTTCAAAGATGCTATCCCCTCAGGATCTTGAAGCATACCTTACCCAAAACTTTAAATACTCTAGCGGTACTTTAGACCTTCTTCGTAGAGATAATCCAGTCTCACTTCCCGGATTATCTTCCGGGCAAAGACTGATGTATTTTTCATCAACTTTTTCATATTTTGCGGCATTCTGGATGGTAATTTTTCTGATCACTCCACCAATATTTTATTTCACCAACATTGTGCCTGTAAACGGATTCAATCTGGATTTTTTCATTCACATTCTGTCTTTTCAGCTTATCAGCCAGATAACCTTTATGTTCGGAACATGGGGCGTAAATACACTTAGAAACGTACAATACTATGTAGCATTTTTCCCACTGAATATAAGAGCAATATGGACAGTTCTCAAAGGCAGTGACATCAAATTCAAGGTGACGCCCAAGACAGGTGAAAGCAGAGCAAGGTTAGACTTAGTTCGGCCGCAAATTTTTATTATTGCTTTAAACTTTGCAGGAATATTCTGGTACATCGGAAGAATATTCCTTGGCTACGAGTATGATCTACTGGGGTTCATAATTGCAACCTTCTGGTCGCTTCTGAACATGTCGTCGCTCATGGTTATAATACGTGCGGCAACTTGGAACTCGAACAGCAATCAACTGAAATAAAAAGTAGTTTATATAAGTATTGGAGACAAAGATGAGTTTCAAGAATGAATTGCTGGAAATGCGAAGTCAAATTGCCGTAATTTTGGGGCTTATCACTACAGGCATAATCATATTTTTCCTGACCGATCTCAGCTACCTGCAGACCGAGCGTATTGTCACAGGTACAAGTTCTGAAGGAAAAGCAGTTCCGGCAATCACTTTCACTGCAGACATCCCCTTTGCCGAGCGCCGCAACTTAACAGCAGATGAAATTAAGATGGCTAAAACTGCTTGGACATACTTTGAAAACAACTGGAACTCTGAAACCGGGTTAGCCGATTCAGTTTCCGGGTTTCACTTCACCACACTGTGGGACACATCCTCATATCTGCTCGGACTTATTTCAGCACATAAGCTTGAAATTATCAGTGATGACAATTTTCATAATCGTATGACAAAGGCTCTCGATTCATTAGCTAAAATACCTCTATATAATGATGAACTACCTAACAAAGCTTACGACACAAAATCCCTTTCCATGACAGATTACCAGAACAAGCCATCTGATACAGGCACAGGTTGGAGTGCTATCGACATCGGTAGACTATTCGTCCCATTCAACGTGATCATGTACGAATACAGTCAATACACACCAAAAGTCAGAGAAATAATATCTCGTTGGGATTTCAGCCGTATGTTTATAAATGGGCAACTTTTCGGAGTCACATACAAAAACGGCATTGAGCAACTTAATCAGGAAGGACGTTTAGGGTACGAGGAATATGTGTCCAAATCATTCGCATTGCTTGGATTCGATATCAGTGAAGCTTACAATTATTTAGACCATACTGGTTTAGTGGAAATTGAAGGAGTGGAAGTCCCTGTTGATATTCGCAGCTCAGCCCGCTTTGGAGCACACACATATGCTCTTAGTGAACCTTATATTTTAGACGGACTGGAGTTCGGATGGGACTATTTTTCAAATGAATTTTCTTACCGCATATACCTTGCTCAAGAAAAAAGATGGGAGAATACAGGAATACTGACAGCAGTTACCGAAACAGCTCTGAACGAAGATCCTTTCTTTACTTACAACACAGTATTTGGCGAAGGAAAACCCTGGGCCTGTCTCACTTCCGAAGGACTTGAATCATCCAAATGGAGGACACTGAGCACCAAGGCCATATTTGGTTGGAACAGTCTATATGACACGGAGTATACTGAAATGCTCCTTGAAAAAACGTTGCAGCTCGCCACAGATAAAAATGGATTCTATGCCGGAACTTATGAAAGTGACGGCAGAATAAATTCAGTTACCACCTGTAACACTAATGGAGTCATTCTCGAAGCCCTGTGCTATAGAAAATTCGGACCATTCCTCCGGATTCAAGGTAAGGGGAATAATAAATAATCATGTTCTCTGGCAGAGAATGGATACTTGCAGTGTTTCTGGTGCTACTCTCAAGCACCATCTGCTATGGAGAAGAAGAACCACTATATATAAAGAATATTCCTAGTCCGGGAATGAAAACACTTGGTCAAAAGAATAAGGGCTGGAGCTTTCTGGACATGATGGAAAGGTCATTTAAAATAGATACGGAGCGATTTAACGGCAAGCACTCTTTCGGTGAAGTCATGGCAAGGGAAATGTCTATAAATGTAGGTTATACAACAGCCGTGGCAGCCACGGAGCAGGCAAATAGCAACGGAGATTCTCCTAAGGATATTGTAAAGCAAACTGTTACTGAAACCATTGGATTTAACGGGCTCTCACCTTATTACGGCAGAGTTACTTTCTACCAGTATCTGGATTCTAACTACCAACAAGGGTATGAGCCGGATTTCAGTTACAGCTTCGGAGTTGCAAACTATGCCCCGGATACGCTTAGTATTGAATACTCAAACTACGGCGGAAACAGACTTTCCCCGAAAGTGGGTGAGGAATTTACCGATTTAAATCAGGGAACAATAACAACGACCTACAGGTTTGAAGTACCTGAATCGATTGTAAGGTTCCTGCACCCTGATGATGAAGCCCGATTTTTGGGATGGGCGTCATATAACCTGACACCTGAATATCAACAGGGAAGATGGTGGAAACAATGGTTTGGATTAGGAGTTTCAGTTCCAATATGGAATAATGTGAGCCTTTGGGCACAGGGAAACCTCTATCCAGATTCATCACAGACAACAGCTGGTGATCCTGATTTTACATATGGATTCGGTTACTACGACTGGTCTCCCGGAGGATTTATTCTTGCCTTTAGCAGTTATGCTCCTAACGGTTTTCCGTGGGGAGATAGTAACAAAAAAGGGGACTTCATGGATGGAAGTGTATTTTTCGGATATAATCTTGATCTTGAGTCCATCTGGAATTTTTTCGCAGGCAAACCGAGTCTAACAAAATCAAAGCCAAGCAAAGCCCGTCCACCATGGGGACCGGGCTATATGGAATGGTGAGGATTAAATGAAACAACAGAATAAACTTGCCAGACTATTGCAAGTAACCGCACTTGTTACGGTATTATTTGCCCTGTGCGGGTGTAAACTGCATTCACGCTCAGCAAGTAGTGATGATATTTTCACATTCAAAATCGCTTCCGCGGAACCTTCTCCCAGACATGCCGTCGCAACAGGTAGCTTTTGGGAGCAAGAATCCCCTGCGGTTCTGTCTGAAAAAGATATGAACAGCGCAAAACAAGCATGGGCTTATTTCGAGCGCACAATATTTCCAGAAACCGGCCTACCTCAGGGAGCTGTCGGCAGCGACACCCTGACCATGCACAATATAGCCGGATACCTAGCAGCACTGACATGTGCTAAAAGGCTGGAAATAATAGATAGCATCTCTTTTCACACTCGCATGACCAAATTAGTTACATGGCTGAATTCCATGCAATTAAACTCAATGGGTACTCCCAATACTTTTTATAATGCTCGCACCGGGCAGATGATCCAAAATAATGGACAGCAAGGTGAGGATGGACATTCTGCAATCGACATTGGTCGCATGCTCATCTGGTTGCGCATTGTCCGTAACGAATACCCTACCCATGCCGCAGCAATAGACAGAGCGGTACTGCGCTGGAATTTCAGAAGATTGCTTGATGCCGAGGGACTCCTTTACGGAGCATATAAAGATAATTCAGGGCAACTTAATTCTTATAGGCAAGGCCGCTTAGGCCCATTACAATATGCGGCAAAAGGTTTTGCTTTATGGGGTTTCAATGTGAAAGCCTCTATGCGCACTGACCATTATTCGATGGTGACAATTAATGGAATTCTACTTCCATTTGATAACCGTCCTATCAAAGAAGCCGGACTCCCCCGCTCACAAGGTGAACCCTTTCAGATTGGAGCAGTTGTAACTGGCAGTAGCTTGCTTGGCGGAATGGAAATGGGATGGACATCCCCAGTCTACGAAATGGAAAACAATCTATGGCCTGAAGATGATACTTCCCGCCAACTTGCATCGGCATCTTTTGAAGTTCAACAATCCCGATACGAAGTAGAAGGACTACTGACAGCACGAACAGATCACAATCTTGATCACCCTCCATATTTTGTAATAGATTCAGTATTTGCTCTCGGGGAACCTTTTGCCACCATAGATAAATCAGGAAAGAGCCACCCCGAACAAGCGTGTGTTTCCACTGGAGCCACATTCCTACTTTGGGCCATGTTCAATACTCCATATACCGACCTGCTCATGAACGCAGTTCCTGATATGTTTGACAGTTACGGCGGATGGTATGCTGGTTATTACGAAGACAGTGGAATAGCGAACAAATCCATTTCATTAAATGACAATGCCGCCATCCTGGAAGCACTTGCTTTCGTCCATTCAGGCATACTTTATAGAGATTCAACCACACCCGGCTATTGGGAGCTTACTCTTAAAAACGAATCCTTTGAATCACAGGGACTTCCACCGTCGAAATTCCAAATTGAATTTCAACCACTGCTACCTTTGGCAAAAGCGGAGCCGATGCCATGAGAATAAAATTCATAAAATTAATTTCAACGGTTATGCTTCTCGCACTTGTAATTTCTGGTTTTTCAGCCATGTTTCCCGCAAATTCAGAAGCTGATTTCAAGCCAGCGGTTAAGCAGGTTCCAAGGCAAGGTCCGCTCACACCTAGAGAGCAAAAATGGGCAGAAACCGCATGGGATTACTTTAAAAACAATGTTAACCAGCAAACCGGACTCGCGGGAGCACAGCCGAACTACTCCCCTTTCACAATGTGGGATCTTTCAGCACATATAGCCGCAGTTGTTGCAGCCAAAGAGCTTGGAATTATTGACAGCAAAGATTTTGATTCGCGCATTAGAAAAATTGTTTCATGGCTGAATGTCATGGAACTTTTCAGAGGCGACCTGCCCAACCAATTTTACAGTGCGGACAACGGCGCAATGGTAGACTGGTCGAATCAACCTGGCGCACTGGGATGGTCAGCTCTAGATTTAGGCAGACTGCTTACGTGGCTGAAAATTCTAAAAGAACGCTACCCTGAATATGCAGAACAAATTGATAAATCGGTTATGCGCTGGAACTGGTCCAAGCTTATGGACCGTCAAGGTATTATGTTCGGGGCAAGTTACTATCAAAGGGACGCAAACAACCTGATCCACTACGCTGAAGGGCGGCTTGGATATGAAGAATATGCGGCCAGAGGATTCGGACTTTGGGGAGCAAACACAAAGACTGCTTCCAAAATTGATCCTTACTCCACCATAACCATCTACGGAGTTCCAGTTCCTTTCGATGCTCGGGACCCTGAAAATGAACATGCACCGAACTTTGTAGTGACAGAAAATTACGTTCTTGACGGGATTGAACATAACTGGGACCTACCCGGCGATCGTAATACCAATGTGAACCGCCACAGCGATCCCATGCAGGCTAAATTTGCTTGGAATGTATATAAAGCTCAAGAATCACGTTTTCTAAATACTGGAATACTTACTGCCAAAACTGAGGACGCGGTAGATAAGGCACCCTACTTTATCTACGACACAATTCTCGGACAAGGAATCCCGTGGGCAACTTTAAGCCACGAAGGAACCCCAATGCCGGAACTCTCCAGCCTAAACACTAAAGCAGCTCTTGGATTATGGGTTCTATTCAAATCTGATTATACTGACCTTTTGGCAGAGGTTGCCTCCACCATGTACGAACCGGGTAAAGGTTTCTACGTAGGACGTTATGAAAAAACAGGAAAACTTAATCATGCCATTACCCTGAACGGAAATGGTGTAATCCTCGAAATATTACTCTACAAAACTCAAGGAAAGTTGCTGAAATATAGTGATAGCAAAAGTTACTGGGATAAATTCTTTAAAAGTAACTCTCTGCCATCTAAAGCACTGCCACCGTGGAAATATCAACCTTACATAACCATACACAAATATGACCCTTGATGGAGATTTCATGATTCATCGTAAAGCCGCAATATTTCTAATTATGCTCTTTCTGCTTCCAATGCAGGCAGGGTGCGGCGCTATTTATGAAAATATAAAATGTGGGTTTTCTTCTCCTTATGATGAAAACGAACTCGTGCTGACGCAATGTAATATACTGTCCGATAGAGGACAGCTCTTTGCGGAAGTAGCGTGGACATATTTTGAAAAAAACTACAATACTGGAACCGGGCTGGTAAACGCGGCCGAAAACTATCCTTACACTTCCGTTGGAGAAATTGCGGCCTATCTTTCCGCCATGATTTCAGCGCATCGCATGAATATTCTGGATGAAAGATCTTTCTGCCAACGGGTAACTAAACTGATTGAATGGCTTAATGCCATGGAGCTTTATGCCGGAGAATTACCCAACCTGATTTACAATACCAATACAGGACGCATGGTCGGGTTTGACATGAAACCGGGTTCAGCCGGATTTTCCGCACTGGACATAGGACGGTTACTCACATGGCTAAAAGTTTTAAAATCAGAATACCCACTTTTTGCGGAAGGTATAGACCGCGCAGTATTGCGTTGGAATTTTTGTCTTGCCATATCAAGTGATGACACACTTCGAAGCGGGCGCACTGTAAACGGAAAAACAGAATTTATTTACGAAGGCAGGCTTGGCTGGGAAGCATACGCCGCAAGAGGATATGAATTATGGGGACTTAATGTCCGCTCTTCTGTGCCGTCTCCACTTCGCTATATAGAAATTTACGGATACAAAATGCCATATGATCCCCGGAGTTCTATCTCCACGGGAGTACCAGTATATCTAACATCCACACCTTTTTTACTTGAAGGTATGGAGTTCGGATTCTCTGATACTGGAATGCCGGAAGGTCACCCAACAGGAGATGACTCTCTTGAAAGATCGGAAATAGCTAATGGCGTTTATAAAATCCAAGAAGAACGCTATCGCCGCGAGGGCATAATGACTGCCAGAAGTGAAAACGGCGTAGATAAACCACCATACGCAGTCATCGGAACCATCACGGCAGAAGGAAAGCTCTGGCCGACCATTTCACGATCAGGAGAAATGAATTATGATCTGGCTGTTTTTTCGACCCGTGCAATTTTCGGGATGTGGTCGCTGTGGGACACAGAATACACAAACTTCATCATGGCTGCGGCAGCCTGCTGTTTCTTTGAGGAAGGACGAGGATGGCTTGAAGGACGATATGAAAAAAATTGGAGAATCAATAGGGTCATTGTGCTTGAAACAAATGCCATGGTTCTGGAATCTTTGCTTCATAAGCTTACAGGTCCGCTAGTGAGGGTTACTAAAGAACCAAGTTTCATTGATTTTTACATCCGCAAGGAACTACCAATGAGTGATTATCCTAGATGTTTACCGGGCAGAGAAAGAGAGGATTCATAACATGAAATCTTTCCGCATTCTGACAATAACCTTCGCTATATGCTTGATGAGTGCAATTTCAGCAATGGCAGCTTTCGACGGACTGGGCCAGCTAGTTTCCAGCCCGACATTTGCTGAAGCGGTTGCCCTCTATAAAAATGGAAAATTTGAGCCATCAGCCATGATTTTACAAGATCTTGCTGAAAATATGAGAGGACTCTCGCCGGAAGTTAGCGGAATAGTCTTCGTAATGGCCAGCCGCGCAGCAGAAAACTCCGGAAACGCAAGAGCCTACGAATCTTGGGGGATGGCCACAGCTCGCTTTGCGAGAGCCGGAATGTCGTGGAATGAAGTCCGAAAAAACCTAGATCAACAACTTGAAATGGCTAGACTCGGGGCCGCCGGACCTGCGGCGGTAGGAGCAGGACAATCGCCCGGATTTGCTGGCCCGGCAGTAAGTCTTCCGCCAGAAGCAGGACGTATGGCTACAGCGTGGGAATTGTTCGGTCTAAAAAACTACATTAGACCCTCCACCGGACTGCGCAGAGAAAAAACAGCCGATCAAATATGGAACAACATGGGTGATGCAGGACAAGGCCCTGTTACAGTTATTCCTTATTCTGAAGGAGTATGGGGACAAGCTTCGACTAACAGTCCACAACCGAATCTAAACATATCCGGCAGAACCAATCTGCCAATTGTAAAAAAGACCGCAGTGCCCAGAAATCACAGCTCAGCCGCAGCAGCCGCGACAATAGCGGCGGCCAACGATTCAACAAACTCGAAACCCGAATTAAATGAGACCTACCGTGATGCAGCTAGACTCGCATGGAGCTATTTCCAGCGAAATTACCAATCTTCAACAGGATTATACAACGGGCTGGATCTATACTCAGTTACCACAGTCTGGGAAATTGGATCTTCACTTGCCGCACTTAACGCCGCCTATGAATTAGAACTTATAAGTGGTGATGAATTTAAGCAGCGTGCAGGATTAATGCTTCAAACGCTATCATCCATGGATCTGTATAACGACGAATTGCCGAATAAGCTGTATTTTGCCGAGTCAGCAAGAATGATTGGTGAAGATCAAAAGCCAACTTCATCTGGCATTGGGTGGGTCGGCCCAGATGTAGCAAGATTATTGTTATGGCTCAAAAAAACAGCAATACTACATCCAGAATTTAAACCTGCCATAGAAAATATTTTTAATAGAATGCGCACAGAGAGGCTCGTCACAAACGGGTTGATCTACAGCATGAATGTTTATGCAGGAAAGGAAATTACAACGGTTGTAAATGGGTTCGGTCATGGCTCTTATGCAGCTGAAAGCTTAAAAGTTTGGGGCCTCAACGCATGGTCTTCAAGTGATTACCGCAAAACTCTAGGTTACAAAAACATGCTGGGAGTAAAGGTTCCATATGATAAATCTGTAAAATCTCTCCTTTCTTCAAAACCCTTTGTGTTAACCCTTATGGAATTTGGAAAAACAGGAAACGAACAAGATAAACTTATAAGGCGCATCTATGAAGTACAGAAAGCTCGCTACAATAAAACAAAAACAATTACCTGTGTAAGCGATGGAAGGCTGGACCGCGCTCCGTGGTTTGCTACCAGTGCAATAATAGCAAAAAACGGTAAAAAAACGTGGCAATGTATTAGCCCGTATTCCGATAAACCTATTAATCTATTCTGGTCATCGACCGCCATGGCTTTCGGATGGGACGCTCTATACAACACGGCCTACACACGCATGCTAATCGAAAACCTATCCCCTCTTAGTGAGCAAGGTAAGGGTTTTTATTCTGGGAAGTATGACACAGCAGGTGCAAACAAAGCCATCACACTCGAGACCAATGCTCTAATTCTTGAAGCCGCCATGTACAGAAAAATGTCCGGAACTATCACGCCTACGCCAATTAAAAATCGGAAATAGGGAGAACTGCCATGAAATTCATTAAAATTCTAATCCTTGCAGCTATTTTAAGCCTAGCCGCGGCCTGCGCGAAAACCCCTACCCCCGAAAATCCGGCATTACTTACAATTTTTGGCGACGTTAACCGCGTCTTTAGCGAGAACAGCAAAGACCTTGGAACATTGAATGACTTTATGTCTATCCATCCTGAAATTAAAGTTAAAGTTATCCCCGAATATGATGAATGGCAAATCCATGAAAAATCTATGAAAATAATGAAAGATCCTGCGGCAGAACAACCAGACATAATAGAAATGCCGGGTAGCTGGGTTGCGGATTTTACACATGACAATCTTCTTCTACCAATCGGATCATGGTTCAACAAGCTCTCACCCACTGATCGTTCTGACTATCTGAAACCACTTATTGCCGGATACTCCAAAGACGATGAACTTTACGGTCTTCCGGCTCTAGTCGGATTACAATATCTATACGCCCGCAAGGACCTCCTCCCTGAATCAGGAGTACCACACACACTTGATGAACTGATCGCTACTTCTAGATTTATAAAAGAGAAGTTCGGGATTCAAGGCATTATATTCCCATCTAAAGGTCTTAACCTTTATAAATTTTACTACACTCTACTTCAAATTGAGCTACATGGACAAAAATCGGCAAACAGGCTTGAAGCTCACACATCAGCTTACAAAAATTTTACTATACTGGTGAGGGAAAATCAGCCCGACTACGATAAATATGACCATACCACTGCTGAGGGAGAATTTCGCTCAGGACGCGCAGGATTATCTATAAACGGTAACTATGTATGGTTCCTTTTAAGCCAAAGCGCTGAAGTGGGCTTTCCAGTTCACCCGAAAGATGTGCTTGTAGACTTTCTGCCCGTTGCTAACGAATCAGACCGTAAACAGAACTATATCTGGACCAGAGGGTATGCCGTTAACAATAGAACCAAGCACCCAGAACAGGCACTACAGCTATTGAAGTTCCTTACTTCTCAACGCTCTGACTTCTACCGCCTAAAAAACAAATACATACTCCCTGCCCGCAAATCCGCCGCCGTATACGGAGCAAATCTTCCAGCCATGAGCCCTAAACCGGCACAAGCCATGTATGAACAAGGCGAACAGGCTCCGGAAATAGTCAAAGTCAATCAATCTACTCCCGGATGGTACGGAGCAGCCAGCGCAACTCTTGAACTTTTAAAAGAGTCTCTAGCTAAAGACATTGCACCTGAATCCGTAGCTGAAAGAATGATACAGATCGAGAATGGTCTTGCAAATAAATAAGGAGCTGTCATGAATGACAAAGCCAAACACATAGACCTTGCATTATGGGCAATAATGTTACTTGCCACGATCCTGAGGCTTTACTCCATCGGTGATGAAAGTCTTTGGATAGACGAAGGACAGACCGTTGCTTATGCAACAAAATCCTTCAGCGGTATCATTGAATACTGCGCTCGAGACGTTCACCCTCCGCTCTACCTTTTCATCATGCACATATGGACCGAGCTTTTCGGAATATCTGAAACAGCTCTACGACTACCCTCCGCAATCTTCGGAGTTATTGCCGTCTTCTTGACTTTCAAGGTCGGCGAAAAACTCATGAGTAGAAACGCCGCACTGCTTGGAGCTCTTTTCCTTGCAGTCTCATATATGGGTATAAATTTCTCGCAAGAAGCTCGCAGCTACACCATACTACTTAGTGCAATTTTACTTGCCTGCCACGGACTGCTTCTTTTTATAGATAATCCAAGTCGCAAAAACTTTTTATACTACGCTGCAAGCATCGCCCTGATGCTTTACATCCATACTTTCACAGCCTTTATAATTTTATTTCATCAATTATACTTCATAACTAAGTTTACAATCACCCCGGGTCAGCGAATTAAACGACTGGTCGGTTGGATAAGTGTAAATGTTGCGGCACTCATAATTTTCAGTCCGTGGCTGTACTTTCTAGTCAAACAGGTTTTAGCCAAGCTGGGTGGGGAAGGCCCGGGATCATGGGTTCCTGCCCCTGATCTATTCACAGCATGGCGAACATTCGTACAGCTAGCAGGTGGAACCGCACCACTTGCAGCAGTAGCATTCGCTCTAATTCTCTGCCTGATCTCCATCATAATCCCGTCACTTCGACGTATGGTAAAAGACTCCATCCAAAACCAGACAAACAATTCCATGACCGGACTTTTCCTAGGATTATGGTTTACCTGCGCGGTTGCCACTCCCTTCGTATTTTCTCTAATTCTCTCGCCAATTTATGTAGAACGTTATGCGATCCAATTCTTACCCGGATTCTGCCTGTTTGTAGGACTTGTCATAACTCGTATAGCTCCACCAGCACTCAAAGTAGCTGCCCTATGCCTTTTTCTCACGGCCACAACGCATGGATTGTGGCTCTACTACTCATCATATGACAAAGAGCAGTGGCGGGAAGTTGCACAATACGTCAAAGAAAATGTAAAGCCCGGTGAAGCTTTGGTCCTCAGCGCTCCATGGATATATGAACCTTTCGTGTATTACTTCGGAGATGACGGAGATCCTAAAATAATCCCTGCTTTCAGTCATGTAGATTTAAAAAAAGAAACCCAAAATTTTGATAATATATGGCTCATTCAGGCCCATGAATTCTTTTCAGACCCCGATGGACAAGTGCCTGCTTTTCTTTCAGAAAGACGGTTAATAAAGAAGCATAAAGACTTTAAAGAAGGAATTAAAACCAACCCGATATTAGTTCACTTCCAGTCAATCCGAGTAACCAAATATGACGCAGGAAGGATGCAGGATTACCTTAGAAAAGGAAATGCGGTAGAAAATCTTGCTTCTTCTGAACAAGAAAGCATGTTGGTAACATGGCTACCGGATAGTCTGATTATCGAACAGTCAGGCTTTAATATTGCAAACAAAAACAACTCCACTGTAATAAAATCTGGATCAGACACACGGCTACGCTACAGATTCGATTCTCCCGTAAAAATTGGAGAAGGTGCTATATCGTTCAGAATTCTACCGCAATGGAAAGTCGAGAATGAAAAGTACATGCTGTTAATGGCAAAAGGTCCTAAATGGGACAAAGGATCTGTTTTTCTGGAAATGTCTCCAGAAAAGACACTCAGGGCCCTCTTTTTCAAAGATGGATTCACAGGTATGGTGGAAGGCCAGCCTATCGAATTGTCAAAAAATCAGTGGCACAATATTACGATAGACTGGAACAGAGCGTTCGCTTCTATTTATGTTGATGGCAATATTTACGCAAAAGCCGACCTTCCTGTTCCATTTCAATCTGACTTCAAAACGCTGCACCTAGGTGCAGACCATCAGAACCAGTTCCCCGCTCTCGGTGAATATGACGACCTGATGATATTCGACACACCTCTATCCGCGGAGGATGCACATAAATTGTATACTTCTGGTTCAGGCCGTCCGGCATACTGGTATGATCTTGATTTGCAAGGAAGAAGAAGCAGCACGGAAATGGGTAAAGGATTCAGCTCGGGAGAAGATCAGTTCTTCACTTCCGTAACACCGAAAAGCATAGATAATAAAAACGCGGAAGGAAGTGCGTCTTTCACCTTCACTCCAGATTGGTCCGCTGGCGACAATAAGCAAAGGATGCTCTTAGGTTTTTACGGGAAAGCATGGAACATGGGATCAATGTTTTTAGAGAAAACATCAAAAGATTTTCTGCAACTTATTAGATGGGAAAAAGGAATCCCTACATGCGTGGTTGGGCAGGAAATACCTGACTGGAAACAAAACGAACCCCATAAGATTTCCATCTCATGGAGCAAGGCTGGTATATCTATGACATTGGACGGGAAAACGTTCAGCTCCGCTTGTTCACCAAATTCGGAAGCAGGGTTTGAATCCCTGACAATTGCGAATGATGGTAGCGGAAATATTCCAGCTATGGGACGATTTGAAGATATTAGGATTAATCCATAAATACACTACTAAACAGGAGTTTATCTGCCCTCAGTAAACTTAACTACCATTAGAAGAAATGAGTAATTTGCTAAACTCCGCAAAACCTTTTCCTCCCCGATTGTCAGTCATGTATGTCGGGTGTTTTGTAAAATTTTTAAAGTCCAGTATATTAGCCACCCCAATCGAATTAGGAAAATATGTAAACATAGATTCGTCATTAGGAGAATCACCAATATATACGACTTCATCAATAATTGATTTCAAATCTTCATCAAATATCTCTTTAAACATCAGGTGTGTGGTTGTAAGTTTGCTATAATCTCCACACCAGACGTTAACATGGATTGAACTGATATTACCTTGAAAACCGGCCTCAGTGAATATCTTAAGGACCTTTTCAGCATCTGCTTCAGGCAGTGGAGGCACGTCTTCACGGAAATCTATAGCAAGGTCAGTATCACGGTATGGCTGGTCTGCGGCTAAAGCACAGCCCGGGACGGCATCTAGAGCTTTCTGACACAAAGAATCTAGCCGCATCCTATCTTTTAAACGTGTACCTTTTTCGCGCACATATCTTCGGATCATACGCTTTTCTCCATGGTCATAGCGGAAGTAAAACGCCCCGTTTTCACCGATAATACCTTCTACAGGCCACATGCGGGCCATGTGATCACACCAACCAGCAGAACGCCCTGTGACTGGAACAACTTTTCTGCCACTATCGCGTAGCGCTGCGAGCGCTGCGAACGTTTTAGCCTCTAAGCTTCCGTTGTCCGTAAGAGTGTCATCTATGTCTGTAAGAACATATCTGGTCTTCTGCCGAACGGAAATAGGCATTGTCTCTAAGCTATGCATCTCTCCCACTCCATTATGTATATGTAGCTGTACTATTTTGAATCAGATAAGGTCTTTAGTTGACAATCATAAACATAGTAACCATTATTAATAATAATGAAAACCTCTTTATATTATATTAAGGGTATTAACGTTTATTCTTTCTTTTTTCATATAACAGTCTTCCATGTTATTAGTTAAGCTAATTATGTACCGGTAATTAATGTTTAGTAATTTTCACGGATTTGAGCGAGAAATGTATATGCAACAGAGTGAAAAGCTAGGAAAAGAAGCCACAGCCCGCCAAACTAGAGCTGCGCTTCTACATAGACTTATCATTGAAAGCCCATATCATAAGGGTTTAGAGTGTTATCAGGAAGATATTATCAGAGTGGCGGAAAGCCATGGCCAGATAATTCAGACCCTCGACACTCTGCATGAATTACAGCTTGGTAGATCGTCAGGATTTCGCCAAGAGACAAGCACCCGCCCTTCCTTAAAAATTATTAACGAATTTTTGGAATATATTTTTTTCTCTACTCCTGAAACATACAGGAGAATTTCCGGTGGGGAATAATTCTTATGATGTCTGCGTGATCGGCACTGGAGCCAGTGGGGGAATTCTGGTCAAGACGCTGGTAGATAGCGGATTGAGAGTGATTTCAATCGAGCAGGGAGGAGCTCTGCCAGAAGGGTACTTTGCTAAGCCCGACAACTCTGTGGACAGAAATTTCGATATACACCCAGAAGCTAGCTTCCCAATTGATCCCCATGCCTTCGCTTTTCACAATAAACTATACGCGACTCGAGAACAGCTCTCTTCGTATCCCGACATGCCGAATAGCTTTCGCCAATTTCAAATTTTTGCCATGGATGGCCTCACCAACCTCTGGAATGGAGTGGCCGTTCGTTTCTCCGATGAAGATTTTCGTGATTGGCCCATTTCGTACGAAGATCTCAGCCCACACTACGACGCTGTTGAAAAACTTATTCGAGTTTGCGGAACCTGCGAAGGATTAGAAGAATTGCCGGACGGTGATTTTATTCCTGCAAAGGATCTCCGCCCACCGGATATACTAGTTAGAGATGCCTGCCGGAACATGAAAAATCCTAACCTGCGTGCCATAGCCAATCGCAAAGCAGTTGAAACCCGTCCAGATCGCCTTGACTGCTGCAAAAACACAGGCAGTTGTCTTTCAGGCTGTCCGCATAACTCCGTGTATAAATTTTCCACCCGGTTGCTGCCCGAAATACAAAAGTCGGATAATTTTGAGATTAAACTGCACAGCAAGGCCGTGCGGCTTAATTGTTCTGACAATGGCGCCGTTAATGGATTGGAAATTCTAAACACAAAAACAGGTGTAAAAGAGACCATTTCAGCCAAAACTTATGTATTGGCCACCGGAGCTCTGGAAACGCCTCGTATTTTATTTAATTCCGCCACAGCAAAACACCCCGAGGGACTTGCCAATTCATCACAACTACTCGGTACAGGGCTACAGGATAACCCGAAAGTCCTGCTTACTACCTCTCTATGGAAATTGTGGGGATCACAGAAAAGGTATCTGCAGGGATTCGGAGACCACCTCCTGCTATTGGCGCGACCCAAAACAGCTGAAGGAAAATCTTTTCGTTGCATAGGACAACTGGTGCACCAACTACCGGAAGTACCGCTGTATCTTTCAAAGATGAAATGGTGCCCCGCAAAGATTAAGCCCTGGCTGGCCCGACAGCTGTTCCGAAGCTATGTGACTCTTGCCTTTTTTGGCCCGGCCGATCGAAGAAGAGAAAATCGTATCTTACCCTCCAGCCAGAAAGACTCCTTCGGAATCCCGCAAGTTAAGGTTGTTTACAATGAATCTTCACATGAGCAGGACATGCAGCAAGCTATGCTGGAGCTGGCTGGAACAATTCTTAAAAAAGCATCCGCCACCCTGCTGGTCAAAGAAAAAGCAGGGGCCGGCCTAGGGATTCACTATGCAGGAACAGCGCGCATGGATCTGAATTCAAATCAAGGGGTCGTAGATGAAAACTTACGCTGCCATGATCACCCGAATCTTTATATATGCGACGGTAGTGTTGTGCCATTTTTACCGGAAAAGCACCTCACATTAACCCTGATGGCACTTGCCCACCGCTTGGGCCGACATTTGGCTAAAACCACATTTCTCAAATAATTATCTGCATGCTTCAGGAGGCTTCTCATGTTTTCTTTCGTTATTCCATGCCATAACAACATTGAACTACTAAAAAAAACTTTGGCTGGACTCAGTATGAACACGGGTGTTGTGCCTTTCGAAGTCATATTAGTAGATAACAACTCTTTCGATGAAGATATCGATAAAGCATATACTAAATATATTGATTTTCTGGACCTCTACCTTCTGCGCCAACCAAAACTCCCTCATCCCATGGCTGTCAGCCGCGCGCGCAATCTGGGCCTGCGTCTAAGCCGCTATGATTGGATTGTGAATCTGGATTCTGACTGTGTGATCACGCCCAGTTATTTGAAAAGGCTCACGGAATGGGTTCAGAACAGCCATCATGAAAATCCCATTATTGTAGGGCTGCGACGTTTCGTAGATATGAACAATATTACCGACAATGACATCCTCGCTGACAAAGTAAGCTATGATGCTCTGCCGCTAGTGGCGAGTGAAGCCAACTATTCTCAGATTGTGGACCGGCGGGTACCTTACCTCGATAAGTTACAGGATTTAGAGCACCCTTGGGCCTATTTTCATTCCTGCAACCTGATTTACCGCAAAGACTCAGCAAATGCCGTAGGTGGGTTTGACGAGATATTCGATGGATGTTGGGGATATGAAGATATAGACTTTGCCCATCGCATGATCACCCAAACAAATGCACTACCGTGTTATCTTCCCGGTATTGAATGCCTACATCAGGACAGCGAATCATCAAGCACACAAAACCGATTTGACAAAAATTCCAACCCTAACTGGCAACTCATAGCTGAACGCATCCCGGGATATCTGGATTACAAGTCCAAAGAATATTTAAACCTAAATAGCAAAATACAACTATGAAAACATATTCTGGAATTGCGGAAATGGTTGACGATTATCAGGCATTTATACTCGATGTATGGGGAGTCTTGCACGACGGTTTTAATCCCTATCCGGGAGCTGTGGACGGACTGCGCCGCATGCGGAACTTGAACTGCCCTGTTACACTTATATCCAATACGCCTTCTACTGAGTCTGTATTGGCGCAAGAACTCCAGAATATTGGATTCAGCCCTGATCTTTATGACAGCTTGTTTACCTCCGGAACCTTGACCCGTGAGGCTGTAAAAGATGGAGAGGATATAGGTAAAAACTATATGCACATTGGTCCTGAGATACGGGCCGGGCTGATCGACGGACTCGGTTTTAAACGAGTAGACTTATTAAACGAAGCGCATTTTTTGCTGGTTACTGGTCTAAATGATGAACAACAAAATATCGCCTCTTATACAGAACAGCTGGCATGTGCAGCCCGCAACTCTCTCCCTATGTACTGCGCCAACCCGGATCTGAGCATCAGCCATATTGACGGCTCGCAGACTCCGTGCGCCGGAAGTCTTGCTTTGGCCTACGAAGAGTTAGGTGGAGTCGTGCATAAATTTGGAAAACCATATCCAATGATTTTTGAACGAGCCCTGTCTTGCTTTCCAGAAAAGCAAAAAATTGCCCTCGCAGTTGTGGGAGACAGCTTATCCACAGATATCCGAGGGGCAAAAAATGCAGGACTCCCAGCTATCTTAATTACAAGCGGAGTTGCAGCTACTCAAGCAGGAGGCTCGGATCTGACTAAGATTATAAATTTATGTAAGCAGGAAAACCTCAAGCCTGATGCAATTTTGGAATATTTTAGTTGGAAAAAGGAGGACCGCTAATGTCTGCTATTACTATTGATGGCCTTAGCTCAAGCTTGTACGCTTTATATCTACGGCTATTTAAAAATGAGGCCATATCGAAAACTGAACCATTTGTTTTTCGCGATTGTCTGGCCAACCAGAAAATTTCAGAATTTATAGCTGACAGCAAGGGCCATGAACCAAATGTATGGGTCCCCAACCTGTTTTCTGGCAGTGAAAAAACAGATTGTTTCGAATTCGAGCCTGTGCAGCGCATGTTAAGCGAAGAAGAAAAAAATCTATGTGTTGAAGCAGCATCGCGATGCATTAGAAATGGTACATGCATATATGGCCCTGAGATTGACGAACTAACAACGCATCTACAGGATTTTTTGGGCAGCCAACATGTGATCCTCACGTCCAGCGGAACTGCCGCTCTAACAATCGCCTTACTGGCTCTTGATGTTAAGCCAGACGACGAAGTCATTCTTCCTGCCAACAGCTTTGCGGCAACAGAAAATGCGATACTGGCAGTGGGTGCTCGCCCTGTTCTGGCTGATGTATGTGAGCAGAGCCACAATCTCGATCCCGAAAGCGTGGAGAGCTTAGTTACATCCCGCACTCGAGTTATTCTGCCTGTTGACCTTTATGGAGGACTGGCAGGTATGGATGACTTAAAACAGATAACACAAAAACATAGTGTGGCCTTGATTGAAGATGCTTGCCAGGCCATAGGAGTTAGCGGTGTCGGCACTAGTGCCGAGTTTGCAACGCTCAGTTTCAATACGTTCAAAAATTTTTCAGGCTGCGGCAAGGCCGGAGCCTTGATAACAAATAATGCGGAGCTTGCTAAAAAAGCGAGAATGATTGCCTACCACGGTTTCACGCCGAACCATAAGATGCACAAAAAACTGCCAATGGGATTTAATGCACTCATAGATAACTTACAGGCAGCAGTTCTTCTGGCCCGCTTACCTTACCTTGCCATCATTAACTTCCGCCGAATGTTTCTGGCGATGCGCTACAATCGGTCTTTTCAAAAGCTAGAAAACAAAGCCATGCTAACATTGCCTAAACCTGGGCCAAATAATGGATGGCACCTCTACACAATTCTGCTAAAGACTGAAGATTCCCGTAATGATTTAATTTCTTTTCTGGACTCTCAAGGTGTCCCTTCCAAAATAGTCTACCCCTGCTTGTCGCACCAGCAAGATAATGCTTTACGCCAGACACTTTTTAAAAATGTGCATCTGCCCGTAACGGAGGACCTGCAAAGCCGCAAGCTAGCGCTTCCCCTGTTCAACGGGATGACCATTTCGGAACAGGATCAGGTAATAAAAGGTGTTCACGATTTTCTCGGTTTATCACAAGATTTCATGTAATAAAATGGCTAAGTAATTACTTATAGTGGAACCTAGGAGCAATGATGTTATACATCGCCACGGCAATAGCCTCTATCGGAGGGTTTCTTTTCGGGATTGATACCGGCATTATCGCCGGTGTGATGCCAAAACTTAAACAGATCTGGAACCTCTCTCCCGGACAGGAACTAGGTGTCATGGTGGCGATTCTGGCCGGAGCAGTGATAGGTGCGGCTCTAGCTGGTAAAATAGCTGATTACATTGGTCGGCGTGACACGATCATGGCAACAGCCGGTCTGTTTGTTATGGGTAGTTTTTCCAGCGCACTAACCAATTCTCCAGAAATGTTTGTCATATGCCGAGTGCTCGTTGGCGTAGCTCTCGGCGCGGTATCACTTGCAGCCCCTTTGTATATTTCGGAAATTTCACCAACAGGCAAACGCGCCCAACATGTTATCTGCTATCAGGTGGGAATCACTTCAGGCCTACTGGCGGCCTATATAGCATCCGCATTCTTTCAAGACGTCCTACATGGATGGCGTGGGATGCTTCTCATTGGTGCTGTTCCGGGATTTTTTCTGAGTCTGGCTTCCCTAATGCTGGTCGAATCTCCGCGCTGGCTAATGCTTCAGGGGGATGAAGAAGAGGCCCGTAAATCCTTCCACATACTTGGTCATAAGAACATTGATGCAACCATAAAGGAGATACATAAATCTTTAGCTGAACCGACGGGAGATTTATGGAGCCAGCTTTTTACAACTCCGGTTAGATTTGCCTTGCTGCTCGGTGTTAGTCTTTTCTTTTTTCAGCAATTCATTGGAATTAACACCATTCTCTTCACTGCTCCGACGGGTAAAGCTGTCAACACTATGTTTCCTCCGGGAGCAACACTTAATTTTACGCTTACTCTAGGGCTGGTCAATCTAGCCATGACCTTTGTTGCCATATTCCTCGTTAAGCGGATAACGCGTAAGCGAATACTTCAAGCAGGGTTATTCGGAATGGCCTGCTGCCTAATAGTTCTTGCCGTAGCGTCTCACTGGAATGCTTTCGCTCCATGGACAGATCAATTAATCGCCATCACCTTACTTACTTATATTGCCATTTTTTCCTGCACTTGGGGACCGCTTGTGTGGGTCATAATCTCTGAAATATATCCTTTAAAGATTCGTGGTCTGGCCATGAGTATTCCTGTAGCAGCACATTGGCTTTTCGCAATCATTGCCACCTCCGCAGGTGTTATTGCCGTAAATATGCTGCACGGTTCAACTTTGTACTGGATATTCTTTGTTATGGCCCTACTTGGGTTGCTGTTCTTACGCGGGGATTATTTTGAAACAATAAGCTCATCTCTGGAAGTGATCCAGAAACGGCTGCTCACGCGGACAATACCCATACAGAAAAAAAACTTTATCTATTATGTCATCGCCACAGTAGCGGCTACTGGAGGGTTACTGATCGGGCTAAACATTGGAGTCATATCCGGTGCTCTAGTGCTTATCACCCCTGAGTGGAATCTTTCTGCCTTAGAGCAAGGAATGCTCGTCAGTTCGGTCAGCGCCGGTCTTCTGATCGGCCAACTGATTGCAGGCAAGGCGACGGATATCTTCGGACGTCGTTACTTGCTTCTGTCCACAGCAGCTCTGTATGTTGCTGGATCATTCGGCTGTGCCCTCTCAGAATCTCTAACAGAGCTCATCATCGGAAGACTTCTGATCGGTCTGACGATGGGGGTCACTGCCGTAGCTAGTTCTATGTACCTTTCCGAAATTGCGCCTTCAAAGATTCGGGGAAAATTGCTGACTCTAAACCAACTTTGCCTATGTCTAGGATTAATGCTGTCATTCCTCGCTGCGATATATTTTGAATCGTCTGACAATGGTTGGAAATATATGTTTGGCGTGATGGCTATACCTGCTGCAGTTTATGGATGTTGCATGCTTTTCCTTCCAGAATCACCCAGATGGCTGCTTAGCCGTGGCTCAGTGGGAGCTTGCGCAAGAATGATGCGGAGGATGGGCGTGGAAGATACTAAAGCTGCCATGCAAAAATTAAAAGGTGAAGACGAAGCTCCACCTAATGGGCAATGGGCAGACTTGATAAAACCTTGGCTTTTGAAGCCTGTATTACTGGGCTTGCTGCTAATGTATTTGAGTGTCTTTACCGGATTTGACGCCATGATTTTTTACGCTCCTTCAATCTTCAAAGGCGCGGGTTTTACATCCAATACAGCATCATTCATGGCAACATTCGGCCTCGGCGCAGTGAATCTGATCATGACTGCTGTTTCCATGGGAGTTGTTGACAGCATGGGAAGAAGGTCTCTTCTTTTATGGGGAATGGCTGTCATGGCCTTATCTTTAGGTCTGGCCGGACTGTGTTTAGCTCTGACGGGCTTACTCGGAAGCTGGGCTGGTTGGCTGTTGATAGGATGTTTATGTGTGTTTGTCGGAGCCTTCGCAGTAAGTCTGGGGCCGGTAACCGGAGTAATCGTATCGGAAATATATCCCCAAAACATACGTGGTATAACGCTGGGAATTGTATACGCAGCAAACAGCCTGTTCACATTTGTCTTCGCTCTGGGATTTCCCACAATGCTCAACGCTATAGGATATCCAATGACTTTCTGGATGTTCGCCTTAACAGGAGTTGCAGGAGGAGTTCTTTGCTGGAAATACCTACCTGAAACCAAAGGGTTGCCCCTTGAAAAAATTGAACAATACTGGAGAAAAAGCTAATCTTTATTTTGCAGCTATGTGCAAAGACAACAGAAAAAGGGCTTACACTCTATTTAGTGTAAACCCTTTTCTTTCTGTATATTTTCGTGAAAGTAATGCCATAGACGGTTTTCAATAGTGATATCCCGAAAAAAGCATCTTTCTGAAAAAGATCCCAATTCATCCTGCCATAAGAGTCCTAAGCTCTGTACGGAAGGAGCAACACAAACATTTTCTAAATTTATTTAAAAATACTTGCGGACTTATCAAAAAATAAGTCTGGAATATTAAAAACAATAATTTTTAATCTATTGAAACCACACACTCCAATAATTAATGTTATTAAGCAAAAGAGCATCCCCACTCGATGCTTTACATACAGCAATCCACCCAACGCGGGCTTTCCTGTTCTTAGCAAAATGCGATCCAAGTATTTTTTTCAACAATATCAAGCATCTATAGATTTGCGAGCAAATAATAATGGGGCATAATATTATAGGTTTAAAATGACACAACCCTAAGTTCTTCCTTAACAATTATAACAACTACAAATAATCATATATTTCAGCATCTTATAGGCTTGGAACATTTTAACCCACGAAGAAAGATAATTGGATCAAAACGACACACATTAATTCTAAAATCTCTATGTAGACAGCATTTTGTATATATGAGATTTCAGACATATATAAAGACTGACAATATCCAACTTAAGTATCTATAAGAAAGGCTCGTAAGGGCGGTAAACAGTGGTTGCAGGAGGTTTCGGCGTGAGAAGACAATTCAATTTTTTATGGCGAAACAGCCTAAATGAATGCTCCACGGCACAAAGGCGAACAGTTCAAGGAGTTCTTGGAGCCGCTTTTTTTTCCACTTTCGGAGTCGGCGCATTCACGTTCGCCCTATCAGTCAATGCCCAGTCGTCCGGGCTGTCCCCGTCCTGGCTCGGGCTTGCTTTTTCAGGATATTTTCTTGCACGGCTAGTCCTTGCGCCTCTAGCAGGCTATGGTGCAGATTTTATCGGAGCCATACCTCTTCTTCTTGCTGCAACAGGTGCAGGCGCCATTATCCCCGTTCTATATTACATTTACCCCTCAACCGAAGTCCTTGGAATAATTCAGATTTCTCTAGGTTTTTGTGCAGGCATAGTTAAACCCGTGACCATGTCCCTTTTGGGAGAATGTGTGCCTCCGAATAAACGAGGACGTTTATTCGGAGCTTACAATACATGTCTTTATGCAGCCCTTGTTATCAGCCCATTAGTTGGAGGATTGGCCATCAATATTCAAGGAGGAATCGGGCCTTTGATTCTTACTTGTCCCAGCATAGGCATGGGCCTGACATTCTTATTTTTTCTTCGCGCTAAAGCAGTATCACCTACCCATGAAGCAACAAGCAGAACGAAAAAAGAAGGCCCGCCGTGGCGAAACATGGCCTTTATAGCCCTGCTTTTAGCGGTTATTGGCCGTACAATGGGATCAGCTGTTATCATAACATTTTTGCCGCGACTCATTAATGAACGTTTCGGATTAAGCGGCATTCTTGCAGGAGTACTCTTCGCTCTGTCCAATATTGTCATCATTTTAGGCATGCCCATTACAAGCAAGTGGGCCGACATACGTGACAGAACAGGTTTAACCTTTCTAGGAATGGGGCTGTGTGCGGCGTGTTTGTTCGGCTTTGGTCAACCCCTTCCGCTATGGACATTCGCTTGTCTGTCTATTGCCATGGGGCTAGGATCGGCGCTGTCTCTTCCATCCTCCATGTCCCTTGCTGTAGACATAGGATCTGCTAAAGGCAGTATAATGGGAGTTTTTATCGGGGCAGCTAATCTGGGCTTTGTTATTGGACCGAGCCTAGCTGGATTCGCCGCAGAATATGGAAGCATGGCCGATGCTTTTGAACTAACCGCCCTTTTAAGCGGGTTGTGCCTGTTGCCCACATTTTTGATCATGAGCAAAAGACTTTATGTTGAATGATTTAGATGACCACAGGACTTCTCAGGAGAAAATTTTCACAAGCTCTTGACGGATCATATTATTTTCGATAATTTGCAATTCCAACGCAATAAATCTCCTTGTGTATATCCCACTCATCCGAACCCCTAAATTCGGAACACACAGGAGATTGATGAAATCTCAATCCACCCCACTCAGGATACGCTCCGGCACGAAAGCCAAAGCGTGTTGTTTTGTTGCATCCAATTTATAGTCAGTTAAACCTTACAGGGATAAGGTGCATTCTTTATGATAAAACTCAAGAAAGGACTCGACATTCCTATCTCGGGCGAACCTGAGTTGGATTTATTCGAGGGAAGCCCCCCGCAGACCGTTGCGGTGCTCGGTGGCGACTATATCGGCATGAAGCCGAGTATGTTCGTTGCTGTCGGCGATACGGTCAAGCTCGGCCAAACACTCTTTAAAGATAAAAAGATCGAAGGCGTAGTTTTCGCGGCTCCAGGTGCAGGCAAAATCGTTGCCATCAATCGCGGAGAACGCCGTGTTTTACAGTCTGTAGTCATCGAACTGGACGAAACAGCGGGAGCTGTAGAATTTCCGATATATGATTCGGAAAATCTACTGAACCTTAACCGCCGTACTGTTGTCGATAATTTAGTAGAATCTGGAATGTGGACCGCGTTTCGTACGCGTCCCTTCAGCAAAACTCCGGCTATCGACTCTGTTCCCCATTCCATTTTTGTCACGGCCATGGATACCAATCCACTGGCTGGAGACCCCGCACCCATAATATGGAAAGATTCTGAAGCTTGGCAAAACGGGCTTCGGATTCTAACCCGGCTGACTGAAGGCGATGTTAATGTTTGCAACGCAGACGACATCTCCATGCCGCTTATTCAGGAAGTGAAGGTTCATTCCTTTTCCGGCCCGCACCCTGCTGGTCTGGTTGGAACCCACGTTCACTTTATTGATCCTGTTGGACCTGAAAAAACAATTTGGCATCTAGGCTATCAGGATGTCATCGCCATCGGCAAGCTTTTCACTACCGGAAAACTTGCGACAGAGCGTTTCATTTCCTTAGCCGGCCCTATGATCAAAAAGCCCTGTATGATCAAGACTCGCGTCGGCGCGAGCCTAAACGAAATGCTTGCCGGAAAACTCATGGATGGCGATATCCGTGTTATTTCCGGATCTGTTCTTTCCGGTACTAAAGCAGACGGAGCCTTGGCCTTTCTTGGTCGCTTCCACAACCAAGTTTCAGCAATAACCGAAGGCGGTGAGCGTGAAGTTTTGGGATGGATGAGACTAGGCAATGACAAGTTTTCGTCCAAAGCCGTGTTTTTGTCAGCATTCTATAAGAAAGGCAGGAAATTTGCCCTTAATACGCTTTTAGGCGGAAGTAATCGTGCGATTTTTCCGACAGGAGCGTTTGATGAGGTCATGCCGCTGGATATCCTGCCTACGTATCTTGTACGTGCGTTGGCTGTTATGGACACGGATGAAGCCCAGGCGCTTGGTTGTCTGGAACTCGATGAGGAAGACCTCGCCCTAATGTCCTTTGTGGACTGCGGCAAGAACGATTTCGGGCTAATGCTGCGCGAAGTCCTCACTCTTATCGAGAAGGAAGGATAAGATATTATGGGAACTTTGCTAAATAAAATACACGATGCTGTCACTGGAGATGGGAAGTACAAAAAGTACTATCCACTCTACGAGATGGTTGACACCTTTATACTCTCGCCACGCGAGACTGCTACCGGCGCTACTCACGTCCGCGATGCCATCGACCTTAAACGGGTCATGATTACCGTAGTCTTTGCCCTTATTCCTTGTTTCTACATGGCTATGTGGAACACAGGATATCAGGCCAATACTGCGCTAGCAGCTCTTGGCCTCGATGCAGGAACGGGATGGCGCTGGAGCATAATGAAGATTCTCGGTATTGCGGCAAATCCGGAAAGTTTTGGAGCAAATGTAGTATTAGGCTCACTCTACTTCTTTCCAATTTATATTGTCTGTAATATTGTGGGTGGCTTTTGGGAAACCCTATTTGCCGTTGTTCGTAAACATGAAATAAACGAAGGATTTCTGGTCACAGGATCCCTTATTCCACTTATAGTTCCTCCCCATCTTCCGTTATGGCAATTGGCTCTGGCCACAAGTTTCGGAGTAGTGATCGGGAAGGAAATATTCGGGGGTACCGGTAAGAATATTCTTAATCCGGCTCTCTTGGCTCGTGCTTTCCTATTCTTTGCTTATCCGGGACAAATCTCCGGTAATGGAGTTTGGGTTGCAGTTGACGGTTTCTCCGGAGCAACTCCACTCGCATTAGCCTCCGGCGGCGGTATTTCTGCTGTTATGGCAAAATATTCCTGGTGGGATTGTTTTATCGGAACCATTCCAGGTTCACTAGGTGAAACTTCGACTCTAGCCTGCCTTATCGGCGCGGTAATTCTCACCATAACTGGTATAGCCTCATGGCGTATCATGGTGTCCATACTCGTCGGTGCTTTTACCGTAGCGATTGTGTTCAATACTGTGGGAAGTGCTACCAATCCTATGATGACCGTCAGCCCTCTGTGGCATCTCGTTATGGGTGGTCTAGCCTTCGGTATGGTTTACATGGCGACTGATCCAGTATCATCGGCCATGACACCAAAAGGACAATTCTATTACGGGGGACTTATCGGGGCTATGATCATCCTGATACGTACGGTCAATCCGGCCTACCCCGAGGGTGTCATGCTGGCGATTCTCTTCGGTAACGTGTTTGCTCCGCTAATTGATAATTTTGTTATGCGGGCTAATATCAAGCGAAGGAAGGTACGCAGTGTCTAACGATTCCACCCAAAAAGTATTCATTGTGGCGTTTTCCCTGTGTCTGGTTTGTTCGCTGCTTGTGTCTACCGCTGCAGTGGGCCTTAAGTCCATTCAGGAAGAAAACAAAGTCTTAGCGCGCAAAGAAAATATTCTAAAAGCTGCGGGCATCTTTAATGAAGATGAATCTATCACCGAGCTTTATAAACAAATCGAAACCAAGGTCGTTGATTTATCCACAGGTAAATATGTGGACACAGACGCGATCGCCTTTGATCAGCGCAAAGCTGCTAAAGATCCGGCATCCAGTGTCAACATTGCATCTGAAGATGACAAGGCCAAAATTGGACACAGATCCAAGTACGCCAGCGTCTATCTACTTAAAGAAGGTGATGTTCTCAAACGCATTGTTCTGCCGATCCATGGTAAAGGGTTGTGGTCGACCATGTATGGTTTCATCGCTCTTGCTCCCGATTTCAATACTGTAAAGAACTTCGGTTTCTACGAACATGCTGAAACTCCTGGATTGGGCGGAGAAGTCGACAATCCAAACTGGAAAAGCGTGTGGATTGGCAAGAAGGTCTATAATGATAAGGGCGAACCTGTCCTAGACGTCATCAAGGGAACTGTCAGCCCCTCTGATCCTATGGCTGCTTATAAAGTAGACGGATTGGCCGGCGCTACGCTGACAGCACGCGGTGTCGCCAACCTAGTACAGTACTGGCTGGGCCAAGGTGGATTCGAACTCTACCTCAAGCAGCTAGCTACCGAGGAGGGTGATCAAAATGGGTAAGTTCAGAGAAGTTTTGTTCAAGCCGCTTCTGGAGGACAACCCCATTGCAGTCCAGATCCTCGGGGTCTGTTCAGCTCTGGCCGTTACCACCAAGCTGGAAACAGCGTTTGTAATGAGCTTGGCCGTTATTTTTGTTACGGCTGCTTCAAACGTCTCAATCAGTGCTATCCGGAAACACATTCCATCAAGCATACGCATTATCGTTATGATGACCATCATTGCTACATTGGTCATCATCGTCGATCAGTTTCTTAAAGCGTTCGCCTACGGGATCAGTAAGCAGCTGTCTGTGTTCGTCGGGTTGATTATTACCAACTGTATCGTCATGGGCCGGGCTGAAGCTTTTGCGATGAAGAATGAACCAAGCCTTAGTCTTGCCGATGGTATCGGTAATGGCCTAGGTTACGGGCTTATTCTTATTATCGTAGCCTTTATGCGCGAGTTTTTCGGCTCGGGCAAAGTGTTCGGATTAAGTGTGTTCAAGCTGACCTCCGAAGGTGGCTGGTACGAGCCTAATGGCCTAATGCTTCTGCCACCCAGCGCCTTCTTCATCATTGGACTGCTTATTTGGTCCGTGAATTCTTATGAAAAGCGGAAGAACAGTGCTAAGCGCTAAAGGAGTGAGCCGTGGAACATCTGATTAATATATTCATCAAATCGATTTTTATCGAAAATATGGCCCTGGCCTTCTTCCTTGGCATGTGTACCTATTTGGCAGTGTCCAAAAAGGTCGCCACATCCATGGGACTCGGCGTAGCCGTTGTCGTTGTCATGACAATCACGGTTCCGGTCAATAACTTGCTTTACAACTACTTCCTGCGTGAAGGCGCATTGGCGTGGGCCGGATTCGATAATACCGATCTGACCTTTGTTGGGCTTATCTCCTACATCGGAGTTATCGCAGCTATCGTCCAAATTATGGAAATGACTCTCGATAAGTATTTCCCATCGTTATACAACGCCTTGGGAATCTTTTTGCCGCTAATCACAGTTAACTGTGCCATTTTGGGGGCTTCCCTCTTTATGGTAGAGCGTGATTACAACTTCGTTGAATCCGTTACTTTCGGTTTCGGTTCCGGCATAGGTTGGGCACTAGCCATTGTTATTCTGGCTGGTATTCGCGAAAAGATGAAATACTCCAACGTTCCGGCTGAACTCGAAGGACTGGGCATCACGTTTATTGTGGTTGGTCTTATGTCTTTCGGATTCCTGTCGTTTTCCGGCATCCAAATGTAGTTGCTGAGGTCGCATATTGCGTCCTCTTGTTTACGAACCATCAAACTATGGGAAGTGAAGAACCATGGTTGAAATAATACTCGGAGTAGTGATGTTTACCGGCGTAGTTCTTACGCTGTGTGTGTTCATTCTGCTCGCCCGGGCCAAACTTGTCCCGAGCGGAGAGGTTAACATTGAAATCAACGGAGATCCGGAAAAGACCCTTGAGGTCAGACCCGGTGCAAAACTCCTTAACGTATTGGCCGACAAAGAAATATACATTCCCTCCGCTTGCGGTGGGGGTGGATCTTGTGGTCAGTGTAAATGTAAAGTTCACGAAGGCGGCGGAGACATTCTGCCCACGGAAACTTCATTCGTCAGCAAGCGTGAAGCTCGTGAAGGTACTCGTCTAGCCTGTCAGGTGAACGTAAAACAAGATATGAAGATTGAGGTTCCAGCCGAAATCTTTGATATCAAGAAATGGGAGTGCACGGTTCAATCCAATACCCCGCGTGCTACATTTATTAAAGAATTCACAATAAAACTTCCGGAAGGCGAAAATGTTGATTTCCGCGCCGGTGGTTACATTCAGATAGAAGCTCCGGCTCATACCGTCCACTACAAGGATTTTGAAGTAGGCGATAGGTTCAAGGAAGACTGGGATAAATTCGATATATGGCGTTACACTTCAGTGGTCAAAGAACCAATTGTACGTGCGTACTCTATGGCCAACTACCCTGAAGAAGAAGGCATCATAATGCTTAACGTACGAGTTTGTCCGCCGCCTCCTTTTGCGCCGGACTCCCCTCCCGGACAGATGTCTTCGTACATCTATAGCCTGCAGCCCGGTGACAAGGTCACAATTTCCGGCCCTTACGGCGAATTCTTTGCCCGTGAGACAGATGCGGAAATGATCTTCATCGGTGGTGGTGCAGGAATGGCTCCAATGCGTTCGCACATCTTCGACCAGCTTAAACGTCTCAGCGCAACACGCAAAATCAGTTACTGGTACGGCGCTCGTAGTTTGCGTGAGATGTTCTATGTAGAAGAATTCGATAAGCTCGCTGAAGAATGTCCGAACTTCACTTGGCATGTGGCTTTGTCTGATCCATTACCAGAAGACAATTGGACCGGGTACACCGGCTTTATCCACAATGTACTTTACGATAATTACATCAAAGACCACCAGGCTCCAGAAGACTGTGAATACTACATGTGTGGACCGCCAATGATGGCTTCCGCCGTGGAGAATATGCTCATGGCTCAGGGCGTTGAAAAAGAAAACATAATGTACGACGACTTCGGCGGCTAATCCAGCTGAAGTGACGTGCAACGAGAATGCTCGGACCGGAAAAGTCATGCTTTTCCGGTCCCGGGCACTTCCAAAAAAACTACAATAAGGATGATGGGTATGAAGTTGTTTTCAGGATCGTTGAAAAAAATAGCCGTGTTACTCGTTCTAATGCTCATATTAGGCGGATGCAGCGGCGACCCCACCCCTGTACAACTTAAGGGCAAAGCCATTGGCACGATGTATTCCATCGTGATTTACGGACTGCCAGACAGCTTGCCAGTTGATAACTTGAACAAAGGCGTCGAACTGATTGTAGGTGATATTAACTCTGCAATGTCCCTGTTCAAACCCGATTCCGAATTGTCTCGTTTCAATACTCAGCAGAATCTTGATTGGTTCCCCGTATCCAAAGAGTTGGCCGGTGTCGTTAAGACGGCTAAGGAAATCAACCGGATAACGCACGGGGCGTTCGACATAACTATAGCTCCACTGGTTAATCTGTGGGGATTTGGCCCTGATAAGCAGAACGATGTTGTACCTGATGATAACGATATCAAAAAAGCTATGAGTGATGTAGGATCTAACCTTGTAGAAGTACGTTTAGATCCGCCAGCACTGAAAAAGCTTAAACCGGGCATAACTCTTGATCTGGCTGCCATAGCCAAAGGTTACTGCGTTGACGCTGTAAGCAATTGGCTCGAAAGCCAAAAAGTAAATAACTTCATGGTGGAAATTGGTGGAGAAATCCGGGCCAAGGGAACAAAGCCGGGCAATATGCCTTGGCGTATTGCTGTAGAAAAACCGGTCAGCGTGGAACGCTCTTTACAAGCCGTGATCACCTTTACAGACAAGGCTATGGCCACATCCGGTGATTACCGAAACTATTTTGAAGTGGACGGTAAACGCTACTCACACATTCTCGCCCCGACCACAGGGCGTCCAATTACCCATACGCTCGTATCGGTAAGCGTCATGGACGATACTTGCACTCGCGCTGACGCATTAGCCACAGGGTTGATGGTGCTTGGACCGGAGCAAGGTTTCGAAGTAGCCAGAAAAGAAAATCTATCCGCATTTTTCATAGTGAAAACCGCAGATGGATTCGTAGAGACCGCAATCGGAAATTTCCCCCAACACGAAAAACTGAACTAAGGAGATATATCATGGAAACAATCATGCTGACTGCCTTTATTTTCGGCGTAGCCTTCATCGGATTGGCTATCGGAGTTATCTTCAAACGTAACTGCCTCCGAGGTTCCTGTCGTGGCGCTCTCCAAACTGAAGATGGGGGCGGCTGCAAATGCGGCAAATACGACTTTGACAAAAAAAGTACGAACAAAAATGATAAATTAAAGCCGCTAATATAAACGAGCAGGAGAAACGATATGACAAATGTCCAGACTGCCAAAGATGTAATTGAACAAACCAAAGCTTTCCATAAGAAGTTAGGTGATTTTTACCAGAATCTGGCCGACAAGGTCGAAAAAGAGAGGGTCAAAATCCTTCTTGAGTATATGAGTCGCCACCATGACCATATCGCTATAATTATTGATGAATACGAGTCCAGTGCCGCTGAAAATATCCTGAGCACATGGTTCATGTTTGTTCATAAAGAATGTGATCTGAGTCCATTTTTCGATGCTAATATCGGCCCGGACATGACTGCCCAGCAGGTAATTAAAGTTGCCGTTGACCTCGATAAATGCCTTTTGGACACCTATGAAGGACTGCTCCAAAATGACATCGCTGACGATGTCCGCGAAGTATTCCAAAGCTTGCTCGAAATGGAAAAGCTCGAAAAGATTAAGTTAGCTAAAAATGCACTAAAAATTGAAACTATGTAACGTTTTATAGATTTTCACCAATAAACGCAGTCCAACCGTTCGTTTTTTAAGTTTTCGGACGGAAGGGCAATAAAGGGGTTACATCCAATAAAGATGTAACCCCTTTATTCTTTTGGACCCCCTACCGGAGTCACCTGCCTCGTAATTGCTTAGAACACCAGAACCTGTTTGCCAATCATGGTTCCGGTTTCCTGTCGGATGTGCATCTTCTGAATATTTTCCGCAGTCAATCCAGTCAAAGTTTCACTGCATGTTGACTTGATTGTGCCACATTCAAGTAGTTCGGATACACGGGCAAGCAGCTTGCCCTGCTCTGCCATATCGTCAGTCTGAAACATTGAGCGCGTATACATGAACTCCCAAGTGAGGGAGACGCTTTTCCTTTTGAATAAAGTTATATCCAAATTATTTTCAGGATCGTCAATAAAGGCGACTCGACCTTGAGGACGGATACATTCCGACATGGCCTGCCAATGGCTTTCCAGATGGGTTGTGCACAAAATTGCATCCACATCTTTTGCGCCGGACGCGACAAGTTCTTCCAAAATATTGTTGCGGTGATTGATGACAAAATCGGCCCCGAGACTTTTACACCACGTCTCTGTATCTGGACGGGAGGCTGTAGAATAGACTGTGAGCCCGGCCCAGTGTGCAAGCTGCGTTGCAATAGATCCAACCCCGCCAGCTCCGCCGATAATCATGACACTTTTACCCTTATTAGCCCCTTCGTCTGGCTTAAACTGCAAACGTTCAAAAAGAGCTTCCCATGCAGTAATAGATGTGAGCGGCATGGCTGCGACGTCAGCATCACTGAGAGATGCGGGAGCGATGGCGGCAATGCGCTCATCCACAAGATGATATTCGCTGTTAGTACCGGGACGGGTAAGATCTCCTGCGTAGAACACGCGGTCCCTCTTGGAGAAATTTTCAACATCAGCTCCAACACCCTCAACAACGCCGCATGCATCCCAGCCTAAAACTTTTTCACCGTCCATACCCATCCGAACCTTTGTATCCACCGGATTCATTCCGATAGCTAATATCCGAACAAGAATATCATGAGCTTCAGGCTCTGGAACAGACTGATCTTTAAGCGTAAATGTAGTTGGATTATCTGCGGTCTGGCCGCATTTTGACATTATACTTTTCATGCATATTCCTTGCGCCATGCGCTATTTCAGTTATTTTGTTACGATCGTACGTGTTCAGTTATAATTTGCAAGAGGGCATTAATTATATCATCCCCTGCCTGCATGTCAGAACGTTAGCCACGAAAAGAACATCTTACTAAGAATCAAATCCTAGTTAAAATAACTCAAAAATTTCAAAGTTATTAAGTATATACGAATTGTATACTCCTTATTTTTGCCGCATACATTACTTAAAATAAAAGGAGATACTATATATGGAACTTAATTATGCTATAGAAATATTCTTGCAGCACTGCCAAGTAGAGAGAAATCTTTCTGAACTTACTTTAAAAGCATATAGAAAAGACCTAGATCAATTTATAATCAGGATATCAAACCGTAATATACACGTACAAGGTATACATAAAGAATTTATTCGTACTTTTATTAAGTATCTTTCATCAGAGTATAAACCTAGAAGCATTAAAAGAAAGATTGCAACACTAAAATCTCTTTTTACTTTCCTTGAGCGTGAAGATATTATAAATACAACTCCATTTAGAAAAATACACTTAAAATTAAATAGATCAAAAGAATTGCCTAAAATAATACGCAAATCATCATTAAATAGAATTATTAAGTATGCATATTTAGAAAAAAATAAGTATTTATCAGAAAGTAGAGGATATAGAGAAACAACACGAGACATAGCTGTAATAGAACTTTTATTTTCAACAGGGATAAGAGTCTCTGAACTATGCAATATTACATTTAATGAGATAGATTTGAAAAACAAAGTACTCAAGATACATGGAAAAGGTAAGAAAGAAAGAATAATACCACTTTGTGAAAAAAAATCATTAGCTATTTTAAGAGAGTATGCTCACCTTTATGATGAATACTTGCCTCATTCTACATCATTTTTTCTAAATAGAGACTGCCATCCCCTTTCCGACCAATCGGTCCGAAGAATCATAAATAAATATTGCACAATTGCAGGAGTGTCAGAACATATTACTCCACATATGTTTAGACACACCATTGCGACAATGCTTCTAGAAAATGGAGTGGATATAAGGAATATTCAAACATTATTAGGACATAGCTCACTTTCTGTCACAGAAATATATACTCACGTGAGCCTTTCATCCCAACGTAGCATTCTTACTTTAAAGCATCCAAGGAAGAATATTTGCTAGTGGTGACTTATCGATAACTAGGAATTATGTATAATAGTTGAAGATATGAATATACATTCAATTAAGCATTTGGTCGGTTTTGGATTCAAAGAGATACAGCATGGGTATGCAATCTGGCTTCTGGCACTTACTCCTATTATTTTTTTTTCCATTGGTGCACAAATAGTTTTAGACCGTAACGGACTAACCACGTTGTCACACCTCCCTTCTCAATATGGGGAATCTGGAAATGTAATTAATTATTTAACATTTTCATTTACCCATCTTATAGCATGTACGGTTATAATAATTTCATCAATTAAAAGATGTTATAGCACTGTAACAAAAGAGAAGCAGCTTTTAATTAAATGTAACGCTACTTTTTCATCTGTATTTGTTTGTCTTCTATTTTGTGTGGTTATTTCTTTTTTTAGCAGTAATATTGAGTACCTTTCTCATCAAATTGTATACACACAATTGGAAAACATCCCAGAATTTGGCTTTTTATTTCACAAAATCATCTTTGAAAACACTCTCTTTTCTTTTAGATGTTTTTCTCTTTTACCTGTCACCTTGATTTGCTTTGGCCTTTTGGCTGTTGGGTTTACCACTTATGAATTAGCTATACACACTTCGAGATTAATGAAGATTAAAAATTTGGAACAATGGAATAATTCCTTTGAGATGATATTCAATGATTTTAAGGGATGTTTTCTTAAACATATTATATTATTAGCTACAAGCTCAATTGCCACTTCTTTGTATTTTCTTATTCCTGTGGAAGCCGGAACGGACTTTAATCATGCATATTTTTCGTATGCAAAATCAATGTCCATATTTTGGGGGGCATTATTTACATTAACACTGGTAGCTATTCTGATTTGGCCTCATAGGTGTTACTGTAAAGTGTTGGAATGCGTCAGGAGGGATGTGCATACTTATGATATAAATACCGCGACAAAGTTTGAGCTATGTTGTTCTATGTCCGCTATACTTAAACAAAACTTTCAGTATTCGTTATCAGTTTTTTTACCAATTTTTGTCTCTCTACTTGGTCCGTTGCTGACATGAGTAATTGAGGATGTAGATGTATATTCATAGCACAAAATTTCATCCCTGCACTTGCGATCCATCCTGCGAGATGATCATTCTGTGTAATTCTATTGCGATGAATTGCTGCACAGATCGAGGTTGGAACAGAACTCGTTGACAGGTTACCGAGTTCTGAAAATGTATTGAATACTCGCTCTCCTAAACCGAATCGTTGTGCAGCCCTTAATGGAACCAGTGTTGACACTGAATGTGGAATAATAACATCTGGAATACCGTGTTGTGCTATATATTCTTTAAAAACTTGAACTCCAGGTCTAAATCCACGTTTTGCCATATCCAGAGCCTTTGCACTAAAAACGTCAGGCCCATTTAACGCAAGTTTATCCAATTCAGCCTGATAGGAGTTCATATTCCTTAGTGGTACCGTGCAGAGACTTGAAAGTCCGGGTTCTTCACAACGGGTAAAAGACCAATCTTTTTCACTTGCTGAAAGAAATGTTGCTGTTGCCCCTTCTCCCATAGTTAAGCCCGCAAATTTAGTTTCCAATTCATCTGGAGATTTAATTGAAAAGCATCCGGGGATTATGACCCCGTTTTTCTCTATGGGAAATTCAGAAGTAATTATTAATGCGTTTTTCCATATCCCATTAAAAAGAAACTGCTTTGCTACTTCAATTGCACTGCACCACCCCATACAGGCATCAAGAATGTCAAAGCTGTGTTTAGGCTTAATTCCCAATCTATCACAGACGGAAGATGCCGAAGCTGGTTCAAGAAATAGTCTATGAATAGACGCGTAGATAACTCCATCTATCTCATTTTTAGCTATATGTGATTGTTCCGAAGCTTTAGTAAAAGCTTCGGCAATTAAAATTTCTGGATTTTCATAATCAAGTCGCCAACTTCTTGTTTGTGACCCTGCTTGATTTAATAAATTTTGAGCTTCATCAGTTACTTCAGATAGCTCTTTTTTACTTAACTGCCTGCTATAGAATTTAATCAAATCTATAATTTCATCATTACAAACACGCCTACTGGGCAAGGACACTCCTATCCCTGTTATTTGCATACATAATTCCTAGTTATTTTTACATTTAAATTTTACTTAAAATTACACTATGGTCACTCTTTAACAAAGAACAACTGCTATGTTATATGAAATACAATGTCAATTTCTTTAAAAAGATACAATAATCAATATTGGATTAGCTATTCTAAAAAACACTTCTCCTGCCTCAAATCCATAAACACCTTTATTCTGCTACCTACAAAAATACCCCCTTACACGAATGTAAGAGGGTCTCTATTTTTCATAATCAGAATTTGATCATATTAATATACATTAAAAAGCATAGAAAACCCTTTCATTTAAGGAGCCTTAAAATATGCTTAATCTGAAGTATCAAGTGAAGTTTCAAGCTGACTTTCAATATTTTCATAATATGATAGCATCTCATCTAACGCAGCGTATTTACGGGTTAGACTTGTTTCAAGCAAATCGAGCCGTTCACTTTCATCGTAAATTTCATTTTCATAATTGGTACAAGAAGTCTCATAACTACTCAAAAGTAACGGAATAGCTCCGGTTTCAACGTCCGTAAGCGTTGAGCAAAGATCCGCGAGTTCACCAGCCTTGCCCTGCTTAATCAAAATTGTTGACGAGTAAACGCCATCCGCTGTTTCTGTTCCGTCCAGATACAGTCCATTTGCATCACTGTCTGATCCAGCAAGCATGGTATCCCCGTCTATCAACATATCGACACCGTTAATTGTTGCCGAAATAATCGCTCCGCCTGAAACTTCATATTCAACATCATATTCACCAGCATTTGTAAGTCCGCTGATACTTGATATTATGTCTAACGAGGAATTACTTGTAGTAGCTTCGCCAGATGCAGCAAAAAGCGCTGCAACAGTTTCCGGAGATTCAGTAAGGGCTTCCTCCAGTTCATCATAGTCGAGAACAAGTTGCCCGAAAGTATCGGACCCTTGTTCCGAATCAGTGGATATCCCCACCATTGCAAGCGATGAATACATATCCCCGGTTCCGGTATCACTGTCATAACGTTGAAAGCCTTGCCCTATTGATGATAATATAGATTTGATCTGATTATAAACCAAATCCAACGTGCTATCGTTCATTCTGAATGAAGTATCATCATCATCGTCATCCTCATCGTAACTATCAAGCCTACCCGTAACACTCTGAATATCATAAAGAATTTGATTTATTTCTGACACAAAAGTTTCAACATTTTCCATCATAGAATCCGTATCATAGCTGATAGAGACTTCTATACCATCCTCATCCGTCGTGCTGGTTAAAGTGAGGGTCACATCATTGATGAGATCGTCTACAGTATTTGAGTCTCTTTCAAGCCACTCATCCGCGCCAGACGGATAGCCATCGATTTTTAGGTATGCATTCTGAGCTTGTTGAGTATTGGTAAAATCTGCAGCAGTTACTGAATCAAGAGCGCTGAGATCTTTTATCTCGATCATGTTATCAAGCCCTGTATCTGCGCCTGAAAGACTTAAATGGTAGTTATTACCGTCGAACACAAGTGATGCATCAATTTTATCATCAAATTTACTACTGCTATTAATCTGTGAAACCAACTCTTCAGCTGTAGTTCCAGCCGAAAGATCCAAGGTGATATCCTCACCTGCATAAGCCAAAGTTATTGATGAATCTGCGGAGCAAACCTCTGTATCATAAGAGCTGATATCATAATTTTCTGCAACCCATGTATCCCTTTTGGCAAGCTGTTCGATAACTACAGTGTGAGTACTAGGCTCCGCTCCATCTTCGACTATAGCACTCAACTCATCTCCCGAAATAGTACCAGTATAGCAATAAAACTCCTCAACTTCGTCCATTTCCTGCATAGTTACCGAAAGAGCAATAAGTTCCTCATCAAGAGTGGTTAGAATCTCAACTGCATTTTCGGAGTATTCAAGATCTTCCTCATATTGCTCTTTTTTATATGATTCGGCTTCGATGGTGACGTCGATAATTTCCTCGAAGTCTGTGCCGTTACCAAGTCCCTGAAAACTGACTGACCCTGAAGTAGATGTCGAAGAATATGCCAGAACATCTGATGAGAGTGACGATATAGTCATGCAGCGCTCCTATATGTAGTCCATTATGCTGAAACTTATTATTTTAGCTGAGGATTCAAGAACCGCCTGATAAACATATTCTGCCTGACTCAATTCAATTGATAACTGAGCAGTGTTTGCGTCTTCTTCAGAGCTTATGGCTGAAGCGACCCGCTCCCGTGCTAGTGACAGACTACTAAGTATAAAGGATGTTTTCTCTTCACTTGACCCTATGTCAGCAGAAACAGTTGTTATAGATTCATGCCCGTCACGGAGTTTTTCAAGACAGTTTGCAACCCCATCGTTATCCCCTATTTCCAAATATGCGATTGCATCATTAATAGTTTCAAACAAATTGGGATCTCCGTAGAGCGAGCCCGTATCAGAGTCTACACCTCCGAAAGCTTCATATCCTACGGTATTTACATCAACGTCAGTACTCGCTGAGATAGCAACGGACATTGCTTCATCTGATCCATTGTATGAAAGTGCTGTTCGAACTATAAACTGGCTACCACCGTCGTCATCTACAGCAGTCAGAACAGTCCCGGAATTCATTTCAACAGAGACATCTCCAAGCTCAAGAGTTGTATCAGGGGGCACGGTTGTTCCATCAAGAGTTCCTGTTTCCCAAGATACCCCACCATCAGTTGAGTACCTATAATCAACTGAGTCTACGCCTACGGTTCCATCTGAAGTGAATTCAACCCAGACGTTATCGTCTAGCTCACCCGTAATTCCCGCTATATCCGTTAACTCTGGAGAATCACCATTTAAAGTCACTCCCGTAGTATATTCGTATGGAGAAGTATCAGTAGCTTCACCCGAAAACAGGTAATCATCGCCAGATTTAGAGTTCGCAATACTAACAAGAGATTCCATATAGCCTCTCATCTGCTCTGCCATCATCTGGCCCTGCGTGAGATCGTATGTTCCTGTTGCCCCCTGCTCAGCCTGCTCAAGCACGGAATTCATTATTTCACTAGCCTGTACAAGCAGATCATCAGCAGTTCCAAGTACTCCATTAGCAGCGTTTCCATTATCAATTTGTGATGCGAGGCTTGCGTCATATGTCCTTAAGGCGATGACATTCCCCATACCTGCGGGATCATCAGACGGCGCATTAAGGCTCTTTTGAGAACTGGTTTCCACACTAATCTCATTCATTCTGACTAAAGAAGAATTAATGCTGCTTAAACTCTGCGCATAAATTTGGGTGGTACTAATTCGCATAATTTCTCCTGATCTAAACCATACCTAAAATGGTATCGAACATGCTCTGGGTAACCGTAATAATCTGACATGCGGCCTCATATTGCTGTTGTTGACGAGTGAGATTAATTAACTCCTCGTCCACATTGACCCCGCTGACGGAGGCCTGCTGATCATAATAAAGTTGAGCCGCGGACGAATCGCAAACAACTTGAGTTTCCGCTGTTCGAGCGGCAGCACCGACCTCGGCTACAATTCCGGCTAAATATTCAGACAATGATGTGACCTGTGGCGAGCTTGCATCACCGATATTTACATCCTTAGTCATCAGCTCATTAATGGTTTTTGCAATGTCATTACTGCCTGATGAAACAAGACCGTCAGTCCCGACTTCACCGCAATTTATATGTGAGGAATCGTCTTGAATGTAAGAATTTACGGCAATGTCTGATGCGTCACTTCCTTCGAAGAAAGTGTTAATCCCAGCGGCAGCCAAAAAGCCGGATGTGTCATCTGACAATTCGAAACTCACATCGGTAGCTGATTGCAATTTTAAATATCCGTCTGAATCGACAGAGGCAGTAAGTGAACCGGGGAAAGCGGTATTAATAGCAGCGACGATATCATCAAGAGAATCAGTTGATGGATCGATGGAGATAGACGCATTCGACGCCAAGGCTCCATCCGCATCATAAGTATTAATAGAAAAGGAACCTGATTCAATTTTATCGGCAAAAGTAAGACCACTGTTTGATAAAGTCGCAGTCTGGTCTTCCGCGCTGTAGGTTCCCTGCAAAGAAAGATGTGAAGTGAGCCCTGCGCCTTGCGAGTGAATCTCGTTAACTTCCCAGATCAAGGCTTCAGCCATATCATTAAGATTATCAATAGTAGGGATCAGTTCATCATCTCTGAGCTTAAACAGTCCAGAGAGACTCCCGCCAGTCGATCTACTTGAAACGTCTACTCCACTATCATCTGTCAAGGGAGTGCAATTTATTAAGGTAGAATCGTTTCCCTGCCAGTACAGCCCACTCTTCGGCACGATGGTATACCGGTCCCCTTCAACATGGTCAGTGGTCCCACCTGAAAAATAAACCTCAACACCCTCAATATTAACTGAATTATCAGCATCACCAGCGGTATAAATAAGGGTGTCACCATTTTCGTCTTCAGCCCACGTTTTACCACCATCTAGGGAGACTTTGAATTCTGCGCTACCATCCGCGCCAGTGGAGGTGAATTCCAAAAGAAGTTCCTCACTTGAAGAACCGGAAAAACTCACATCGCCATCATAAGTGGATGACGGCATAAGTGATTCTGTGCTTCTAGCTGAGGTGTAAACAAGATTGTGAGTTTCAGAGCCCTCTACTAGAGGCATACCGCCATCAGTATATATCTTTACCTGCCCATCACTTGGAACGACCACCGTAATACCTATTAGTTCATCAAGCTCCCGAATCATTTGATCGCGGCTTGCAGATAACTCGTAATTATCTGGTGCGGCTGCAATTTGCTGATTTAAAAGAGCTATTCCATCAATATATTCATTAGCGGTCGCAACCTGCTCGCTTATTTCATCTTCAACGGTGTACTGCATATTGCTAAGTTCAGAAGAAGTAGAATTAAGTGAATAGACCAGAGATTCAGCCTCGCCGAGGAGCGCCTCACGCTCTGCTGTAGAATCGGGATACATGGACAATTCCGACCAGGCTGTTAGGAAAGCATCCTGTGTAGTCGCAAGCCCTTCATCATCACTTTGATTAAAAATTGTATCCATCTGTGAAAGATAACCTGAAAGAGAATTACTCGCCGCGAGATCAGCTGAAGTCGACAAATATTGACTTTCAATGAAGCTATCCCAATTTGCCTGAATTGAAATAATATCCGCGCCGGTACCAATACTGGTTCCGCCAACATTAATATTGCCAGTGCTATCGTAAACAGCATCCGCGCGCTGATAACCTGTTGTGTCAGCATTGGCGATATTGTTGGACGTAGTACTGATCGCAACCTGAGCATTAGAGATGGCTTTGGAACCAAGATTAAACAGGTTACTAATCATAATTAATGCTCCCTTTAAAAATCAAAATTTCGATTTAATTCCCTGCTGACAGCCAAAATCAATTTATGCTGCCAGCAGGAATTCTACATCACTAACTAGCGCTTCAAACCGATGGCAGTCTGGAGCAATGTATCCGCTGTTGTGACGACTTTACTGTTGGCCTGATATGCGGCCTGAATGATAATCAACTTGGTCATTTCAGAAGCTAAATCGACGTTTGATGCTTCAAGAGAGTTTGAAACAACAGACCCAAACCCAGCGCTCCCGGCTGTGCCAATAATGGCTTCTCCCGAATCAGTTGTGGCATTAAAGAGATTGCTACCGTTTGCTACCAAACCATTGGGATTGGTAAAATCAGCAAGTGCAATCTGGTACAATTCAATGGTCTGACTATTTGAATAATTACCACTTATTATACCATTCTCATCAACGTCGACTGAAAGAAGAGAACCTGTCGCGTAACCGTCCTGACTGGCGCTGTAAGTCGCGGAGGAGCTGTCACTGTAACTGGTAGTTGCTCCTGTGCTAAGTTCTGTTCCTTCAAAGGAAGGTAAGTCTGAGTAATCAGTGGTCGCTGTTATATCCGCAAGGGTCGAGATGCTGGAACCCGTTGACCATCCCCCGTTTGAGCCTACATCTGCCCCCGTATTAGACATACCGAAGCTGAAGGCTATATCCTGCCCGTCCGCACTTCCTGTGAAGTTCACATTCATTTCTGGAACACCGGAATCACTGAAAGAAGCTAGTTCCCAGTTTGATGCATCTTTTGCATTTGAGGAAACAGGAGAGTCAGTAAGAGTAAAAGAGCTCATTGAGGTCATTTGACCTTCGGAGTTAAAAGTGATTGTTCCAGTCATAAGCATTCCTGCTCCACTGGTTGTATTCATATCAGTTCCATTAAATGTGCGAAGGTCATCTTCTGGGTCGCAGGAAATTATATATTCCCAGACAATGTTACCATCGGAATCTACGCTGACTGGGTCCAGGTAAGTTGTAAGGTCATGCGAAGAACCATTTTCATCATAAATTGTCATAGTTGATGAATAGCTGTAACGAGAGTCATCCAAAGGAGGTGATTCAGTTCCATCATATAAATCGAATTCAGAAGTATATGGGTTGGACGTAACGGCATTATCAGTACTCTGAGAGTCAAGGTTCATAGAAAGACTAACATCACTGGTAGCATTAGGTGGAGACTGCGACTGATCCAAAACAATATCAGTCAATGAACCAGAAGCAGTTCCATTAGTAACTTCCCAGCCCTGCACACTATTCCCGTAAGGATCTACGAGATTTCCGTCCTTATCAAAATCAAAGTTCCCAGCCCTTGTATAATATGTAGAGCTTGTATCTGGATCTATAACGATGAAATAACCGTCACCATTTATCGCAACATTCGTGGAGGTACTTGAATCTTCATATGAGCCTTGCGTGTAGTCCGTATTTACGGTCGCAACTCCAGCTCCATTACCAACCTGATCACCACCACTTCCAGTCGTGATCGCAGAATAAAAGACATCTTCAAATGTAGTATATGAACTTTTAAATCCGACAGTACTTGAGTTTGCTAAGTTGTTTGCGACTACAGAAGTGGCCTGGCTGTTAACATTAAGTCCGGAAATTCCAGTATATAATGAACTTGTGATTCCCATTTCATTTCTCCTTTTATTAAACTCAGGACACGAAGGTTACATCACCAATAGAAACTTCCCTGCCATCATCAAGAGTGAATTCCACGTCAGAGCTTTCAGAATTAACGCCCGTCACAGTTCCTACTGATGTGAGTGAAACACTCACGCTGTCACCATATTCATCGTAGGCAGTGGCATCGAGGTAGTAGGTCCCGTCTATAGACAGTGTCCCATCAGAATTAAGTTCAATCTGACCGTATTCGGCCTCGCCACTTGAAACATCTGTAAACTCTAGGGTGTCCACGATACTTCCGTCTGAATCGTAAATATTGATGCTGAGGAGTGCTGCATCGTCGTCAAGATCAATGGTAACGTCTGAAGCAACACCATCGGTAACTTCAACCACTCCGCCATCAGCCTCAACATCCTGACCGAGATAACTAGAGCTGTTCATTGCGGAAATAGAGCTAAGCTGATCGATAATAGTATCGAGGCTTTCATTCGTTTGAGCCTGCTCATCTAAAGAAGAGTAAGCTGTCATCTGGTTAATCATTTCACTGTTATCAACAGGGTTGGTCGGATCCTGATATTCCATCTGAGTTGTAAGTAGGGTCAGAAAATCAACCTGACTGAGGCTGGAACTACTCTCCGAGGTTTCAGCAGTGATTGAAGAGCTTGTAGTTGTGTAACTTACGCCATCAATACTCATGATACGATCCTCCTTTCGCTTTCCGCTCCGAAGTAGCGGCGCAATTTTGTAATTGCCTGATGTTTAATGCTCCGAACTGTCTGTGGCGAAATGCCCAGCTGTTCCGCAACTTCAACAGCACGCAAGTCTCCCCAGAAGATCATCTTGATCACTTGTGTTTGCCTCTCTGAAAGCATTCCTCTAGGGATTTTTATTGTATAACTTTGAACTTCTACAACTGATGGTTCAGTGTATTCATCTATAAGGAGAGTATTACGATACATCTTGCGCATATAATCAATAGCTACAGACCTACTGATAATGTATAGCCATGTATTAAGTGAGCTTTTATCAGAAGAGTATTTTGCAATGTAATTGTTTTTTATTATCTTGAATGCTACTTCTTGAAATATTTCATCAACTTCACACTGCTTAATACAATTGAACTTAGTCTTTAAAAAGCTTCCAATATCATTTTTAATCTTAATATTGTTATCTTTAAAGAACTGCTCAACACTAACTGCATCTTCTTGATCATATATACTATGTATATTTGCGTTCATAGCTCCTCCTGTGCATAGAAGAAAGCAACTAGTGAACCGGAATACATTAATACAATATTATTTATTATTCACATCAAGGTAAGATAAGTCGAAGTTTTGTTAAAAACATAAAGTGAAAATAAAGGATTGAATGTGAAAATTAATAGTTCTTAACCATAATTCTCTGAAAAAATAATTTTGGAATTAAAAGCGTCATTTTTTTGATCAGAGTGGAAAAATGTTCCCGAATAAAACAGCTCAATTAGACCAAAACCGTTATAAACAAAGGGCGTGCGGAAAATATTGCTGCCATTAAAGAGGATGAGGTGGATTTAATTGTGAGTTCTTTAAGCGACACAGGGAGCCTTGCATTGAACCCAATAGATAAGTAGACAAGGGATCGATTTGGAAACAAGCGTACAAGTTCAGACTCATAAAAAATGGACAAAAAAAAAGACCCGGATAAACCGGGCCTAGATCTTGCCATTCGCTCTTTATAAAGAGAGCTAACCAATAAGCTGAAGAGCCATCTCTGGCAAAGAATTTGCTGATGAAAGCATTGCTACAGCAGACTGGGTAATGATCTGCTGCTTTGAGTAGTTGGTCATCTCGGTAGCAACATCCACATCTGAAATCTGGGATTCAGCGGACTGAAGGTTTTCAGCCTGAATTTCCAAGTTGGAGATTGTCGCATCCAGTCTATTCTCAAGAGACCCAAGATTAGCTCTGATCTTATCCTTTGATGTGATCGCGTTATCAAGGGCTTCAAGTGAGGCCTGAGCCTGCTCCTGAGTAGAGACAGTAAAACCTGCTCCCTCAGTACTCTGGTTACCAATACCAAGAGAAGATGCGGTACAACTACCTATTTCAACGCTGTACTTATCTTCTGCGGAGTCATTGCCTGTTCCGAAGTGAATAACCATGGCTTCATCGCCATCAAGGTTTCCATTAAGAAGATGGATTCCGTTGAAGTCGGTAGCACTCGCAATACGGGTGATTTCCGAAGCCATAGCCTGATACTCCTGATCAATTAATGCGCGCTGATCTGAAGTATATGTTCCGGTTGAGGCCTGTTCTGCTAATTCCTTCATGCGGATGAGCTTTTCATCCACAACAGAAAGTGCACCATCAGCGGTCTGAATCATTGAAATACCGTCGTTTGCATTTCTTACGCCCTGACTAAGAGTAGTAATATCAGAACGCATGAGCTCACGAACAGCAAGTCCTGCGGCATCATCAGCGGCCGAGTTGATTCTCAGACCAGAAGCCATCTTCTCTGTAGAACTACCTAATGCGTTGTATGCATCATTAAGGTGACGAGCTGCTGAATTAGCCACTGTGTTGTTGTTAATTACTAATGACATAAAAACCTCCGTGTTTATTTGTACATCCATGCACTAAAGACCAATGACCGATTCATTTGGCCCTCATGCATAGTTATACGCAACAAACATGCAGAACGTTCATGTCGATTTTTTGTTATTTAACATTCATATTTTTGACCGCTTTATAATTGTATAGAGCGTCTTAACATTTCTTAATATTCTTAACATTTTTTAACATTAAACATTTATGCTTATTCCTTCTAAACATTTATAGTGCATGAAGGAGAACACCCATGAACAAAATATTATTAATCGATGACGACCCGGAACTTGGTGAACTTTTAGGCACTTACCTAGGAGGCGAAGGATACACTCTGCACACAGAGTGCAATGCTTCCGAAGGTCTTAAAATATTTCGGAATGAAAGCTTTGACCTTATCCTGCTAGATATTATTCTTCCTGATATCAGTGGCTTAAGCGTACTTGATATCATCCGTTCCAAATCCAATGTCCCCGTTATTATGCTTACGGGAAAAGGTGATGAGGTTGATAGAGTGGTAGGCCTCGAAATGGGAGCTGACGACTATATATGCAAACCTTTTCAGCTGAGAGAACTACTTGCGCGGATGCGGGCAGCACTTCGCAGGTGCGCCATGATAACCGAAGACTCAAAAAAACCTGCAGGTTCAAGCAGAGGCAAGATTGCAGTTGGTGGAATTGAAGTTAACCTGGATGCACAATCAATTTTGGTTGACGGAGAAGATACCCACTTCACAGCTGCAGAATTCAGCATTATTGAACACTTATCAGCCAGTTGCGGAACTTTAGTTGAACGGGATGAACTTATGGAGATTGCTCTGGGACGAACAGTCGATTTTGACGACTATGTACTGAATGTACACATGAGCAACCTGCGCCGCAAAATAGGTGAATCAGTTAGCATCAAAACAATTCGCGGCCGTGGTTACATGATGACAGCTAAAAATCAGGTAGGCGCATGATCTTTTTCCGTAAGGCAATCTTTGCCTTTTTCTTTTTATCCCTTTTTATAACAGGAGGAATACTACCCTTCTATGCAAACGCGGCAGAACTAGACTCTCCTTCGCTTGAACAATTAGATCTCGAAGGTCTTTTAGATGTAGAAATAATCTCCCCGACAAGCAGAAAACAATCACTCGAAAATATTGCCGGTTCGTACACAATCCTTACCGAAGAAGACATAAAAGCTAGCGGTGCTACATCGGTCCCCGAAGCATTGCGAGTTGTGCCGGGCGTTCTTGTTACTCGCATGGACACAAACAAGTGGGCTATTGGTATTCGCGGTTTTAACGGGATGTTCAATAGCAAACAGCTCGTTCTTATTGATAACCGTCCGATAACTTCTCCTTTCTATTCAGAAGTAATCTGGTCAAATAATGACCTTCCTATTGAGCTTGTGAAAAGAATTGAAGTTATTCGCGGCCCTTGGACTAGTCTGTGGGGATCAGAGTCTTTGAACGGTGTAATCAAAATTATCACCAAATCAGCCAAGGAAATGAAAGGGACTCAAAGTGTCACTGTGGTCGGAACAGATGGCGTAAATCAGATGGTCCGACAAGGTGGCGAACTTTCGGACGATGGCGACTTCATGGTCTACGCGAAAGGTGGCTATGATTCTGGAACATCATATAAGGTTAACGGCGAGACTCACGAGGGATCTAGAGATTTAGTTAAAGGGTCCGCAGGTTTCAGGTCGGATTGGCAGAATGCGTTCACCGACCAGCTCACTATTCAAGGCGACATTGCATCATCCACCATTACAGAAAAATCACCTCCGGGCACCCCTTTTTCAGCGGACAGAGAGAAGAAAGAATATGGGGGTTACGCCCAGTTCACATGGGACCGCGCAACTGGAATAAATTCAGGGATGCAATTCCGCACCTCTTACACCCGCTCCGCAGCAACCTTCGATGACCTAGAAGGGATTTCGAACACAGTTGATGCTGAATTTCTATATTCAGCGGAGCAAATCGGAATGCACCTCATGACATTCGGAGTCGGTGGCCGCTATTTCTGGGATTCATTTGAACAGGGCAAACACGTTACTGTTCATAATGACCAGTTCAGCCGCATGGATGCCAGTGCTTTCGCTCAAGACAAAATGACGCTGATTGAGGATAGTCTATTTCTCACACTAGGCTTGAAACTAGACTACACAGAAGATTCGGAACTTTCTCCTCAAGCAACAGCCAGACTACTCTATACAGCCGACGAACATGAATATTGGTTAGCCGCATCACGTGCAACAAAAACACCAAGCAACTGGGTCAATGAAGGCCGGTATGAAGTAAGGTACAACGGTGAGCGATACAGAATTGATGCAACTGGAGGCCTTGATTCTGAAGAATTAACTTCACTCGAAGCCGGTTATCGTAGAATTTTTAGCGACAACCTGAAATTTGATATTTCGCTATATTTCAACAGCTATGACAAGCTGTTAACTCTCAGCTATGATGAAGATACAAGAACTGCGACTCCAACCAGTTCTCTTTGCGGCCTAATATACGGAACAGAAGCAGCCATTGACTGGAAAGCTCTGCCTAGGCTAACTATCCGGCCTTCAATAAGCTTTTCCAATCAAGATTTCACAGGTTCTTCCTCTAACAGCCCCGGATTCTCTCCACCAATCAACAGTCCAATATATGATATCAGGCTACAAGCTCTAATCGACCTTGCTGATCACTGGGAACTGGACCTTTTCACGTCCTACCTAAACAGCATGGACGACAGAGATCTAGCCACTGGATTCGGTGTTGATGCCCGGCTGGCATGGCAAGCTCTACCCAGTTTATCTCTTGAACTGATCGGGTCATCCCTCTTAACGCCCATAAGTGAAGGTAATTTTACGACCGAACCTTCCGGATCATTGAGGGTTATATGGGACTTCTAATCAACTATAGGCTCACGAAGACGATTTTTACGGCGTTCCTTGCAGTCACGATTATTATGTCATCCTCAGTAGCAATAGGGTCCGACACAAAAATAACTGCAACTAAAATACAGCTGCGTGCACTGTTCATTAAAAAGATACCCAAATATGTTCTGTGGCCTGAACAAGCTAACCCGACAGATGGCAAACCATACACAGTTGCAACCATTGATAAAGATGAACTTATTCCGTATTTTAATACACCGAATGCATTCAAGCTGGTGCGCTGGCCATCTGCAGACTGTCAGGTTCTTTTCCTTGACAGCAAAAACCCCCGTGTAATAGCGGCAATTTTACAGCGGGTAAAAGACGATCCCATCCTGACCATCGGGCAAAACCCCGACTTTCTGCGTATGGGCGGAATAATCAATCTCGTTAAGTCTGGCTCGAGAATGAAACTGCAAGTTAACATCTGTGCAGCCCGTAAAGCAGGACTTACCATCAGTTCAAAATTACTTAAACTTTCTGATATATATTGCGGAGATGAAGCTGAATGATTGGTTACCAGAATAGTATTGGGCGCAAGATAGGTGCGGCAATTCTGGGAACAACCGTTTCCGCTCTTGTCTTAACCATGACGCTCAATATTGCCTCCTTTTTCCATTCGTATAGGCAAGCAACGGTGCAAAAAGCGAATGGACTCGCTAAAATAATGGCGACCTCTACCATTTCCGCACTGGACTTTAATGATCCAGATTCTGCCAAAGAAATCCTTGATTCAATTTCATTGATCTCAAATATTGTTGGCGCTACGATCTTTACACCTTCGGGAAATATTTTCGCATCTTTCGGTACAACAGCTAAATCTCTACCCGCTCCGGAAAAGGGGGCGCAGGTTGAAATAAACACCTTTATCGTAATTCAGCCCATTCAATCCGAAAAGGAAACTTTAGGCTATATTGTGCTCGAAGGAACTTTCTCAGATCAAGGAGACTGGTTCTATCATAACCTTGCCACCTCCGGCCTGATACTCATTGCGGTATTAGCGGCCTGCATAATTGCAGCCAACCATTTCCGAAAAAAGATCACAAAACCGATCGCTCAATTAACGGCTGCAGTCAGAGAGATTTCAGAGAATAAGGATTATTCTAAACGCGTTGCTTACAAAAGTAAGGATGAAATCGGTTATCTGGTCTCAGAGTTCAATTCCATGCTCACAAAAATTGAGACTCGAGATTCGTGGTTGAACAGTCACAGAGAAATGCTTGAAACAATTGTTTCTCAGCGCACAAAAGAAGTTCGCGCCAAACAAAAACAGCTAAAAGAAAAAAATGCCCAGCTTGTTAAACAGATTCACGAAAGACGCACCGCAGAAATGATCCGAGAAGAGGTGGAACGTATCAATCGGCACGACCTTAAGTCGTCACTTAATCTAGTTATTGGATACCCGGAACTGCTCTTGAACAAAGGCAACCTGACTCCGGAACAAGGTAAATATATTAAGAGAATAGCCGCAGCCGGATATAGAATGCTCGATATGATTCAATTCCATTTGGAAATGTTTAAGATGGAACAAGGGATATACTCCCTAAAAACGATGAATGTTGACCTAATTGAAATGCTCTGTTCACTAGAAGAAGAAATGGCGCTCCTACTCAACCAATCAGAGGTTTCCTTGTCCATCATAATGAACAAAGAAGAAATCAATGGAGCGGAAGAAGTTCATATTAATGGGGAAATGGTTCTACTTAGAACAATGTTCAGGAATTTAATTAAAAACGGTGTGGAAGGATCTGTAAAAGGTGGAAAAGTCTCTATTTCTATCGAAAGTGACGAATCTTATACGACTGTCAGCATAAGCAACAGCCTTGCCGTTCCAGTCGAAGTCCGCGACAGATTTTTCAATAAATACGTGACTGCAGGAAAAGAAGATGGAACAGGCCTAGGAACATATTCAGCGAACCTTATCGCCAAAACGCACAATGCATCAATTCATATGGAAACATCAGATCAAGATGGTACCGTTGTTTCTGCTAAATTTTTAGCTGTCACAAAAGAGTCTTAAACCACGTGCAGAACAATAGATAAGGCCTTAAAGCAAAACTCGACATTATCACCTTCACTCATTCCATCTTCCTCAATACTCCATGAGGTTACAAGCGCGCATAGCCTTGTGCCGGAATCGGTTTCACCAGAAACCTCCGCTAAAACTTCAGTCTGTTTAAGTCCAGTTACTTTGGCAACGATACAATTTCTTGTGCTGGAGCTACCGTCACCAGTTAAGGGTCGGACAGCCACAAGCGGAGCTTTAATTGTAGCGGAAACAGGCACGCCGACATCAAGATCTAGCTTATATAAACTTTCAAGTGTAATGACGGAACTTATACGTATTTCTTCGGAAGTAATAAACTCCACATCTGCTAGAATTCCATCGCGGGTAATCCGGCTAACATGACCAATGAAAGTGTTTCGGGCACTACTCTTAAGTGATGAATCCTCAAGTGCCATACGTCTGACAATATTCTGCACATCACCTTCTGACCACTCTTGATAGACAGTCGAAAGATCCGCTGAAGATTGCCCCAGAACCTTGCGCACAACCCCGAGCGGCACACCGTTTCTAAGCAATTCTACCGCCCGTGATCGTCTAAGAACACTCGGCGAACCTAGTTCGCGCGGAATGCTACATGCTTCCGCCCTATCGTAAAAAATACGCCGCACATATCCAGGGTCGAAATGAAATATTTTACCTTCAAGCCCTGCACCCATAGGACCTTCAATTAAAGCTTTAAGTTCTCGGCAAACAGTTTGCGGAAGAGGAACTTCACGGCTCTGTGCTCCGCCCCCCAGAACAACCGCTGCCCGTGCTAAATTCAAGCTTTTACTTTCATCCATTTTGCGAATTTCACCCAACTTTGCACCAGTGTGACGTAAAAGCAAAAACAAGCAAAAAATCCTTGTTCTCGAACGCAAATGATCCGCGCGCACAGCTTCGTCCCGCCATGAACGGTATGTAGATTCCAAGCAATCAAGCATCTTTGTGTCCAGATGTTTTACATTATCCGGCACTCCAAAAACCTCTGAAACCGCTAATTTATCACTATTATTGAAATTTTGTTTTTTCATATTCATGTTTTCACCTAAAACAAATGCCTAAAGTCACGTTTCCTGTTTTTACCGTGACGGAATTGTTTATTCATAAGTATCCACATAATCACAGAACAGCTTAATAATCTTAATGCAAAATAATAACAATGAAATTGGAGAATTTACAATGAAACGCATGCTCACTCTAGTCCTTACAATCCTTCTAGCATTGCCAATAGCTGCAAATGCGGCAGACTTACTGGTAGCACAGGCAGCTAATTTTATGCCTGCGATGCAGGAAATTATTCCAGCATTTAAAACGGCCACAGGGCTTGAGGTTCAGGCAACTTACACTTCAACGGGAAAGCTATATGCGCAGATTACACACGGCGCACCTTTTGACATATTTCTAGCAGCAGATGAACGTCGGCCTCAAAAACTATTTACTGACGGACTTGCTGAAAAGTCATTCGTCTACGCAAAAGGTAAAATAGTGTTCTGGTCACTCAAAAAAGAATTCGGTTCCGCCCCTTGGCAGGAAGCTGTTAAAAACCCTGCGCTCCACAAAATCGCCATCGCCAATATAGAAACAGCCCCATACGGGACCGCAGCTATGAAAGCTCTAAAAAAAGAACACCTATGGGAAAGTGTTGAGCCTGAACTCGTATACGCTCAGTCGATTGCACAGACCTTTCAGTATGCAGCTACAGGTGCCGCTGATGCAGGATTCTGTGCTTACTCATCCGTATTCACAACAGAAGGACGCAAAGGAACATTCACTGTTGTAAAAGAAGCGCCACCAGTTATTCAGGCTGCCTGTATCCTGAAATCATCCGCGCGCAAAGATACAGCTCAGAAATTCGTAAAATTCCTATCAGGTCCAGAAGTTAAAAAAATTAAGAATAAGTACGGATACGAATAGCATGGATTTCGTTCCGCTAATTCTATCTGCCAAGCTAGCTGTTGCAACAACGCTGTTAATTCCGCTTGTTGCAGCGCCTACGGCCTACATTTTGGCGTTTGGGCGCTTCCGGGGAAAAAGTTTAATTGATGCTATTGTCTCCCTCCCCATGGTTCTACCTCCCACGGTCCTAGGTTTCGGGCTCCTGATTTTAATGGCCCCGAACGGACCGCTGGGAGGTATTTGGAAAGATGCCACAGGCGAACGTATGGTTTTCAGTTTTTCAGGTATTTTGTTGGCATCCTTGATATACAATCTCCCCTTTGCTGTTCAGCCTATGCGAGCCGCATTCGAAAAACTTGATATTCGTTTACTGGAAAATTCCGCAGTGCTCGGTCTTTCCGCATCAGCTACATTTTTCAGAGTGGTCCTACCGAACAGTCTACCCGGACTTGCGGCAGCCGCTATGCTGGTTTTTGCGCACAGCCTTGGTGAATTCGGGGTTATACTGATGGTTGGAGGAAGTATTCCCGGATCAACAAAAGTAGCTTCCATTGCAATTTACGAAGCTGTTGAAGCCATGCGTTATCAAGATGCACTGTTCATGTCTCTGGCAATAATACCTGTTAGTTTTCTAGCATTACTTGCCATTAACCGTCTCAATGGAAAACGCCGATGACTCTCCGCATAGACATTCGCAAGAAACTTGCAAACTTTACTCTAGACGTATCCCTTAAATGCCCGTCAGGAACTCTCACGGCAATTGTCGGTCCCTCCGGCGCCGGTAAAAGCACTTTAGTCAGGATTATTTCCGGCCTTGAGCTGCCAGATGAGGGCATAGTTTCATTGGGAGATAAGTTGTGGAATGACACTGCAACGAATTTCCACGCAACTCCGCAAAAAAGAGGACTTGGACTGGTCTTTCAGGAATACACTTTGTTTCCGCACCTCACAGTTCGTAAAAACGTAGGTTTCGCAGCAGTAGATAAAAGTTGCGTTCAAGAATTGCTAAACAAATTCGGCATTGACCATATCGCAGATCGTAAACCTTCGGGAATTTCCGGCGGCGAAAGACAGCGCGCGGCATTTTGTCAGGCCTTAGCCCGTGAGCCGGTTCTTTTGCTCCTGGATGAACCGTTTTCAGCACTTGATATCGCAACCCGCGAATCGCTAAGAAGCGAGCTACGCGATCTCAAACAAGAGCTGAATATCCCCATGATTCATGTCACGCATGACTTGGAAGAAGCATATTACCTCGCTGACGATATCTTCGTAATGGAAAACGGCAGAGCTGCTCCCGAGTGGTTGGAGCGCCAGACTTCCCGCCGAAATGTAAGCTTCCTAGCTCCTCAACAATTTCAACTCGTGAAAAATATGTAATGAATATTAATAAACTATATTTGATCCTTATATTGGTTTTTTGTGTGCCAATATCGGCACAAGCAAAAGTAGTACTCGCTTCCGGCGCGGGATACAGATCGCTTGTGGATGACCTATCTGACTCCTATACAAAAGATACCGGGAACAAAGTGGAACGCATCTATGGCAACATGGCTCGCGTAACAGCACAGGCCCGCATCAGCGGAGCTGTTGATATGGTGCTGGGTGATAAAGATTTCTTAGAAAAAGCCACGCTCTCAGCCAAAACAACTCAGCCCGTTGGTACGGGAAAACTAGTTGTCGCCTACCCTATAGGAGCAAGCTATCAGAATGAGTCGGATCTACTTTCAAAAAGCATAACCCGCATAGCTATCCCGGACACCCAGAAGGCAATATACGGTAAAGCTGCAATGCAATATCTGCGCGGTAAAGGTCTATATAATAAAGTTGAATCCAAACTCCTCATTGTCGGAACGGTACCTCAAGCGGCATCATATGTTATTGCAGGAGAAGTCGATTATGCTTTAATTAACCTAACACATGCACAAAAAATCAGTAAATCAATCGGGGGATATGCCCTTATTGATCAAAAAGATTACTCACCAATCCGCATTGTAATCTGGCAAATGAATAACGCGGCCAATGAAAAAGAATGTGCTGATTTCATGGCATTTTTAAAATCAGATAAAGCTCGCAAAATAATTGCCAGACATGGAATGTAAGGCATTTGATGGACTTTAACTTAGTGGCAACTATTTCAGATAGCTCGACGCTAAATCCGCTGGCTCTTTCAGGTAGAGTTCTAGCTGTCTCGGGCATGCTGCAGCTTGTACTGGGCATACCTTTAGCGTGCTGGCTTGCCCGTTCGCGTGGCCCCCTCAACAGCATCGTAGACACAGCGATTACACTACCTCTGGTTTTCCCGCCTGTGGCAATGGGCTTTGGGCTTCTATTGCTACTTGGCAGGCAAGGTCCGATGGGAAACTTACTTGGTGAATCGATTATCTTCAGTTTCCCGGGACTGGTCGTTGCAGCTTTCATTGCCGGATTGCCACTTGCTGTAAAACCGATTCAGGCAGCTCTTCGCTCTGCAGAAGCGACTAGACTTGCGGAGGTTGCCGCGGTACTAGGGAAATCTGAAATAGTTATAGTTCTAATAGTACTTCTACCTTATGCGAAACGAAGCATCGCAGCGGGGATGCTATTGGCCCTTGGCCGCTCACTTGGTGAAGTAGGCATGACTTTAATGCTTGGCGGAAATGTAATAGGCAGAACAAACACACTCTCCCTTGAAATATACAACGCAGTTTTCAACGGAGAATTTGAAAGAGCTATGGTTCTGTCGCTAATAATCGGGACAGTTTCCATAGCAATGTTTGTAATTTTAAAAAAAGTTTCGGATACATAATTTAATATACGCGACTAGATTCATAATCAGAAACAAAACTAGAAAAAGGACAAATAATGAACAAATCCATTCTGAAAACAGTACAAGAAAAAGCCCGCCAAATCTGGGATGACGAAGGCATTTTAGATGAAAAGATTAACGTAACAGCTCGTACCCTCAGCACTGAAGAAGCCATCGGAAACCCCGAGGGTGACGATTTTCCATTGCTGCGCGGGAAAGAAAAATTAATGGAAGCAGAATTTCGTAATTCGAAAGGACAAGCCTTCACGGATCGTTTTGGTAATTTCAGCTCTTCCCTACGCGAAATTGCCCATATGGATCTTGAAAATAATTTTAGACGTGCGATTTTTATATCTTCACTTAATGCAGTTCAAGCCAGCTTAAACCAGACAGATAGAACTATACACTGCCGCGATGAAGGGCCTGCCCTTTGCGCTCCCAAATTTGCTGATCACGTTATGGATAAATACGGCAAAATACGTATCACTCAAATAGGATATCAGCCTGCAATGATAAAATCATTTGCTGACAAATTTGAGCTTCGGGTCGTTGACTTAGATCCAGATAATATTGGGAATATAAAATGCGGGATAACAATTGAAGGACCAGATGACACCGCAAAAGCTATCGATTCAGCCGAACTATTAATAGTTACAGGCTCAACAATTGTTAACGATACCCTAGGAGATTTTCTCATTGACGGAAAACCAACAATATTTTTTGGAACAACTGTAGCAGGTGCGGCAGACATTATGGGTTGGACTCGTTTTTGCGCAGAAAGCAGCTAATTATTCCATGGCAACTTCTGACACACACACATAATATAGTGGCGCAGAATGACACACGGCAGCTTAACCCTCGTTTTATGTGTAATTGTGCATAATAAACCCATTATAATTACACCACATAAATCATTATGTCTATTTATACATAAATAAAGACCCACTCCACCTCCACCATACAAATATAAACAGCTATAATATATGCTTTATTTTTTGGACCTCTTTTTGCTAAGAGGTTCAAGAAATAAGCGTTTTACTGCGTGCCACGAATTAAAGCCATGCTTTACGGATTTTAAAGAGAACTTTTAAGAGCTCTCATTTAATTCTTGCGGCATTATTATGTTGACTTATTATGCCAAAATAGACATATAGATTCCCGTAATAAGAACAGTATTACTGCGAAGTTCAACACGTATTAAAAGCACTGAATTGGATAAAAACTGAATTGATCTGGCATAATTTAATAATCTGGAGACACGACTCATGATGAAAACAGTTCCTGTTGAGGATGCCATAGGAAACGTACTCTGCCACGATATGACCCGTATTGTTCCCGGGGAATATAAAGGACCTGCTTTTAAAAAAGGTCATATTATCTGCCAAGAAGATATCCCTGTTCTGCTCGAAATTGGAAAAGAACATGTTTACATTCTTAGCCTCGAAAAAGGACAACTCCACGAAAATGATGCTGCAAGACGCATTGCAAAAGCCGCCGCAGGACCGGGTATAACTCTTTCTGATATAAGCGAAGGCCGCATTAATATGAAAGCTGCCCCGGGGCTCTTATCCATTAACATTGAAGCTCTTGAACGCATCAATTCAATTGAAGAAGTCGTGATTGCTACAATGCATAACGGTTTACATGTTTCATCTCCTCGTGATGTGGCAGGAACCCGAGTTGTTCCGCTAGTTATCGACGAAAGCAAAATCATCGAAGTAGAAAAAATATGTAGAGAATGTGGTCCGATTGTAAGTGTGAAACCTTTCCGAAATCTCAAAGTCGGAGTCATTACAACCGGCAGTGAAGTTTACACCGGACGCATAAAAGATAAATTCGGCCCAGTTATCCGCGAAAAATTCAAACACCTTAATTCCGAAGTAATCTCCCAAACTTTTGTCAGCGACGACCCTGAAATGACTCGTGCGGCCATTTTGAAGTCCATTGATGATGGAGCTCAAATGGTTGTTCTTACCGGTGGAATGAGCGTCGACCCAGACGATCAAACCCCCGCGAGCATCCGATCAACAGGCGCTGAAATTATCACATATGGTGCTCCATCTTTCCCAGGAGTCATGTTCATGTTGGCCTACCTGAACGGTGTCCCGATCATCGGACTGCCCGGGTGTGTCATGTACTACCGTGCCAGCATTTTCGATCTCATTGTTCCTAGAATTGTAGCAGGGGAAAGACCCAAAAAGAGTGAATTCGCATCCCTTGGGCATGGCGGATTCTGTGCCAGCTGTGAAACCTGTCGTTACCCTCTATGTTCATTCGGTAAATAATAAATTTTGCGCTTTGTTGAGGCGCTTAATTATAGTGAAACAGCAATAATTTTAAGGAGGCTTTTTAGAATGATTAAAAAAACGCTCAAAGTTAACGGAGTAGAACGCACAGTGATCGTGGAAAACGATACTGCGCTTGCTACTGTTTTACGTGAAAACCTCGGTCTTACTAGTGTTAAGATTGGTTGTGGAACTGGGCAATGTGGTAGCTGTTCCGTACTCATCGATGGAAAAGTTAAACGCACATGTTCTCTTAAAATGAAACGTGTTGAAAATTTCACTGAAATCCTCACCACTGAAGGAATCGGAACACCTAACCAGCTACACCCTATCCAGATTGCATGGATGGCACATGGTGGAGCTCAATGTGGTTTCTGTACTCCTGGATTTATCGTATCCACTTACGGTCTCATTCTAGCTAAGCCATCTCCAACTCGCGAAGATGTTCGTGACTGGTTCCAGAAACACCGCAATGCTTGTCGTTGTACTGGTTACAAACAGCTTGTTGATGCAGTAATGGACGCAGCAGCAGTTATGCGCGGCGACATGAACGTTGATGAACTTCTCTTCAAAATGCCTGAAGACGGACGCATCTGGGGATCAAAATACCCACGCCCAACAGCAGTTGCTAAAGTTACTGGTACTCTTGATTATGGCGCAGACCTCGGCCTCAAGATGCCTGAAGGAACACTTAAATGTGCTCTAGTACAGGCAGATGTATCTCACGCAAATATACTTTCCATTGACACCAGCGAAGCTGAAAAAATGGAAGGCGTAGAAAAGATTGTTACTCATAAAGATATCAAAGGTAAGAACCTCATTACCGGCCTGATCACTTTCCCCACCAACAAAGGTGACGGATGGGACAGACCTATTCTTGCTGAAAAGAAAATCTTCCAGTTCGGTGATGCAATTGCCATCGTTTGTGCAGACACTGAAAAGCATGCAAAAGCAGCTGCCGCGAAGGTTGTAGTTGAAATCGAGCAGCTTCCTGAATACATGAGTGCTCCAGCAGCTATGGCTGATGATGCTATCGAAATTCATCCTGGCACACCAAACGTATACTTCGAGCAGAAAATTGCTAAGGGTGACGACACAACTCCTATCTTTGATAAAGCTGATGCAGTTATCGAAGATGACTTCTATGTTTCACGCCAGCCTCACATGCCTATCGAACCAGATGTAGGATTTGCTTTCATGGATGATGATGGCAAACTTTGCATTCACTCCAAATCAATCGGCTTGCATCTGCATGCTGCTATGATCGCTCCTGGTATGGGCATTGAAGTTGAAAACCTAGTCATGGTTCAGAACTTTGCTGGTGGTACTTTCGGGTACAAATTCAGCCCGACAATGGAAGCACTCGTTGGTGTTGCATGTCTTGCTACTGGTAAACCTGTATTCTTGAACTACACATGGTTCCAGCAGCAGACTTACACAGGAAAACGTTCACCATTCTTCACAACTGTACGTCTTGCTGCAGATAACGATGGTAAACTCCGCTCCATGGAAACTGACTGGATTTGTGACCACGGTCCTTATTCTGAATTCGGTGATTTGCTGACTCTTCGCGGTGCTCAGTTCATCGGAGCTGGTTACGATATCGCATCCATCCGTGGTAAAGGTCGCACAGTTTGTACCAACCACGCATGGGGTTCTGCTTTCCGTGGATACGGTTCAACAGAAGTTGAGTTTGCATCAGAAGTTCTGATGGATGAACTAGCTGTTAAATTGAACATGGATCCTTTCGATCTTCGTTACAAAAACATCTACCGCGAAGGTGCTACAACTCCAACAGGACAGACTCCTGAAGTTCTGAGTCTTGTAGAAATATTCGACACAGCTCGTCCTCTATACGAAGCAGCTAAAAAACGTGTTGCCGCGAAATCTACTGATGCAATCAAACACGGTGTAGGTATCGCCCTCGGTGTTTACGGTTGTGGTCTAGATGGACCAGATGCTGCTGAAGCTGAAATTGAGCTTAATGCAGACGGTTCTGTAACTATGTACGCTTGCTGGCTTGACCATGGTCAGGGTGCTGACATGGGTGTTCTCGGAACAGCTCATGAAGCTCTCCGCCCACTAGGTATCGCTCCTGAAGATATCCACTTGGTAATGAATGACACCCGCACCTGTAAAAATGGTGGCCCGGCTGGTGGTAGTCGTTCACAGGTTGTTATCGGTAATGCAATCATCGCTGCTTGTAGAGCTTTGATGGACAGCATGCGTAAAGCTGACGGTAGCTTCCGCTCTTACGACGAAATGTCCAAAGAAAATGTTGCTCTCCGCCACACCGGTGCATGGACCGCTCCTTGTACTGAATGTGATGAAAACGGTCAGGGTAGCCCATTCGCATGTTACATGTACGGGTTCTTCATGATGGAAGTTGCTGTTGAAGTCGCAACTGGTAAAGTTGAAGTTGAAAAAGCAACTCTTGTTGCTGACATCGGTAAAATCAACAACAAACTAGTTGTTGATGGTCAGATGTACGGTGGACTTGCTCAGGGTATCGGAATAGCTCTTACTGAAGACTATGAAGATATCAAAAAGCATTCTACTATGATCGGCGCAGGTTTCCCTTTCATCAAAGATATCCCAGACGCAATGGAACTTGTCTACATTGAAACACCTCGTCCAGAAGGCTCTCATGGAGCATCCGGAGTTGGTGAACTTCCTTTGACTTGTCCTCATGGTGCAGTCATCAATGCTATCTACAATGCATGTGGCGCACGCGTCACTAAGCTTCCAGCTAAGCCAGAAAAGGTTCTTGCTGCACTGAAAGCTAACGCTTAATTATTAAAAGGTCATGGCTGAGTGTTTTTAAAGCACTCGGCTATGACTATATTTTTTACAGGTATAGGATTATTATGGATCAGGGATCACTTCACGAAATAGAAGCAAAGTGTATTCAGGAAGAACCTCCCCGATGCCGGGCCGCATGCCCGCTTCACGTGGACGGACGGGAATTTTGCAGACTTTTAGCAGCCGGTAAAACGGATAAAGCTTGGGCTGTCCTTTGCAGAACACTTCCCTTACCTGCCATAACAGCGCGCATCTGTGATGCCCCCTGTAAAAAAGCCTGCCTCCGCGACAAAGTCGGCGGCGGAATAGAAATGAACGCACTTGAGCGGTTTTGTGCTGAAAACACAAAACGCACTCCTCCCTTCCGTCCTTTACCAGCACGTGGAAAAACAGTCGCTATACTTGGCGCATTTTTGCCGGGACTGACAGCCGCTTGGGATCTTGCCAAAAAGGGATTCACTGTTACTGTCTTTTGCCAAAACAGCGACGAAGCATTTGCAACCCTGCCGCAAGAATTTATGTATATGGACATTTTTCAGCAAGAATTAGCAACTATTAAAAAAATGGGTGTCACTTTTGATGAAAATTGCGCACCTGACTTAAAACTCACTGAAGAATGCTTAAAAAAGTTCGACGCTGTTTTTGTTGATCCAATAGCATACAATGCAAGTATGCTAAATATAAAAGATCCGTCTGTTACCACTCTTGAAACTGAACACACTGGACTATTTGCAGCAACGGCACCCAAAAAAGATACATCTTCCATTTTTCTTATGGCAATCGGCCGAAAGGGAGCTTTATCCATTGAAAGATTTATGCAAAAGGCATCCCTCGCGGCAGGACGTGAACGCGAAGAGCCTTTTGAAACAAAGCTTTATACAAATATCAGCAAAATTGAGTCGCTTGCACCTATTAAACTTCCAGTGGCCGGATACAATTCAGATACAGCAAAAGAAGAAGCTTCGCGCTGTATCCAATGTGAATGCATGGAATGTGTTAAGAATTGTACTTACCTTTCTAGCTTTGATGGATACCCAAAAGTTTTTGCGCGGCAGATATATAACAATGCATCCATAGTAATGGGCACACGCAGGGCAAATATTCTTATTAATTCATGTATGCTCTGTGGCCTATGCACCGAAATATGTCCTGAAAATTTCTCCATGAAAAATCTGTGCATGGACGCACGACAAGATTTAGTTAGCAAGGGCCATATGCCTCCCTCTGCTCATGAATTTGCATTGCGCGACATGGAACATGCCGACCGCGATACTTGCACTATCAATAAGCACCAAGCCGGAACAAATGAAAGTGAATGGGCATTTTTCCCGGGGTGCCAGTTACCGGCCTCTGATCCTACTGCAGTTGAACGAGTTTATAATTACCTTTGCGAATCCTTAAACGGAGGAACAGGGCTAATGCTCCGCTGTTGCGGCGCTCCTGCGGATTGGTCTGGGCGCATTGAACTTTTCGCAACAAAAGCAGAATCTATCCGCTCCGATTGGGAGTCTTTAGGAAAACCCAAAGTTATTGCAGCATGCCCTTCGTGTATGGAAACTTTACAAAAAGCCATCCCCGAAGCAGAAGTTACCTCATTATGGTCAATACTCTGCCAGTACAGAGAAAACTTGAATCCTGTTTTACCTGAAACAATTTCTTCACTTCAAGACCCCTGCACAGCAAGACACAACGAAAAATTGCTAACTGATGTCCGTCTTTTATTATCTGACCTTCGCATTGAATTTACCGAACCAGAATTATCAGGGCTACACACTGAATGTTGTGGATTCGGCGGACTTCTGGCCGGGGCTAACGAACCTTTATCAAAAAAAGTGGCAGAAGCGCGCGGATCTAAACTTGATGGAGATGGAATCACCTATTGCGCCATGTGCCGCGATATGCTCGTAAAAAGCGGAAAACGCTGCCTTCATTTATTAGACGTAATATTTCCTTCGGAAAGTCCCGACCCCGCAGCGCGAACTGTACCCCATTACTCAGAGCGTCGCGAGAATCGAGTCAGGCTTAAGGGGCAGATGCTAGATATAATCTGGCGAACCCCATCTGCTCCTCGTCCTGACTATGAATCTATTCTCGTCTCTTTTACCAAAGAGGCAACGAGGCTCATGGAAGAACGTCGCATTCTTATTACTGACATCCAAAAGACTCTTAAGGCTATGGATACATCAGGAAAAGTACTCGAAAACATTGAGACGGGCCTCAAGCTGACATATTTTAGACCAGTTACAGTTACTTACTGGATTGAATACGAACAAACAGCTGAAAACAGTTACCTGATCCACAAAGTATGGAGCCATCGTATGCGCATACTTGGAGTTAGCAAATGAGCACATTAAAAGTACTGGATGCAGATTTTTCCGCATGGAAATGCTCTGCATGCGGAAAAACACTTGTTCCTAAAGCTGTCGAATTAGAATACCTTGAAAGCGTCTTTTCAGTAGAACTACCCGCCTGCCCGGAATGCGATTTAGTTCTTATTCCAGAAGATTTGGCTCTTGGAAAAATGGCGGAAGTGGAGAGTCTTTTGGAGGATAAATAGCATGACGCAAACGGGTCTATCAGTTCCATTATGGGAAAAAGAGACTCTTAGAGAGGCTGCGGGCACAACTTTACGTCCGGGAGGCTTAAACCTCACTGACCGCGCATTATCTTTAGCCGCAATCCCTCAGCATGGCCGTGTACTGGATGTTGGGTGCGGGCTTGGAACAACAGTTCAGCACCTTAACAAAGTCCACTTATTTGAAACTTACGGTGTAGACATATCTATGCACCAAATTAAAGACGCACCATTGAAGCTAGGGCTTTCGCAAGCGAATGCGACAGGTCTCCCCTTTGCCTGCAAATCGTTTGATGCTTTAGTTTGCGAATGTGTACTCTCTATTTTGCCGGACATTTCCCAAGCCTTAACTGAATTTAAGAGAGTTCTTACACCGTCAGGAACATTAATTATCTCTGATCTTTTTCAGCGTGGGCTATCAAACACAACCGGAATTTCTGATTCATGTGCAAGCTCCCCCATTGATGCAAAACAGCTCAACTATGATCTGTACAATCAAGGGTTTCGCACCACAATTCAAGAAGATCACTCTAAGGTACTTACGGAACTAGCTGCACGGCTAATTTTCTTAGGAGAAAAGTCTATCATCCCCAAGCAAAACTGCTGCGACAGACCGGGGTACATGCTACTTATCGCTAAGGTAAACGACTTCTAATTTTGGAGACTCCATATATGAATGATACAGATTTGCGCATCCTTCAATTGAACGGATCCGGCTATTGCTGCGCACAAATAATGATTCTTCTTTGTCTGGATAATTTGCAACGAGAAAATCCCGACCTTGTACGTTCCATGCAGGGGCTATGCCTCGGAACGGGCGATTGCTCAGGAGCATGCGGAATTATGACCAGTGGAATATGCGCGATTGCGTTGTATGGGGGTAAAGGTCTTGAAAATGAAGAAGAAGATGATCGCATCCCTTTAGTCGTAGAGAATTTTAGAGAATGGTTTATATCTTCATCATTAGGACAGTTCGGCGGAACAAAGTGTAGAGATATTTTAGGTGAAGACTGCGCTGCTCCAAAGCCTGATCGTTGCGGAAAGCTGCTGGTTGATGCCTACGCCAAACTTATACAAGTTCTTGTTGATGCTGGATTTGACCCCTATACAGGCAGAGAAATAAACGATGAATTCTAATGTGAATATCCATGAAACAGTTAGCGTCTGTCCCATATGTTTGAAAAGACTTACAGCAAACAGAACGACTGAAAATGGTGAAACTCGCATAATAAAACAATGCTCTGAGCATGGAATGTTCAGCACACCAGTCTGGCGAGGTGAGCCTGCTATTCAAAATTGGACCCGTCCAAAAACGCCTTCTGCTCCGCCTGTTACCGATACAACTCAATTAAACGGTTGCCCTTTTGATTGCGGCCTATGCCCGGATCACAACCAGCATACCTGCACAACGCTGGTGGAAATAACTTGGCGCTGCGACCTAAACTGCAAAATATGTTTTGCGTCTGCGGGTAATTCAGAGGATGACTCCGAGGCAAATTCTAAGCATAAAATATTAATACGTCCCGACCCGACTTTATCAGAACTTAAAGTACTACTTAAGAAAGTACGCAAAACGGCTGGCCCATGCAATCTACAACTTTCAGGCGGGGAACCTTCTGTTCGGGACGATCTTCCGCAAATCGCTACTATTGCAAAGGAGCTGGGATTTCCGTTTGTACAGGTCAACACAAACGGACTCAGAGTCGGACGTGAAGTTGGGCTTGCTAAAATTTGGGCGGATGCGGGTGTCGATTCTGCTTTTTTGCAGTTTGATGGAACTCGTGACGATATTTATGAATCAATTCGTGGACGCGGGCTTATAAATGAGAAGATGTCGGCTATCAAGAATTTGACTGACGCGGGTATCGGGGTTGTTCTCGTACCGACAATTGTTCCAACCGTAAATGATGACAATATCGGTGAAATTTTAAAGCTGGCAGTGGCTCATTCTCCAGGAGTACGCGGTGTTCATTTTCAGCCAGTCAGCTACTTCGGACGCTACCCTGAAGCGCCATCCGATAACGCACGCATAACCCTTCCAGAAATAATGAGTAAGCTTGAAGCCCAAACAGAGGGCTTGGTAAACAAAACAGATTTTCTACCTCCAGCCTGCGAACATGCATTATGCTCATTTCACAGCAACTACATGGTCATGGAAGATGGTAAATTAAAAAAACTTTCTGGCAAAGGCGAACCATGCTGCGCCACGCCTGCAGCTTCCGAAGGAGCTGATAAATCAAAAGCATTTGTTCGCAAGCAATGGGCTGCCCCCACAACAGATGATTGCGGATGCGCAAAACCGCTAGACGATTTAGATCGTTTTATTCAGCGTGCAAAAACTCATATTCTTGCAATTTCGGGGATGGCTTTTCAAGATGCATGGACTCTTGATCTCGAACGACTCAGAGGATGTTGTATTCATGTTGCCGCTCCGGATGGAAAATTGATTCCATTTTGCGCATACAATCTAACATCAATGGATGGAGAATCTCTTTATCGAGGTAAAAGTGAGTAGTGAGTCCCTTAGCCAGTGGCTTAATTTACGCATGGGAAGACCGCTTCATTCTGACAATGTCCCCCCTAAGAAGTTGCAAGAATGGCAATTTAGGCAATTGCGTAAAACACTGGGAAAATCTGCCGCAAACTGTCCTTTCTATACAAAACATTTGCAAGGCATAAAAATAGAAGAAATAAGGACCCCGACGGACCTCAGCAAACTACCTTTCACAACAGATGACGACCTGCGCAATAATCCAAATAATTTCCTGTGCACTTCACAAGATGATATTGCGCGAGCCATAACTCTATCAAGCTCAGGCTCAAGCGGACCTCCGAAACGCCTTTTTTTTACAACCGGAGATTTGGAGCGCACAACCGAATTCTTTCATTATGGCATGGGCCCTCTGGTGGAAGAAGGTGAAACAGTCTTAGCTTTGCTGCCAGATTCTCGTCCCGGCGGTGTAGGAAAACTTTTTTCTGAAAGTATTTCACGCCTTGGGGCTAAGACGGTTTATCCCGAAGACCCTTCTAATATCTCAGCAGTTCTAGATTTGCTTATAGATTCGCGGGCGACCTGCATTTTAGGGCCGGCTATTCATGTTCACGCACTGGCGCGCCTATGGAAAAGTCACGGTTTGCCTGACAATCAAATGAGCTCAGCTCTTTTATGCTGGGATGTTTTACCTGACATAGCCATTCAAACGATTTCAAAAACGCTAGGGTGCGAAATTTTTAGCCACTGGGGCATGACAGAAACGTGCCTCGGCGGCGCAGTAGAATGCGAAGAAGGGTCCGGTATGCATCTTCGCGAGCCTGATTTTTACTTAGAAATAGTTGATCCTGAAACAGGTCTTCCTGTACCGGACGGAACCAGCGGAGAAATTATATTTACTACGTTATCCAGAAGAGCAATGCCACTTATACGATACAAAACAGGAGACCTTGGTAGAATTATCCCTGAACAATGCAAATGCGGACTTCCTATGCGCAGACTTGACGATGTAAAAGGGCGTTTAAAAAGTGATATAATTCTACCAAGCTCAGAAGATTTATCGCTGTCAGAACTTAACGGAATAATTTTACCATTTGTTGAAGTGCTTGATTTTAAAATTGGCTTTCAGCAACAATTACTCATACTCGATATAACTCTGGATCTTTCTCCCAATGCTAAGATTTCATCAGAGCTTTTCAATTCTATAATGTTCTACCCAAAGATCAAAAGAGCAACGGCTGAAAATGGTTTGAAAATCAATATTACCGTTGATAACCATAATGGCAGCATCAGTTCCAGCTTTGGGAAAAGACTCATAACATCAGTTTAACCCCCTAAAGGTCACCCCTAATGAAAAATCTCATACACAATATTCGCGTACAACTTGAATCCGGCAACGACATCATCCTGGCATCCATTGTTAAAAGTTCAGGATCTACCCCGCGCTCATCCGGCAGCAAAATGGCTGTATACCGGGATGAAAAAATCGACGGAACTATAGGTGGAGGATTGGTAGAAGCTCTGGTCCAGCGCGCGGCAGCGGAGCTTTTTGACGCGGACAAAAACGCGATCGTTTTCAAAGAATTTGACCTCTCAAACGAGCTTGCAGCCAATGCGGACATGATCTGCGGTGGTCACGTCACAGTGATGCTTGAACGCCTTGCTGCAAATAAAAGTACCACAGAAATATACAAAGCTTTTGATGATAGTCTTCGCAACGGCCAAAAAGTTACCCTCGTAACTTTAATGGATAACGGCGAACACTCTAAAATAGCAGACAGGATTGTTTTAGCGCAGAATTGCACCATGCCGACCCTGCAAAATTTTACTGGTGATGAAATTTTAGGACTCTCAGAAGAATCACGAAAAACTGATAAGCCTGTTATCCAAAATAAAAGCAACCAGCGCATCGTCGTTGAGAATTTTGCCCCGCAGCCAACAGTTTTTATATTTGGCGCAGGTCATGTCTCTCGGCCCACAGCAACTCTTGCTACATCTGTTAATTTTAGAACAGTTATTCTTGATGACAGGATAGACTTTGCGAATGCAGAAAGGTTCCCTCTTGCCGATGAAATTATAGTCCTTTCAGACTTCGATATTGCCCTTGCTGAGTTAAATATTACTGAAGACTCATACATTATTATAGTGACACGGGGACATCTCCATGACAAAACGGTACTTGCGCAGGCGTTAAAAACACCCGCCCATTACGTCGGTATGATAGGCAGTTCCAAAAAACGCAATGCGATTTATGAAGCACTTCTGGATGAAGGTACTTCACAAGAGAATATCAACCGTTGCGTTTGCCCTATCGGCCTCACAATCGGAGCGCAGACTCCTGAAGAAATAGCTGTCAGCATTGTAGCTGAACTCATTCAAAAACGAGCAGAAAATTGACATGAAAATATATGGAATTATTCTTGCCGCCGGCTTGTCCTCTCGTATGGGAAAGCTAAAAGCTCTACTGCCGCTTGATGGAATGACAGTGCTAGCTACCTGCATCAACACCTTACTTGATGGCGGTGCTGACGAAGTATTTGTAGTCACTGGCTATAGAGCAGAAGAAATTGAAGATGAAGCTAACAGGCTCGGCGTACTTGCAATTCACAACTCTGACTATGAACAAGGGATGTTTTCTTCTGTAATTACAGGTGTTAAAAATCTTCCAAGTGATACAACCACATCATCCGCTTTTTTTATTTTGCCAGTTGATATTCCACTGGTAAGGTCCTCAACAGTACGCGCACTGACTTTCGATTACAAAAACTCTCCTGCAAAAATTTATTATCCCTGCTTCAAAGGGGAAAGGGGACATCCTCCCCTTATAAGTACTAAGCTAATCCCCGACATTTTAGCGCACGATGGTACAGGGGGATTGCGGACAGTTCTCGACAGATATAATTCAGAAGCAAAAAACAAAAAAATGCCAGATATCGGGATAATCCACGACATGGATACCCCTGAAGATTATGAAAAAGCATTAAAATTTTATAGAAAAAAAAGGTTCCCCGTCACTGAAGAATGTGAAGTTCTCTGGGAGATTGCTAACACTCCGCTCAAAACACAGGAACATTGCAAAACAGTGGCTATGGCGGCCTGTATATTAGCCGAGACTTTGAATAAGTCCCGCAACGCTCAGCCACGACTTGATATAGATGTGGTACAGAGCGCAGCCCTGATGCACGATGTAGCTAAAATCACCCGAAACCATGAAGCAGCTGGCGGAACTCTTTTAAGTGGTTACGGCTTTACGTCCATATCCGATATAGTAGCATCCCACCGTGACACGAACATTCCCCCGAATCACCCCATAACTGAAAAAGAAATCGTTTTTCTCGCCGACAAGTTTATTAAAGGAACAACCCTCATCCCTCTTAGAGAACGCTACGAGAAAACTTTTTGCAAATGGGCAGATGATCCTGATGCTGTAAAAGCCATTAAAGGTCGCCGCATCCGCGCCGAATCATTGCTGTCCCGATATGAAGATGAAACACAAATAGATGCCCTAACCCTTCTGAAAAATGAAATGGATAATTTGGCGACAGCATGATTATCCTCATCCGCCACGGAGAAGCTGATAAGGCTAAAGGACGTGCCATAGGACAGGAGGACTTACCACTTTCAGCCGCAGGCAAAAAACAAGCTGGTACTCTAGCACAGTCTTTAAGTTCTCTGTCAATTGACTATCTATACACCAGCCCCTTAAAACGCACACGAGCCACCGCTACCCCCCTTGAAAAAGCGTACAACAAAAAAGCTATCATCTGCCCGGAACTGACGGAGATTAACTTGGGTCTATGGGATGGGCTGAGCTTTGAACAAATCAAAAAAGATTTCCCGTCCGAGTACGAAAAACGAGGACAAAATATCGCAACCTACCGTCCCCCCGAAGGTGAGAGTTTTGCGGACCTTGCGGAAAGGGTCCGAGGCAAATTTCAAGAAATTACAGATAAAGACGCACCGACTATAATAGTCACTCATGCCGGAGTAATTAGAGTCATCATGCATATGGCATTGGGAATTCCACTAAATAATATTTTCCAATTTTCACCCAGCCATTGCCACGCAACCATTCTAAAGAAATCCCACGGCAAGCTATGCCTCACGGGATTCAACATTCCACCTGATGCTCACAAAAAAACCCCCTAGCATTTTCATGTGAGGGGGTTTCGGTAAATCAGAATAAAGTGGCTGCTCTAATTAATTGATCAAGTATTACCATTTTCAACATAAGAATTAGCGACAAATGGCGATGTCATACACGAAAGCAAAGCAGCATAATCAAGGCTGAACCTTACTTCATCACCAACCTGCAATGGGGACCGCGTAGCATCTAATATAAGGTGATCACTACTGGAACCAATTACATCAACATCGATAAACGGCGTCAGTCCCGGAACATGAACGTCCTGCTTGCCAATACTTAAAATAGTTCTAAGCATATCACCTTTATCTACAAAAACTGTTGTGTTGCCGAAAGCATCTTGTCCCACTTCACCCTCAGGAAAAGAAGGTTTGGTTTTGGATTCAATTACTTCAGAGACCAATGTGATTGCATCAAGGTGCAGACCCTCAATATGTTTTCGAGTGAGTGTTTCCCGCCCCATAAAAATGGATTCCCCCAGCCTGACATCATTGATGCGGCCCAGATCTTCATTTGCAAAAAACCAATCGAAATTAGCAGAATTTCCGCCGGAGATAATATCAAACTTAATCTGGTATTTCTTTTCATATGTTTCAGCTAAAAGGGACAGTTTATCCATATTCTTCTTAGATGGCTTAACTCCGCTGAAACATGCTAAATTTGTACCTAAACCTTTAAGGTTTATACCTTTCATCTTCATAATCTGATCAATCGTTCCATCCAAATCCTGCTGAAGTATACCTTCACGAAGATCGCCCAACTCAACCATCAACACTATATCGTGAACTTTATTTTGCTTGATGGCAGCATCAGAGAGTTTCGAGATTATCGACACTTCCGTGTTGAAACTCACATCCGCATACTTCACCACATCGTTAACTTCTGTCATTGAGGGTGTTCTGATTAAAATGAATGTAGCCTTAACGCCTGCCTGCCGCATACGTTTAATATTGGCAATTCGTGAGTCGCCAAGTGAAGTTAACCCTGCTGATACTAAACAATTTGCAACTCTCGGTTCCCCGAGAGCTACTTTTGTTATGCCGGTAATATCAATATTTCTGGCTCCAAACATTTTAACTAATGCCTGGGTATTGCTAAATAGCTTAGCTAAGTCGATTTCAAGATAGGGAGTGTCCATTACGCGAGCTTGGCATTAAGGTGCGGGAACACAGCGAGTATTTTTTTAATTAATGATTCGCAATCAAATTTAAGAACGTCTGTAGTCGGTATTTCAAATTTCTGTTCATAAGCTTCGATTGTCTCGGCAAGCTCTGAATCAGACATGTTCTCATGATTAATGGTAATTCCGATAACAGGCGCTCTAGAGAAAACTTCGATGAGTTCAATTTCTTCTTTCAAATCAGGCATGTCTATATCTGGGTAATCGCCCAATTTTTCTCTTTTTGGAGGATGCTGAACAATCACTGCGTCCGGTTTTCCACCACGAATGATAAAGCATGAACTTAAGTAGGCTGGATGACTTAAAGATCCCTGCCCTTCGAGAATCATAATATCGGGATGTTTAGCTTCCCACGCTTCGAATACAGCTTTTTCCATTTCGCCTGAAATAAACTGTTCTGTCAGAGCGTCGAGTGGCACACCGAATTCAGCTCCCTGAATCATACCAGTCTGCCCCGTTGCGATCATGACTGTGTTTAGTCCCAGAGCTTGCAAGGCTTTCGTAATGATAACTGAGGTGGTTCTTTTACCAACGGCACTGTCTGTCCCAAGTATTGCGATTCTAGGACATTCAACCTTGTTAATATTACCTTTAAAAACATTTCTTTGATTGCTGTTTTGCTGCTTTCTAATATCATGCAATTCAACATTACATTCGGCGGCTTTTTTAATGAAGGATACTTTGTCAGTTAAGAACTCATGTAGCCCATTAATGATATTAAGTTTTCGTTCCATAGCATAAAAGATAACACTGCTATCTTCTGCGGAGAATGAACCTGAGAGAGGAGCCATTCCATAAATGAAATATTTTACGGTATCCCCAGTGCCTTCTAATGCATCAACAATATTTTTGAATATTTTAATACCATTTGGTATTCCGTCCAACACTTCTCCGGCATCTAAGCCAGCCTTAGTGCTATCGATAATGCCTACAATTTCGTATTTGCCGGAATATCTTGCTAAGCCGTTGGCTGTCTTTCCATCCATCTTTCCAAAAAAACCTTCACAGTAAACAATAGCGGGTACTTTTTCAGTCATAATTTATCCTGGGTAAATGTTGCTAACTCTTGCCACCACATGAAATGCGGAACAAGTACGAACAGCACTACCTAGCATAGTTTTCATATATATAAGCCAAATCCAGCAAAAAATTTTCTTCTGGAAATTTACTAAAACTTAGATGAATCAAAAATTAAGCTGTAAACGGCTATAATGCTTAATGCATTTTTATTATTTTTAAATTAATATATTATAGTTCAATAAATTAGTACAATGAAGAGTCGATTTCCTACAGTGAAACATCAACTCTCTCAAGATTTATGACCAAGATCATATATTTATAACCTTTTTCGAACACTGATCTCACTAATAATGATGTAATTTGAGTTTTCCAACCGGAGGCGTAATAGATTAAACTCGTGGACATGAGAGCTACTCCCTGTCGATTATCACTGGTATGATTATCGATCAGAGGCCACTCTCCTTTCATTTTGGCAAAAGCACGCTTTAGCCTGATTAACCCAAAAAAAGCCCCCCTAAAAAAGGGAGGCTTTTTTTGCCGAATATAGTGGGCTAATATTCTACAAAGTCATTTTTTTGGAACCAATTACACCCTTTTTGGGGTCCGTAACGTCAGTTAACTCTATGAGGACTGGTCCTCCAGTAAAAGTTACATCAGTAATGGGAACAAATTCAGTTCGGCGCTTCAAAGGCATGAAAATCGGAATACGGCGTCGAGTTGCAATAAGCTTCTTTTCTCCGCCAACAGTAGAATAAATATTAGCGGCAACATAGCTTGATTTCCCCCCGGTGCGGTCAAGAAAGAGCTTTATTGCAGGTTTTCCTAGTGGAGATTTGGCCATCATAGTTGCATCCACAACTGTAGTTTGTGAAGTAGGATCACCTTGATAGACTATAATAGGGCAGGACATCCCAACAACCGTTTTGATATTCATCTTTACATCTGTCTGCACTTCAGAGGATGCAGGGGTTTTTGCAGGCTGCACAGTTGGTATAATTTTCATATAAACCATGTATTCACCATCTGGCAAATTTGGAGGTCTTCTAATGAGAACACGAACACTTTGTGAACCGCCGGGAATAATCTGAGCCCGCTTTGGTGAAAATTTAACTATCTTTTGTGATATCTGCTCGCGCTTTGTAAAAGTCTCTGGAGCAACAAGCTTGCCATTTTCCTGCATTCTCATGGTGATAAGTGATATCGAATAAGAAACGGGGTGATCGTTTGATCTATTAAGCACATTGATAGTTGCATAGCGCTGACCATTTTTTATTTCGGTTCGCAATGGATAAATATTAATTCCATCGGCAAACACAGAGCAGGCACTTAAAGACATAAATAGTCCTGTCAGAATAAAGACAAAACTTAATGTGCGAAAAGAAGATAAATTCACTTCAACTCCTAATATGTTGTAATTAAGACGCTGATTGCCCCAGAAAGACTTTCAACACTACTATTGATCACGAGTTCGCCCCCTATGTATGATACCAAATGATCATCCTCTGGCACTGGCTCAGAGCTGGTGAACTTCTTAAGGTTTCTAACAAGCCCTATAGGTGTTCCAAAAGGGTCATACAAAGGTACCGTCGTTGGAAAATCTAACTGTATACTCAAGCCATCATAGTCATAGAAAAGCAATTCGCTAGGGTGACCACCACTTGCATAACATGTTTTATCAACCCCTTCAGCTTCAGCATTTTGTGGGGCAGCCCCAGTTGCATCCACCCTCACTATTATGACATCTGAAAGAGATATCGCCAAACCGAAACTAAGATTTTGTCCCACATAAGCTTTAGGTTCTGCTAAAGCTGAACATGGGACAAAAAACAAGCCGACTACACAAGCGACCATCATTGTAATCGCATATGTAATCGGCTGTATTTTTTTCATTTTAATTTATTTGGTAAAGATATTAACAACCATCTTTCCGGAGTATGTGGCAGGCACAACATCCGCAGCAATTGTCAACTGTGGTCCGAATGCAATACCGGCTGCAGTTAGAGCGGTACCGGTAGTAACAACAGAACAGGTCGCATACTTCGAAATGTTATTTCTTGTGCCTACGACAGGGATAGTCGGAGTTACAAAGACTGTTCCGGACAAGGTTGCTGGAGCTGCAAGAGTACCAGAAACAAAGGTTACATCAAGATCAAGCCCGCCAACAGCAGGTACAATGGTAACAGAACCAGCAGTCACACCAGCATTAGCAATAACTTTGGTTCCCTGAATTACAAGCATGCCAGCGCTTGGAACAGTGATGGTTCCTGACTTAGAAACATCGATAGCACAACCAGATACGTCCATAACGAAAGTCTCTGATGCAGCACCGGGATAGAGGGTTCCCAGATCAGCATTGGCACCAGCAGCTGCCGTGAATGGCACTGCGACGACTACGTCAATACCGATTTCAATTTCTTCAGCTACTGCCGTTCCTACCAACAAACAAACCATCGCCAGAGCCAAAAGAATAGCTTTTAAAGTTTTCATAACTTGTCCTTTTGTTAAATTATTAAAAAATTTCCCCCCATGGGAGTTCCACGCCACCTAAATATTTATCGGTTAAACTTTAACACAGCTTTAGGATGTAACTTCATTTTTTTTCCACATACACTTTACTCCTAACTTTTCTCCAGCCATTTATTAACTGTTCTTAATTACTCTTATCGGTAGGATTAATTTTTAGTTTAGAGATAAATATCACTCTTTCTACTATTTATTTAAAACACTGATTTTATAGAATATTTAATTATACAGCATCCTTGTTTCGGAAAAAACGTTTACCAAATAACACTCCGATTATCCCCAGTCCGCACAAAAAAAACAAGCTTGCTCGACCTAAGTTAAAGACAGAGGGGTAACGCATTCTATAGTCAAAGAACCAATCCATTTTTGACATCTGACGATACAACAACGTATAGTCGCTCATGACTTCACCCTGTTCATTAAGACCGGATTCCGCCCCATACTCTACAGCAAGATTCTCCGCCAAGCTGTTGATGACCTCGTTGCCATCATCAAACAGGACTCTGGTCAGAATGTGGTCTCCGGTTTTGGTGTCATAAAAAGAAACAAAGTTCATGATGCCCTTCAATACTTTGTCGTCTTCCCCATATATTCCTATATAAAGACTGGTATTGGAAACATGCATCATTCCCTTAAGAGCCAGTGGAGTGTCTATTCCGTTTTCTTTTAGAAACGAAACAGCCTCTACCTGCATATTGCGCGCGATCATTCCCAATAAAGGATGCTTCCCAATTTGCGACGAAGCACTTCTATACTGGTGCAGCGGGCTGGATGTAATCACGCCACCCTTATCCATCATCTGAGCTTCCATGATGTATTTTCTTTTTTTCCGAACAAGCCTTTCCTGTTGATTAATAGAGATACTTTTGACCCGGCCCAACTTTTCTCTGGCCTGAAATCTGACAAAACGATTGTCATTAAGCAAAAAAAGGTTCGGTGTATCATAGTATATCTCTAAAATCCTATGCAATTTGGTTACGTACAGACACCCCTTAGACTCAATTCCTTTGATCAGAGATGACTCCAGTTCTTCAAGAGACACTTCCGGACCAAAGGCTAGGCAGTTGGGGTCGGCACTTACTTCCTCCAAACTGGCCACTAGGACACAAGATGCAACCATTATGCCAAATAATACTTTTTTCACCATTTGATCAATCTCTTTTGCATAGTGTTCGTTAAAGACAACTTTTCCATCAACCGATACTACCAAAGCCCTATTATACTTGTGAAAGGTCGCCGGAGTAACTAATCAAAGTGGCTTTCAGAACGGAGCCATCATCGTGCAGTTGTGTGAGAAATTCCGTATTTTCACTTTTTAAGCGGACCTCAGCAGTTACTTCTGTGTAATTTGGCGTGACAGTTGTCGACTTGAGCTTGTAACGCTCCACAGATTTTTTTACTAAACCAACAGCAGTGTCTGAGTCCTTCAGTGAAGGTATCTGCATAACTAGCAGGAAGGGCTGATCCTGTTCAACCTTGCGGGTCATGATCAATAGGATAATGGTTATTGCAATGGAGCCGATTATAGTAATGTTGAAATATCCAACCCCGTTGGCAATACCTACCGTAATAGCCCAGAAGATGAATACCAGATCAATAGGATCTTTGATGGGAGTTCTGAAACGAACAATGGACAGAGCACCGACCATACCAAGAGAAAGCACAAGGTTCCCACTGATTGTCATGATGATAAGGGTCACCACCATGCTCAGAATAACCAATCCAATGTTAAAACTGCGCTGATACAAAACCCCTTGAAAAGTTTTTTTATACACATAGAATATGAATAGACCTATCAGGAAAGAAACTCCCAGGTTCATCACTATTTCTATAGCAGTGAATCGTTCCATACCGCTTTGCATGGCTACAAAGCTCTTCTTAAATACATCACTAAAATTCAGTTGGTTCATTTTAACTATCCTCCCATTTGCTCAATTTGAAAAATCTTCTTCCTAGAACGTATTTGCTAATTGCATACCGTTCGAACGAATCTAGTTGTAGAACTCGCCACAAATACTCTGGCAGGACGTGTTCATATTTAATTTCCAACAACTGTTTGCCTTCCAGAATTACTGGAATCGCATGCAAGTTATCCGAGAACAGATCAAAATCAGTGGTATTTGATTTGAGATCTTTATCAATGGTAATGCGTGTATTGAAAAAGTCGTAAACAAAGGCATCGCGGGTATAATCAATTATAACTTTTGGCTTATACGCCTTTTCTGAAAAGCGCTTGTAAATCCGGCTTAAAACAGGATTGTCATACTTCAACAATTCTCCATATTCGCCATCAATGACACGATTAGCGCTTTCGCGAGAAATAGTTGCCGTTTCTTTGAATATCTGATTGTTATGCTTGTTCTTGATTTCAAACTTCACAAGCTCAGAAGAGGTGTCGTATATTCGCATCCTAAACTTTTGACGGAACATAAATCCTGCCTGTTTGGCGTACAAACATTCATCATCATGAGAGTCAAAGTACAGACTACGAATAAAATAACCTTTGCGGGGCTCGCTGTGCGAGTCTGGAGTCAACACATGCTCCAGCTTTCCGACCAGCACATTATATTCCGTGTTGGATATAAAATACTTCAGCTCATTGCGTGAGACTTCAAGATTACTCATGACTTTCCTCTGCCTCTTGAGCTTCTGACTGTAAACCGCCAAGCTCCTGATTTTCAGATTCTTCATCTTCCGGGGACTCAGAATACATTTCGATAATTTCCTCCACTGAATCAGGCCACATCTCAACAGCCTCTTTTCGCCACTCTTCTTGAGAAAGATCGATCTTATCCTGCCCATTTATGACTAACGCATTGAATAAAGGAGCCTCTTTTAATTGATCCACAAAATAATCATCTTCAGAATTAAGGGAATAGGCAATTCTCAAATAATATATTTGATCAACCAAATTGCCACAGGTCTCGGCCGCCCACTGATAGCGCATGGAACGACGCCTTGAAACGTCATCAATTTCCGCTGCGGCTAGGAAGTGTGGGAATGCCTGCTGTGGCTGATTCTTTACATACAGAATCCTCCCTTTCATCTCTTCAGCATGAGCTATTTCCTTATCTAGTGGAGAAAAAGCCCACAGGACATAAGAAACACAAAGCGCAGCAGTTCCGATGAAAAGTATAAAACCAAAGCTGAAAAACTTAAATTTACTGAGCATAACGAGCCTCCACTTCATCCAGAATCATGACGTATTTGTCATCCTTCCTGCCTACGGTTTGGCGGAAGCTATCCAATGATGGAAGCTTATTTTCAATTTCAGCTTCAACAGCAACATGGGAAGAGGAATCGGTAGCACGATACGTGTTGCCGACCAAATATATGGTCCCTGCTTCCATGGTCCCACCCTCATCATATTTCAGATTCTTTCTAAAAGCGGCAATGGAATATTCCTTGGCATCAACAAAGATCAGGTTGTCAGCTTTGACCCTAGATTTGTCCTTAACAGCCATGCCAATCACTGAATTAATTATCAAAGAATCTGTGATAGTCGCTTCTGTCCATTCTCCAACGGAAATACCTTTGTCACCGATGTTTATGAATACGTTATCCGAAGCTGTTATGTTGGATGTCATGACATCAAGGCCATCATTCCCAGTGTTAAAGAAAACATTCCCAGTCAGTGTGACATCGGCAATATCGATGTCCAAGCCATCACTTCGTGCATTACGGAACTCACAATCTTTCACTACACCAGTGGCATAGGCAATATGCATAGCATCATCACCCACGAAGTTTTCGCCAATTATACAATTTGACACTTCAAACTTGGACATGTCGTGGAGATTAAAAGGAGCTGTGTAGTGAATCAAATTCTTAGCAGCAATTGAACCACCGGATATTTCACAATACTTAAAGAGGCTCCCTGATGCGCCTTCGCCTTGGACTGCGATAATACCCCATGGTTTGCCTTCTTCCTTGGCTATGAAACGAATAGGCTGCGTTGCCATCCCGCTGGCTAAAACTTTCCCATAGAAAAAGAGGGATGCATTTTCAGCCAACATGAAAGTTGTGCCAGGCTCTATGATAACAGTTGTATTTTTGCCAAATTCAATATTTTCATCCACAACAACATCGCCTGAAAAGAGCACTTCGGTTTCTGGTACGGGCAAAGGAAGTGTCCAAGGGTGAACAGAGTCTGAATCAACTTCCTCAGCTTCGGTCACCAACTTAACATGAACATCTTGGCCAGTAAGAGCATTTGTAAAACTCAACTGCTCAAGGTCAAAAGATTCTGGAGAATCAGCGATAAACACTGTGTACTCCATAGGGGAATTAATAAGTCGGCGATATCCAAACAGCGAGTTATTTTTACCATAAATATTGCCTTCTTTAAACTTACGTCCCGGATATAGAATAACTGAATCAGTTTCCAGATCGTTGCTATCTAGTTCACCATTGCGATCGTAGTCCAAGACCAAACCGTTATCGTGACTAGTCAGAATTGTAGGAGTGTTGCCATTCACATAAAATGTTAATTTTTTAAACTGATCATGGTCTTCTACGAGACAGGATACCCGTGTATCAGTAAAGAGAGCTCGCAAAAAATTATAGCGAAGACTGTATATGTTTTTACGCTCGACAATCGTTTTTTCATACTCAGCCATGGTAAAGGGCAAACTTGTCCACGACTCATACTTTTCCAAACTCACGCCATTATCTCTATACTTGTCAGCAGCTAAGTCAGCTTTCTGGTTTTCGCTGTATTCATCCAACTTTCCTGCAATGTATTCGGGGGGGTATGCTTGAAGCAAGGCATACGTAGCCAAATCTTTTTCATATTCTAGAATTGGATTTAACTTAACTCGCTCTTGCAAGAGATAGTTGGAAAGATCTTTAGAAGGATATCTATTCCAGAATCGTAAATCCCATGCTATAGGACGAAATTTCCCACGATATGGATCAAAATAAATTTTGTGGTTATGCGCCCAATCGTGATGGTTGGTGCCAAACAAGGCATCCATTGACATGAAGTTGTAGTAATCTTTCTTATTCAAAAAGGTATTGAAAAAATTATAGAATTCAACGTCACTGTCGCTATTGGTCTGAGTGATAAAAAAGTCTATGTCTTCGCGGTTCTCTTTTTGCTCGGCATTCCTTGAGGCCTTTTTGTCCCAAAACGTAGAATTAAACCACAAAGTTGAAACACCATGTTCGTCTTTACGTGATTTTTCACCATAATAGACACTGCCTGGCATGATTCGATGTTTTCGAATCAAACTTTCATCCACCTGGCTCAAATACATGTATACTCCCATGTACTCGCCATTCATAAATACTCGTGCAGGATAAAAATCAGGGGCTATTATTCCAAGGTCACGAGCCATGCCGTATGCTAATTGATCAGTAATAATATAGTCATGAACAGGGTTAACCAGGTTGAACTTCCTCTCCATGGTATGGCTTTGGCCCTTCTTCATTTTGATGCGAAGCGACTTCTGCTTGAACAGCCAGTGCGGAGAGATAAAACCTCTGTATCGCATCTTAATCTTATACTGATTCTCATCATCCTCGATTTTCATGAATGCGTCCACGTAGTGATCTCGGCCACTTATGGGGAGGTTCGCATTCAGAGAATCCAGAGCTGCCTGATCAACTGTAATGTGAAAAGTTTTCAACGGAGACTCCTCATCCTTCAGCGGAGTTTCTGCTGTCATCTTTACCCATTCTTTCTTAAACTCGGCTCGCAAAAAATACTTCATTGTATTTTGATCTAGTGTAGCTTCAGGCACAAGAGCTGTTTGCATGCGATAAAAAGAGGACAAAGCGCGAACTGTGTAATTCCCAACCAGTGCAACTAACAACAGGGAGAAAATTATAGCCGGAATGGTCCGCATTTTAAAAAACTCCATTATAAAACAACCTCATATGCTTAAAACTTTAGCCAGTTTGACGAGTATGCTTGTCAAATCTATGGCGGAAAAAACACCACTCAGCGATCTGCAATATAGGGTCCAACTTACAAATAAACATATTTTTAGGACACTATTTCCGTTTAGAATTGCTGGATCTTGAATACTTCAACCAATATCCCTTTGTCCAATAAAGAGTGTTTTATTTCTTCATTGTCGTAATTAGAATACAGCTGAAGGCCTTTGTTTTATCAGGATACGGCGGGATAATATTTTGGATAATTGTTTATTTTTTTTGAGCAAAAAGTACCAACTGGATGTTGCAAAAGTAAATTCATCTAAATAGACTCATCCATCTTGTTTCTTCTTTTTTTCGTAATAGCCTTTGCCACTGCTTCAACAAAGGAGGCAAGGATGTGGAGTTTATTTTAGGCTTTACTACTTAACTTCAGGCAAACCAGGCTTTGAGATGTCGATTAGTTCGGGAGCACACATAAAGACGAGCGACATGCGATTCATTTCTTTGATGCTCTTAAGGTTGTATACAATGACAACATAGCCATCACCACGCTTCTTATAAGTTAGCTTTGCATCACCCAATTCTGCAGATTTCCTCTTTCGATAAAATTCAACTGTCCGTTTCGCGCTCTTCTCAGATATGAATGTATCAACGACAAGGCCAAACTTATCATAAGCAGGGGCAGTTGCCACAGCTTTTGAATCTGTGTCCATGCCTTTAGGCTCCTCAACAGAAGCCTCGGATAATGCGGCATTTACTAGGGTAAGAGTTGAAGGGAGAGCCTCTGCCTCTTCATCCATATTGGAAAAGTCAGTGAATATGAAGGCATCACTGCTTAACTTAGCAGAATTACGAAATTTTTCTTCAAGAAGAACAACAGCCTTTTCTGTACCGTAAAATAGAAGGTTGTCCATTAAGGTATTGGCTTCATTTGTTATGACTATTTCCTGCGTTGGGTTACTGGCATAATTATATTTGTCCAAAAAATCTGATGCAACCCTTACGGTGTAAGTTCCAGGCATAACATCTGTAAATAGATAAAAGCCATCACCCTCTGTCCACGTTTCATCTATACTTTCGCCTTTTTCATCCACAAGCTCTATTCGAACTAACGCCTTTCCATCTGCTTCATCATTCTTGATACGATACGCAAACCCTTCGATTTCACTGACAACATGTAGTGGAAATTCAAGGTCATAAATTTTACCTTTACGAGCCATGATAGCAACACCCGCTTTGTTGCTCAAATTAACGTCCTGAACACTGTCAGGCTTAACCTGGATGTCGACGCCTTTCATGGGAGCAAAACCAGTAAGCAATGCACGCCCATTCTCATCGGTGACTCCGCGCTGCCTGCTTCTCACCCCTTCCACCTGAATATCTTCAAGAGGCTGATCCCCTTCGTCAAATGAGTTGTTGTAGTTCTTGTCATTGTAAACAAGGCAATTAGCACCGGCACTCCCGCCACCAAGAGATGGCATGAAAGTTTCTGGGTCGAAATTAATACCAATGGAGAAGCCTGCAAAAACGGAAAAAGTATCATCATTTTTCCACCTTGTGGTCAAATATGGAGATATTTTTTTACCCTTATAAGCCAATGTGTTGCGTAGAGATAAATAATCGACAGCAGAAATAGATTTATCAGCCGACCATGTCGTTCTGAACTTCTTATTAAACCTATAGCTGCCAGACAGACTGGCAGACCTTGCATTAAAGTCGTTGTTGTCATCATGGTTATAATTGATACTAGCCCGGATATATCCATCACCAAACATCTTGGAGTAGTTCGTACTTCCTCCCAAAGTTATCCCACGATTGTTATAGCTTTGAGTATAGAATCGACTTGTAAGACTTGTACCGAAGTATCCATAATCCGAGGTGAGGCCAAGGCTGCCCGATAACGCATACCTAACATCATCGTTATTATAATCCTCAATGTACAACTGGTCTCTACCCCCTCCTGCTGAATAGGAAAGAAAGATGTTATCTTCAAAGTCTTCCCGATCAGAGAAGGAAACATTAACAGAGTTTCTAGTATTTGATTCTTCAAATTTATCTGAAAACTGATGCATTATGTTGCCACTAACAGCTATGCCATTATCAAGCTTTTTTTTGCTTGATGCGGTAACGTAGGTTGAACCAAGTGTTGAGTAACCAACATTTCCTTTTGCTAGTACACCAGCATACCCACCAGATAAGCCAACGGATGTAACATAACGTTCTTTGCCGCGATGTGTGTCGCTTGCAAACCCAACTTGCGTATTAACAGAGCTTAAAAGACCGACACTAACCTTGCCATTGAACCGTGTAGTTCCTTGCTCGCTTTCTCCAACTGAAACTACTTTTGAATACTCACTGCTAAACACACCAGTACCCTTTTGAGAAATGGAAGCATCATATTCTATCTCCCCCTTTTTCAAACTAGCCCCAATTGTGACGACCTCTTCGCGAACCTCTTCCTGCCCTTGGGGGCCATATAGTTGGAGACGAATTCTGTTTACGCCGTAATCCATAGGGATATCAGCAAATGAGTATGTTCCATCATTAGTGATAGTTTGGAAACCTACACGCCTATCGTTTTGGTAAAGTTCCACATCCCAACCAGGAAGAGCTTTTCCTGTAAAAGTTCTAGACCAATCAGCTCCATCACCAGAGCTGCCTGCATTACTCAGACGCAACCCTCTCTCCAGTTTACCCCCTCCAACTAATGGGGCTGAAGTAGTAGGGATATCCCCAATAAGTAGCTTGGAAATATAAGGATTATCCAGGAATCTACGTTCTCCTGCAAATGAAAAATCACTATAGCTAGCTGTACTTTTACCGTCAGAATAACTATATCCTGCCGAACCGTACAAGGTCGTGGACATAAACAGCAAGTCTCCCCTAAACAATCCGCTAACAGAAGCTCCTAAGCTATCCCCCGAGTCTTTAGAAAGATAGCCGGCTCCAAGCGCAGCAGAAATATTAGGAGGAGCCAAGGCTGCATAATCAAGGTCATTAATCGGATAAAGCAGACCACGCTTCGATTTTGCATATAATTCCTGAGCCTTCCTACTTTTCATCAATTCATATGGCAATGTCTCGCGAGGAGTTATTCTCAACACAAGCATACTTCTGATTAATTCCATATCTAATGGCAGCAATTCAGAAAGCCTTTCCATATCTATATATAACTCTTCTTCGAAATAGGAATACTCATCTGGAGCCAGCTTGAATGGCCTCCTCCTATTAGTTCCTTCACCTGTAGCAGTGTCAAAAGTAAAAGTGCTGTCCTCGGTGATGTACCAACCACGTGCACCAGTCTCGTCTGCTATGATCGCAAGACCTAAGAGGCTGCACAATTCATTAACAGGGATAAACGGACGCATGTTTTTTTCTAAACAAAACAATCCTCTGTAAATGAGCTTACGCCGAAGTTGAACATCAACGATAAGTTCATCTTCACCCCAGGAAAAATCCGTAAGGTCAACATCAGCTAGCATAGGATCTTCGAGTTGCTCTACTGGAGCAACCGGCGCTTCAAATGGTGTTTTACTTACACCTGAAGAGCTTTTTGGAGCTGTTATCGATGGAACAACAACTGGGGCAATATAAATAGGAATAAGTTCTTCCTCAGGCGAAGACTTTTTACGTACTGGCTTCTTAGCCGGCGATTTCTTCGCTACAGTTTTCTTGGCAGGAGACTTCTTAGCCGGAGGAGCACGCTTGCCACTCCTTCCTGTTCCTGACCCCTTCGAAACTTTACCAGGTGAAACTGGAGCGACAGCACCAGAATCCCCAACGTCTTTTTCTAACTTTTCTCTAGAGATTTCATCAGGATACCCGATTTGGACAAATTCTTCCCCATCAGGCTCACTATCCTGGCCTGATTCAGCTTTTCCCATAGCTGGCGGCATTATTTGCTGCCTTACTTGAGAAGGGTCAATATCTGGCGTAGTTGAGGTCTGTTCAGTGGGATCTTTGTCAAGATTCTGACCATCATCTTCGGGGGTATTAGAAAGCACAAGAAACAACGCCACTGCTGCGATTAGCAGCACCGGGCTGGCCTTAAGGGCCACGCTGAGAGCGATGTTTAGTGCGGTTTTCATAATTCTATTATTTTTGCAATTTGGGCTAAAAGTTGGTGAAAATACCTATTACAACCAACCCTTCACAGCAAAAAATGTACCACATGTAAAAAAACGGCTAAAAATAACCCCTTCGGCAAAGACGACTGAATAGGTAAAATTAGGTTCTCAAAAAATATCTAATGAGCTGAGCAGGTTAACTGAGGAGCAAAAAAAAGGATTCGGCCATTAAGCAAAAATCATACCAATAAACACAATTAGAGCTTAAAAGACTACAAAGATTGAACTATCTTCTAAAATATATTAAAGATTGAGCTCTCGCTTCGAAGAGCAAACAATTGAAAATAGACGACAAGACACGCCTCCACATATTCGACCAATAACTGGCAAAGTGTCATAGTTACGATTTTTTTATAACTTGCCCATAAAAAATCACTCAAAAGGTTAACATCGAGCATGACAAACCCGTGTTTTTCCATGTAAAGATAAACTTCCTTAAAACAAAATCACAACCATTGGAGATATTATGGGCATACTTGACGGGCTACTTGGAAACGCAACCGAAATTTCTGTTGAAGATGTAGAGGAAGAGCTTTCGCCGATCATGGGAGATAATGAAAGAGTTGATCGCGCATTTAAAGTTGTTCGCGACATGTACGTATTCACCAGCGGGCGCCTTATCTTAATAGATAAGCAAGGTTTGACGGGAAAAAAGGTTGAATATCTTTCAATTCCTTACAAATCGATTAACACTTTTTCAGTAGAATCATCAGGACATTTCGATATGGATTCTGAGCTGACCCTCTGGATGTCCGGTCGCGATCCAATCAAAAAAGAGCTCAAAAAAGGCAGTGATGTGGTAGGTATTCAAAAACTTTTAGCCAACAAAATCCTGTCATAAAATTACCGCATATAATTCAAGGAGCCTGCGTTAGCTCGCAGGCTCCATTCCACGCAAATGGCGCATTCATCCGCCCCTCTCCTCTTGACCACCAGTATTCATTTGAATACAAAGAAACCAGCACGCATCCTTTATGCCGCTTGAGATAATTATTTCGTTTCAAATCTCTCCAAACATTAATTATCTGAACAGATTATACCCAAATAACCTGAAAAAAGGTTACACACATAATATTTATTAAGCGGGCCAATCCCGCTTTTTTTTCATACCAAAGAAGGGAATTCAGATATGGGATTTAAAAACACACAAGAATGCTTACAATCTCTAGACAATCGCGGAGAGCTACTGCGTATAGACCAGACTGTTGATGCAAACGTAGAGATAGGTGCTATCCAGCGCAGAGTCTTCCAATCTGGCGGCCCGGCGCTACTTTTCACTAATGTGAAGGGATGTCAGTTTCCCATGGCCGCAAACATATACGGCACCAAAGATAGAATGAATTTCATATTCCGTGACACCATAGAGATGGTCGAAAAGCTGATGAAATTAAAACTCAGCCCCATGGAAGCCCTCAAAAAACCATGGAATTACCTTGGTGCGCCCAAGACTGCGTGGCATACCATGCCTAAAAAAGTGTCCACCGGCCCAATCATGCAGAATGAAACAACGCTGTCCAAACTTCCGCAGCTTGTCTCGTGGCCCATGGATGGAGGCGGATATGTGACTCTGCCACAAGTTTATTCTGAGTCCCCTGAAACTCCTGGATATGGCGGCTCCAACATCGGTATGTACCGAGTTCAATTATCAGGTAACGACTTTATTCCAGACAAAGAAGTAGGCCTACATTACCAGATTCATAGAGGAATAGGCCACCATCACGCACAGGCCATCAAGGCTGGCTCTCCCCTAAAAGTGAACATATTCGTCGGTGGAGCACCTGCCATGACAATGGCAGCGGTTATGCCTCTTCCAGAAGGATTAGCTGAAATTTTCTTTGCCGGAGCTATCGGAGGACATCGCATCCCCATGGTCACCCGTCCAAATGGATTACCCATTCCTGCCGAAGCAGATTTCTGCATCAGTGGAACCTTAGAGAACGGTACAGGCAAGCCCGAAGGTCCTTTCGGAGACCATCTCGGTTACTACAGCCTTGCGCACGATTTCCCCGTCCTTAAAGTTGATAAAGTCTACCATAGAAATGATGCCATCTGGCCCTTCACCACCGTAGGTCGCCCACCGCAGGAAGACACAATGTTCGGCGAATTTATTCACGAACTTACGGCTGATCTCGTCCCTTCCGTCTTTGCCGGAGTGCACGAAGTTCACGCCGTGGACGCGGCTGGAGTTCACCCGCTATTACTAGCTGTAGGCAGTGAGCGGTACGTACCATACGCAGAAGAAAGACAGCCGCAAGAGCTGCTTACCAATGCAATGAGCCTACTTGGCAACACTCAGACATCACTGTCAAAATACGTATTTATTGCGGCTAAAGAAGATATGCAGTCGGGCGAATCATGCCATGATATACCAGCCTTCTTCCGCCACATGTTAGAGCGCGCGGATTTAACTCGCGACCTTCATTTCATAACAAGAACAACCATCGACACACTGGATTATTCAGGTATCAGCCTGAATCAGGGGTCCAAGCTTGTATTTGCCGCCGCCGGTTCAAAAAAACGAACTTTATCCACAGAAATACCTACAAATATTAATCTGCCAGACGGCTTCCGCGACGCACAGGTATTTTCACCGGGCATCCTTATCATAAAGGGAACCAAGCATCAGATGAAACGTGACCAGCAGGATTCGCAAATGGACAGGCTGGGCGAAGCGCTTAAAACAGCCAAAGGAATCGAAGGATTCCCAATGATCGTGGTTGCAGATGATGCAAACTTCACGGCCCAGAATTGGGATAATTTCTTGTGGGTAACATTCACTCGTTCCGATCCGGCAACTGATATGTACGGAGTGGGAGCATTCACTCACGCCAAGCATTGGGGCGCAGAAACAGCCCTCATCATCGATGCAAGACTAAAAACATATCACGCTCCAGCACTCGAAGTAGATCCAGAAATTGAAAAAAGAGTTGACGCATTAGGGGCCATTGGCGGGCCATTGCACGGAATTATTTAAATCAATTGGCAATAGCTTTTAAGCAACCACAGACTAATCACACGGAAAAACTATGCATATATGGATCGATGCCGACGCTTGCCCAAACGTTATTAAAGAAGTGCTCTATAAAGCGGCAATTCGCTGTAAAGTAGAACTTACACTTGTTGCGAACTCAACTCTTCCCACTCCGCCTTCGCCACTCATAAATTCAATTAGAGTCGGGGCGGGGTTTAACGTCGCGGACGATGAGATTGCGCGTTTGGCTGAAGCGGGAGATCTCGTAATTACCGCAGATATTCCGCTGGCAGATAAAATAGTTGAGAAGGGAGCGACAGGTTTGAATCCGCGCGGAGAGCTGTACACAGAAGAAAATATCAAAGGTATTTTGAGCATGCGCAACCTGATGGAAGAACTGCGCACTGGTGGCATGGCTTCAGGCGGCCCCGCCCCGCTCGGCCCTAAAGACAAGCAGAAGTTCACCAACCAGCTTGATAAATTTCTTACTCAAAACCTTAATCGCTAAGATTTAATCGCCAATTGATACGTAAAATTAATCAACTTCGTATATATCAAAGATATCAGCGCAAAAGCAGTGCACTCTGTCCACTAAATTATGGACACCCTTCTGATGAACTGTCATTGTTTAGCAAATAGTTTTTGCTAAACAAAATAAAACTTTCACTCAGAGAGGTTGAGCGTGCCTAAAACTGTCATCATACATTTATTAGACCGTCTGAAAGAGATTGGGATTACGGATATTTTCGGAGTTCCCGGCGACTATGCTTTTCCAGTCAATGACGCCATCTGCAATGATTCTGAGTTAAAATGGATTGGTTGTTGTAACGAACTGAATGGTTCTTTTGCGGCAGATGGATATGCCAGAATCAAAGGATGCTCTGCACTCTGCACAACGTACGGAGTGGGAGAACTCAGCGCGCTAAACGGTATTGCCGGTGCTTATGCTGAACACCTTCCCATATTTCATATCGTAGGCATGCCCAAGAACTCCATTTTGCAAGGGCATAATATCATGCACCACACCCTAGGTAATGGTGAGTTCGACCTATTTTACAAAATGACACAACCCGTTGTTTGTGCAAGCTCAATTCTTACTCCGGACAATGCCGCCTCAGAAATTGAGAGGCTGATTGATGCGGCATTAACAAAGAAAATGCCTGTTTACATAGGTATTCCTGCCGACTTTGCACTAATGGAACTAGGCTGTACCACTCCTCAGCCACAGGCAAAACCTAAAAGCAATCCAGAAACTCTAGCTACCGTATCACAATTAATTTCAGATAAGATTAACAATGCAGTTTCCCCCGTTGCCATGGTGGGCACACTTATAAGCAGATATAATCTGCAAAGCGAAACACAGCATATAATTGAAAAAGCAGGTCTGCCTTTCACTTCTATGTTCATGGGCAAAGGCACCCTTTCAGAACAACATCCAAATTTCATAGGCATATACAATGGGCATATTTTAGCAGAAGATGTGTGTGAAATTGTAGAAAACAGTGATCTGGTTGTAAGCTTTGGGACCATCCGCTCAGACATAAATACCGGAGCTTTCACTGTTAAAATTGATCCTGTAGGCGAAATAAGCATTCACCCGGATCATGTTCACATCGGGCACGCTATTTATGAAAATGTGCTTATCAGCGATGTAATTAAAGCTTTGGCGCCCCTGATAACTCAAAAAGAGTTGAATGCAGCGCATGAAGTTATTTCACTTGGAGATCCTAAAGGTGCTCCCGAAGATGAAATCACCCCAGAATCGCTTTACCCGCGCATAGAAAAGTTTTTTAGATCTGGTGATATTATTATTGCTGAAACAGGCACGGCTTCAATGGGCCTTGTCACCGCCAAACTTCCTGAAGGAACCACATTTTACAACCAGACTCTATGGGGATCCATTGGCTGGGCAACTCCAGCGGCATTCGGCGCGGCCATGGCTGATCCAGACCGCAGAGTAATACTTATCACGGGCGAAGGAGCACATCAGCTCACAGTGCAGGAAATCAGTCAATTCGGCAGGTTCGGCCTAAAGCCTGTAATTATATGCTTAAACAATGACGGATACCTGATAGAGCGCATGCTATGCGAAGATCCATACATCTATTACAATGATCTGGCACAATGGAATTACAGCAAGCTTCCGCAGGCATTTGGAATGACAGATTGGTTTAGCGCAAAAGTCCTCAATAATCAGGAACTAGATGATGCCCTGAAAAAAGCTGCAACGGCAGACTGCGGAGTCTATATAGAAATCGTCACAGACAAGATGGCAGCCTCCGAAATGGCCGTTGCATTAAATCAGATTGTATTCAAAGGCGGAGGCTGGAAAGAATAACCTAATCAGTCAGAATTGGCAGGTAGCTTAACAACAAAACGGGTCCATTCTCCTGGAGAAGATAAAACTTTCATACTGCCACCGTGCTGGTCAGTTATAATGAAATAGGAAACAGACAATCCAAGCCCTGTACCCTGTCCAGCCTGTTTTGTTGTAAAGAATGGTTCGAACGCCCTTTTTCGGCAAGCTTCGTCCATTCCGGACCCGTTATCTTCAATCTCAACAGAAACCATGTTAGATTCGCAATGTAGTCTGAGAGTCAAACACGGCCCCACGCTGGTATATTTTTTCTCGGCCATTGCGTGGGCGCCGTTTTTTATTAAATTAAGGAAAACTTGCTTAATTTCATTACCTTCACAAAAAACGGCAGGGATATTCACCCCATATTCACGATTTACTTTAATTTGTCTAAAATCAAATTTCTTGTCTAAATCATATTCGTTAGCAGCCAAATCAAGTGCACTATCTAAAAGATCCGACAAGTTATGGTTATCGGAGCTTTTAGCGCTTCTGCGACTAAACCCAAGCATATTAGAAACTATCCCCCCCGCACGAAGTCCGGAAGCACTAATCCCTTCAAGAATTTGAAAGATATCACGTTCCTGAAGATACCCTTGCAAGTTCTCAAAGTCCAAGTTCCAACGCTCAGCGACCTTAAAATTGGCAGCAAGTTTTGGAGAAAGACGGCGATCGATATTTTGTGCACCTTGAATAATGGCACCAAGCGGATTATTTATTTCATGAGCCATTCCAGCAGCGAGACTTCCGACCGACATCATTTTTTCATTTTGAACTATCATCTCTTCAAGCCGAACACGCTGAGTAACATCATCGACCCTCACAACAGCCCCTTCAACTCCAATATCAGAAAGCGGATAAATAGTAATATCTTCATACCTTTCTTCTCCGCCATTATGACTGTATATATTCCTCTCAACATGGATTTCATGCTTAGAAACAGCTTCATCAATCCGATTCATTTGCGAGGAAAGACGAGGGAAAACAGATGATAAAATTTTACCTTCCGCTTCAGAGCAGCTAATTCCTGATACCTCTTGAGCCCTATGATTCCACTGAGTTACCACACCATTTATATCTAACCCAATAAGGACAGAAGGCATCGAATTAATAATGCTATTCAGATAGTTACGCAAACTAATCAGTTCATATTCCGCTTGTTTCCGCTCAGTAATATCTGAATGAGTTCCTACAATTCTAATAGCACGTCCATTTTCATGACGAGCAACAGCCTTTCCGCGCCCGCAAATCCAACACCACCCGCCATCTTTCTTTTGCATGCGAAATTCAACTTCAAAATTTTCTCTTTTATTTTCAATACATTCTGAGTTTACTACCATTGCTAATTCGCGATCATCAGAATGTATTAAATCAAGCCATGAATCCACATGAGCAGGGACTTCATCAGCTCCATACCCAAGCATCGCTTTATATCCAGGACTGTAATACACAATATTTGTATCTATTTCCCAATCCCAGAGACCATCGCGGTTAGCCTCCATTGCCCAAGCAAACCGTTCTTCACTTCTACGAATCTTATCTTCAGCCTTGCGAAGCCTGAAAACATAAATCAAAAGAACGCCTGAAGACAATAAAAGAAGAGATATAAAGAGAATCGCTATGAGAATGGATTTACGGTGATCTTTGAAAATAGATACGGGTTCATGCAATAATTCAATGTTATCAGGCAAAAGGTTAGAGGACACGCCAAACTTACGTAAAACGTCGTAGTCAAGCACAATTTTATTTACATCCCCCCCAGCTACAACATCAATATCCTTTACTGCCCTTCCAGCAATAATGTCTGTGGCCATTTCACCGGCAGCAGCACCTTGCTCAAAATGAGAGATAACTTCCCCACCTATTATTCCTTGCCCCAAACCATGTTCCCACAAATGAAAAATTGGCGCCTTACTATACTTTTCAATAGATTTAAGGGCTTCATCAAATGACTTAGAAGTTAAATTTTTATCTCTATAAGCCGACAACAATAATATCGCATTAGACTGAGGAAGTTCTGCCAATTTACGCTCAAACTCTTCCCAAGAGAAATCTTGCAAAGGAAGAATATCAAGCATCATATTCGGGAAATTATTTTTTTGTTTTTCAAAAGTTTTAAGGTCGCCTTGTCCACTGGGAGAGTCATCTACAATTGCATATATTTTTTCAGTTTTAGGAAGCAACCTCAAAATCAAATTCAAAGTCTCACGCATTGAGACCTCTTCAATAACTCCGGTAACAAGATCGTTTGAATTCATGGACAAAGCCAATTTACGATTATTTACACCGCAAAAGACTATAGGAATTTCTGGAAAAAGATCTTCCTTATATTTTAAGACAAACTTTAAAGCATTATCGTCAGATGTAATAACAGCATCATAGGGACTAATATTTTCTAGTTTTAATTTTAAGTGTTCATGGAAAGCGGTAATATTCTTTGGAGCATAAAAACGCTTGCTATCCATAAATTCAACATCAAGCTTCACGTCTGCAGGATCAAGCACAGACTTAATGCCGTCAATCTGCTGAAAAAAAGTCGGGAAAGCAGGATGATATGAACTGATAAGAAGTACACGTTTATCGGAAGCAAACAAAGTAACAGGTGTTATCATTACGGAAAGCAAGAAAAAGGAAATGACTATCAAAATAATTCTTCGTATCATATTCATCTCATATTTTTCGGTCAGTAATAGTTCGAAATAGTAAGAAAAGTTTTCATGTATTCATAATATATAATACATTGAAATAAAAAGAGTCAAACTAATTAAGCACTTTATACCATACTCAATTAAACAACACTAATAAAAAACAAAAGAACTCAAAAGTGAATGCTTAATAACATTAAAGCTGATCTACATCTGTTAAACAAACAATCTTTTATTTAGATATGATTTTAACAGAAATAGTAATGATTCTTGACAATATCATATATTTATAAAATAAATCAGTATAAAGATAGATCAAAGACAATTTAACATAAGGAGAATAAGAATGACTTCAAGAAGAAATTTTATGGCGATGTCAGCTGCGGCAGTTGCAGGAACCCTTCTAGCGGGCGGAACAGCTTCTGCGGGAGACGAGCTGGAATTCCCTTATAATGTTGCTTTCACTCAAAAACACCCTGGGCATTGGGCAAACAAAGCTGGTAGCCACGTTCCTGAAGTTGAAGTAAAAAATAACAAACTCATCGTGAGTACTCCTCACCCTATGTCAGAAAAACATTACATTGTTCGCCACACTCTTGTTGATAAAAAAGGTAACTTTATAGACGGCCACACCTTTGCGCCAACAGATAAAAAAGCTGTCTCGACATTCAAACTGCCAGCTAATAGCGCAGGAAAAAAATTCTACGTAACAAGCTTCTGTAACAAACATGATCTGTGGGTTCAGAAAGTAAAGTTGTAATCATTCAACTGCTGCGGTCAGTCTTTGGAAGTATTTTAGTCTTAAACCAGAACTTTAGGAGAATAATCGTCAATGTTTTTCAAACAGATAACCACCGAAGGCCTTGGTTGCTATTCATACATAATAGGCTGTCCCGCAGCAGGACAGATGGCTGTTGTAGACCCTAAACGTGACGTGCAAGAGTATCTCGACATTTCCCGTGAAGAGGGAATGAAGATTACTCACGTCATTAACACACATGTGCATGCTGACCACGTAGGCGGTGAGCAGGAGCTTAAGTCCTTAACCGGGGCGGAGTTATTCATTCATGAAAACGCAAAAGTAGCCTACAAGCACACCCCTCTTGCTGAGGGAGATTCCATTTCTCTAGGTAGTTCCAAAATGGACTTCATATACACTCCGGGGCACACACCTAATGCCGTTTCTATTCTTATAACTGACACCATGCGCGGTACTGATCCGTGGATGATTCTTACTGGAGACTTGCTCTTTGTCGGCGATATTGGTCGGCCAGATCTTCCCGGAGATGAAATCCTAGATCAGCAGGTAGCAAATCTCTATGACAGCCTTTATGTCAAACTCGGGAAACTTCCTGACTATCTTGAAGTGTTTCCCGCTCACGGACAAGGATCACTTTGCGGTAAAGGCATGAGTGCTAAACCAAGCACAACACTGGGTTACGAAAGACGCAACAATCCCATGCTGAAGTTTGAATCTTTTGAAAAATTTAAAGAAGTAGTCATGCAATCATTTCCAGCACGTCCCAAATCTTTCAGCCACATCATTGAAACAAACTTTAAAGGTGCGCCACTTCTCGAGCGGTGTCCTCTAGACAGGGCAATGAATCCAGAAAAATTCAAACAGATTATGGACGGAGGCGCGACTGTTATTGATATCCGTGATGCAGCTGGATTTGGTGGATTCCATATTCCGGGAAGTATCAGCATCGGACTTGAAAAACAGCTTGCAAACTGGGTAGGAATGGTTGTTGAGCCAAATGCAGACATATTACTGGTCGTAAACTCCAAAGCAGACTACGACCGCATGTGCCTTGAACTGCACCGCATTGGATACGACAATATATTTGGATACTTACTCGGGGGAATAAGCTCTTGGCTCCTTGCCGGATACCCTGTGAAAAGCTTGGCGCAAAAATCTACCGCAGATTTGCAAGAAGCGATTGATGCAAATCAAGATTTCATATTATTAGACGTTCGAACTCCCATGGAATGGGATGCAGGACACGTTAATGGAGCAGTTCACAGCCCTCTTGTGAAGGTTCTCGAAGAAGGATTTGATGTGAACAAAGACACCCCTGTAATTGTCATGTGCGGATCTGGTTATCGCTCAAATATTGTAGGGAGTTTTCTACAGAACAATGGGCATAAGCAAGTTTGCTCACTCGCTGGAGGAGCACTGGCTTGGGGACGTTCAGGGCACCAATTAGTTCAGTAGTAAAACTATCATTGTCATCATAAAAAAACGCCCGACATAGTATATGCCGGGCGTTTTTGTTTTCTATATAAGGTTAGTGGTTAAGACTAACTTTTGCCGAGTTTCTGTACAATTGAATTCAAATTATCAACAAGGCGATTAATATCAGCTAGCGATTCTGTAGCTTTCCCCATTCCTTCAGCTGTCTCGGAAGCAACCATGGAAACGTCACCAACTGCGCGATTAATTTCTTCGGATGTAGCTGACTGCTCTTCGCTGGCAGTCGCAATTGATTCAATCTGACTAGCAGTTGCATCAACTATATTAACGATTTCGTTCATAAACTCACCGGACTCGGAAGCCGCCTCAGTACTTACAATAATATCTTTTGCTGCGAGTTCTACAGCTTGAATGTTTTCTCTGGCATTAGCCTGAATACTAGAAACCGCATTTCCAACTTCTTTAGTCGCATCCATGGTCTTTTCTGCCAGTTTACGAACTTCGTCAGCAACAACCGCGAATCCGCGCCCAGCTTCACCAGCTCTGGCAGCTTCAATTGCAGCATTAAGAGCAAGTAAATTTGTCTGATCAGCAATGTCAGTAATAACATTCATGATGTGCCCGATGCTGTCCGCCTGTTCACCAAGAGCGCCCATGGTTTCCTTCAGCTTCATAATACGCTCCTGAATTTGTCCAATTGAGTCGATAGCTCTCTTAACACCCTTTGCACCAGTTTGAGCATTCTCTTTTGATTGCTCAGCACTTTGGGCTGCATCTGAGGCATTACGCGCCACTTCAAAAACAGTACTGTTCATTTCTTCCATGGCAGTTGCAGTTTCAGCAACTCTATCTCTCTGGATATCAACACCGTTATTTACCTGCTCAACCTGAGCAGCAAGGCCGCTGATAGCCATAAAAACTTCTTCGGAAATTGAGCCGGCTTCGTCGGCCCCCTCTTGCATTGCCAGTACTAAGCTTGAAACTTCATCTTGCTTCTCCTTGGCTTTGACCAAGGCTTCTTCAGCTTTCATCGAACTCTGCTCAGCCAAAGTCCCTTTCTCTACGGCTTCATTAATGGTCTCGCCTATCTTTCGAACCATCCGCGCTAAGGCGTCTTTAAGAGTCAAAAGTTCAGCCGTATAATTGCCTGAAACTTCAGCTTTAAGATCACCGTCAGCTACAGCCTTAGCGTAATTTCGGAGTCGTTCAAGAGGCAGAGTAATTTTACGGTTAACCATGATTAGAACTATTAAAACAGCCAAAGCTGATAATATTGTGAATCCGACCTGAATCCAGACAAGCATTGATATTTTGCTTTCAGCATCGGCCTGCATCATGACCACAGCTTTATTCATATTCTTTAAAACATTTACACTTTTAACTGAAAGCTGGGCAGGTGTAACTGTATCAGATTTTGAAAGAACATTATTAAGCATCACAACAAACTCATCCCACTGCGAATTTACGACAGAAAGCTGAGACCGGACAGCATCATTGGGAGCGGGAATATGAACGGAAGGTCCATTAATATCTAATGTTAATGGCGCCTTTCCTGAGAAAGTAAGAGCCGCTAATGTTGCTGCAAAGATCCCTTTAGTTTTCTCTACCTGATTTTTACCGGCCGCATCTCCTGTTTGCATAAACAAAAGAGCTTCCTTAGTTACTTTCTGTGAAAGCATTCTTTGTCGGCCAGCGAGGTTTATGACCAAGCCATCATCTTTCTGACTTGAAGTTACATAAGTAGTTCCTGCAAACATGCATAATACAATCAAAAATATACCAACAAAAGACGCGACTAAACGAAATTTTAAACTCATACCGCTACCCTCTTTATACAAAAACATTGTTGAATAATACGGGCAATGCGACTACGCACAACAATAAAAATTTATCTATAAAAAATAGATATCAAAGTCCTTACTCAGGACGTAATATTTCAAAAACATCTTCGATAATTGCTTCAAAGGTAGGGAGCAGTTTTTTAAAATCCCCCATACTTAACCCAATGTTTACCCATGCAGCTTCACTTATTCCCCCCAGAACGGGAGAAACACCAAGATCGTAACCTAAGGCGCGGGCGACATAATCTGCAACATGAACAACTCCTGCATCGGGATCATTTTTAGCTTTTTCAGGATTATGGTGACCTGCTGCGGATATCACTAGATTTTTAGGAAAGCTCCAATCCTTAATAATTACTCCCCCAAGAATTGCGTGGTTAAATCCCAGCAATTCTTGCTCTGCCGCATAAAAGCTTGTCCCTTCTTTATTCGCCCTCTTTAAAAGCTCAACTGCAAGGCTTTTCTGACTTTCAAAAACAACATACAATCCGATATCATGCAGCAATCCAGCCACAAAGAAACGTTCTGGATCACCGAGATTTGCCGCACGCGCTATCTCCTGAGCAATTACTCCACATGCGATTGAATGTTTCCAAAATTTTTCAACCTCTAAAACTGAGACTTTAGAACGCTTAAAAAGACTTAGTGAAACTGTCCCTAGAGCTAAAGATCCCGCCTGCTTAAAACCAAGCAAAGCTACAGCCCTAGTAGGAGTATCAACTTCAGTTCTAAAACTGAACATAGCACTGTTCGCAAGCCGAAGAATTGCAGCAACAAGTTTAGGATCCTTACTTATTACTGCAGCAAGATCACTAGCAGAACTATCAGAATCATTAATAACATTTTGAATTTGGATTAGTACCTGCGGCAGTGAAGGCAGCGAAACCTTCTTTTTCAAAAAATCACGCGGCCCAGCAGGCTTTTTACCATCCCACGGTTCAACGGATGTCAGTTGCGGTTTAGCCTTATACTCATCTGGACGCTTAATCATATCATGATAAATACGATCCTCAGACATTCTGCGCAGTATCGATACAAGCTCAAAATCCACGTTAGATTCGCTGAACACCTTATCAACAAATTCATTGGCAGCTTCTTTAATCTCTGGATTAATGACAGCTTCTTTTTTAACTTCTAATTCTATTTCACTTTCGACCATTATATGAACCTTTGCTATTATTAAAAAATCTACATTTAAAATTTTATGAAATTCATCAGGATGACTCTGCCCATTCAATAGTTTTTGCAAGTCCTTCCTCAAAAGAGACTTGCGGGCTGAAACCTATCTCTGATATTTTACTTACGTCTGCTCTTGAATGTTTAATGTCACCAGCTCGCTCAGGCCGAAAATCAATTTCCGATGGCCCACCTGTCAATTTAGATACAGACTCAGCAAGCTGGAGAATGGAAATACCATTTCCGGTTCCTACATTATATATACCGCAAAGAGGCCCTCTGCCCTGCGGATCTAGTCCGGATGCTATCAGGTATGAATCAACAACATCGGATACATATAGAAAATCACGAGATTGTTCCCCGTCACCGAAGATTACCATTTTTTTTCCGGCCAGACCAAAGTCAACAAATCTTGAAATAACACCGCTATACTGACTTGCCGGGTCCTGCCTCGGACCGAATATGTTGAAAAAACGAAGAGAACAACCATATCCGCTTTTTTCTATCAAACAAGAAGACTTGTATTTTGCCATTCCGTAAGGACTTACATGCTCAACTTGATCCGTTGCATACTCTTCGCGTACTGGTAATCTTTCTTCATTGCCGTACTCCGCAGCAGAGCCTGCAAAAATAAATCTGGAAATGCCAAGATCTTGAGCGGACTTGTGCATTATTTTTGTAGCTTCAAAATTGGTATCCAGCGTAAGTTCAGGATGATTCACAGAATATGGAACGCTCACAATAGCTGCCAAATGAAAAACAACATCGAGCTCAGGGTAATCCACTTTTAACTTTTCAAGAAGTCCCTCATCCAAAATGGAGGCTTCCTTAAACTTAAAATTGGGATGATCTTCAAACCCCTTCATATTGTGAACATAGCCAGTAAATAGTTGATCCACCCCAACAACAAAATGTCCTAGGTCAATCAATTGCTGGGTTAAATGACTTCCTATAAAACCGGCACACCCGGTAACCATACACACTTTTGATATCATGATACGAATCCTTGCGAACTAAACCACCGGCTGGCCGGCGAAAGTTATATATTCTAAATCTGTTACACTTTTTGAAACGAAATAATATGCAAACATCAGAGAAATAAAACAGGAATAGCAATACCCGTATCCATAAAAAGTGAAACCTAGTTTCATACTGAGCAAGGTAAGCCCGGTATTACTAATAAGAAATATCAGCGTAATAAAAAGAACCTCTTTGCGAAGATCAAAGTAGAACAATATAATCACAGCAACCGAGAGCATCACTTGCATAAGAGATCCTATCAAGGCGATCTGAAGCAAAGGCTTCTGGATAGGCGAAAGTCCCACTATTTCGATGAAGTCAGATGCCATAAAAAGGCAAAGCAAAGTTAATGACCCTTGAACAATCAAAATTTCGCGCAAACTTTCTTTGAGCATGTGGATCATACCCTTCTTTTCTTCCAATATACTGGCAAGGTCTTTCTTAGATATTATTTTTGCGAAATAATCATGGTAATGCTCATAAAATTTGGTTTCAATCTTTACCAAAAAAATTGCCAAAGTTGGGACAATCGTCAAATAAGCAAAGAAAATAGGCCCTTCATACATATCATGAGTCCGAAGGTATGGAACGACCATTCTTGAATCAGGCGCAAACCAAAATAAAATTTTATCTATCCAAATTGCCAAATTGAACAGCATGCCTATCAAAGCAAGCTCCCAGTACTTAATAAAATAAGTAAACATGGACCAGTCCATGACCCTTGTAGGCGGAAACTCAGCTAGAAGCCTAGCCAGAAGCCAGAAATATATTACAGCCTGACCAATGGTATAACCAAGTAAATATCCATCCAGTCCCATAACCGGATAAAGCAGAAAAGCGCCGCCCACACTGATAGAAGTCCCCACGGCAAAGGCCTGAACGATGCTCCGGAAATCTTTTACGGCAGAAAGAAAAATCATCGCAAGCCAGATCATTGCCACAATGAGGAAAAGCATAACCGCGATAATTTTATATGTAACCGTAAGTTCAAAGGTCCATAAGCCGCCTATTCCAATAATAGATCCGATAATAAGCACCATCACCGAGCTTGAAAAAAAGGCTGTAAGAGTTATTCGCTCTTCTCCCATATAAAATTTATCGGCAAGATACCTAGTCACTACCAACTGAATATATCCGACATAAACCAGCGTAAAAGCATAAACATACACAATTGTAGTCCTGAATATTTCCTGGTCAAGCCGAGTAAAGCCAGAATAGGAATATAGCCCGAGAACGGACAGGCAAAGGACGCTCATGAGCCAAGGACCGGACGAAACCATTGCGGCATATAAGTAAGCCGACATCTCCGATAAATAGCTGTCCTTGCCCAGCATTCGTCTTAATTCAAACCCAATTCCAGCCATCAGCTACTCCAAATCATCCATGTTCATGTACTTACGGTAAATTTTCAAATATGTTTCATTGAGATCCGATTCGCGATAAAAAGTTTTCACTCGCTCAATGCCAGCCAGTGACATCTTTTTCCTTAAAATGGGCTTTTGCAAAATAGTTAAGATTGCCTCCCCCGTACCAACAGGGTCCGCAACCTTTGTCACAATCCCGGACGGCCCGAGCGCTTTATCAGAAACGGTTCTACCTTCAAGCAGCTCTCTACATGAGCCAACATCAGATGCGACAGCAGGTATTCCGGCGCAGTTCGCCTCCATGATAACGAGAGGCTGTGCTTCACTAATACTCGTCAGCACAATCACATCAAGATTAGGAAGGTAATCTGTAACTTTAACCTTTCCTGTAAATTCTACTACATCTTCAAGATGAAGCAGTTTCATGAGATTTACACACTCTTCATAATACTCTTCATCTTCCTCAGTAGGCCCCATTATATAGACTTTCAGCTTATCAATTTTCAGAGCAACCATTTTACAAGCTCTGAGAAAAGTCTTTACATCTTTGATAGGTACAACCCTGCCTACAAAACCAACTGCAAATTCTGTCTGCCCTTTGTAATCATGATCCGCAGCCTTTAAGCCGAGAAAAGCATCAAGACTTATTCCGTTAGGAATAATTTTAATTTTATCAGGATCAGCTCCCTCTAAAATTTCGAGATCTTTGTTCCCTTCATATAAAGTATATATTTCCGATGAGTAATTATAACACATTTTTCCAAGCTGCTCGAACATGCGAATCCAAAATGTCTGGAATGCACCAAGTTTACTATCTACTCGGAATCTTTCATCCTTCTTACGATAAACCCACTCAGCCTGTGAAATTTCGATTTTGCGCTCTTTCACATAAATTCCATGCTCGGTCAGCAATAACGGACGCCCTGTCATAACCCGCGCAACAACGCCTAAAAGCCCCGCATATCCAGTTGAAATAGTATGATAAACCTTGGCCTTAGGCAGATCAAGCGGCAACATTTTAAAAATGGGCAGATGTGTAAAACGGTACGTCCAGAAATAGTCTATAAAGGATTCCTTGTTCTCATCTACATTATACCTTTCTACGAGCAAGTCCCATGCTTTCTTGCCATGCATCAATTCGCCGAGCGGAAATTTATTATTCCGAAAAAGATCGACCATTTCAGTCATATTGCCAGCACTTTCATTATCGAGCTGCTTATGAAATTTCTTCAGCCTTTCTATGTTGTTAGCAGAAATTTTCTTAAACGGATTCTTGGAAACTTCGATAGGATCGTGAAGGTAAACAACTTTAAGATCTACGAAGTTATCAGGAACTTCGTAGCGGTATTCTGCTTTTTCTTTTGACGTGGCCAAAATGCACACAGCAGTAAAGGTCAGATCCGGCATTCCTTTAATAAGGTTATGAATCCACGAAGAAACCCCTCCAGCAACGAAGGGATATGTTCCCTCGAGCAAAAGGCATACGTCATACTCTTTTTCATCTTTGCTATGCATTAAAAAGCCTCTTCTTTTACCCAAAAATCATACAAAACTTTTTTATATGGATCGGAACTATCGAGATTAGGTTCAACCTGCATTCTTTTAACTTCATCACAAAGAGCTATAAAGTTGCCCATCTCAAAAAAAGCTCTGCAAATACCTAAACGCGATTCAAGTTCCAGTTCAGGCTTAACTTTAGTCTTATTATATATTTCAACTGCTTCTGAAAACTTTCTACTCTCAATGTAAATCTCAGCAAGACGCATCCGGTAATCATCATTATCAGGCTCAATGTCCGATGCTTTTTTCCAATTCTCACAAGACAAGTCCATGGAGTGTTCTTGAATATTCTGCTCCGGTAAGCCGCTCTGAGCATAGTTTCTATGAACTGCCCCAAGTTCCGCATGAGACTGAGCACTGCCATATTTGTCTGCTCGAAACTCCGCTTTTTCCAGAGACTGCGCATAATCTTCTTCTAGGCGGGTCAATGCAGTATGAGCGTAAAAACGGACCTCAGCATTTTCATCGGAAAGGCTTTTTCTAAGGAGAGAGACAGCCTCATATGATCCGATTCTCCTTAACAGATTTACCGCTCCGCGCTTCATCCCAATATCATCACCCGCTAAAATATCGGCAATTGGGTGAACGTCTAACTCTTCATACAAAAAGGAGTTGATATCAGTTGGCAAGTCAACTTCAATGCCGCTACCCTCAAAAGCCTTTTCCTTGTACTCTTCAGCCAGCCCGTGACTGTTCATAAGCATTTTAGCAAAAAGAAGTGTCAGAGACATGCCCAAAAGTCCTATTCCAGGCATAAAAAAAGTAAAAAGAGCGATAGCACGAGGATAGTAATAACCAACGCCGGGCAAAGATCTAGGCCTCGGTTTAGTAATGAAGAAAGAGAGCGCAGATAAAACATGCACAAGAAAAGCAGCATAGACAAAATAAATCGAATCAGACCTGTTTATATAAAACCAGAATGCACTGACTTCAAACAGATACGCAAAGAAGAAGGCAACGGCAAAGCAGATCCGCCCCATTCGGATAACCTTACTCCGCGAATAAAACACTGACTACATCCTCTTCTACAGCTGTAACCATCTCCATGGGTTCTTCCATATCTTTTGAATATCCAGACACACCAGCTTTGATCTCAACTAAGCTTTCATCGGATTCAAAGGCCATCATACTCAGAGCTCTAAATGCACTCAGAATATTTTTAACAACGACTCTTGCCCCTACAGGAGGAGTTGTCGGCAAAACAAGAAAAAATGATCCAGGTTTGTTATTCATAAACAAAATATCAATTTCACGAATCTGATTTTTAAGAATCAGACTAAACGCCATCAAAACTTCCTCTCTACCCTCATCCGAAGCATTCTCCATGGACGGGAATTCGAGAAGAATCAATGACAAATCTAATTCATATCTTCGTGAACGTATAAACTCTTCACGCAGTCTTCTTTTGAAATAATCATACGTGTAAGCATCAATCATTTCATCCGCGATAAGCTTATCTTTCGTATCTTTAAACATTGTTGCGTTTTCAATACTGCTTCCGCACCAGTCAGCCACAAGCCCAGCTACTCGCACAGAATCGCTATTAAACTTCAAAAAAGGCATTTTCTCTACGTTCAAAACACCTACTACATGCTTTTGATTATCTGCCAGAATCGGAGCAGAAATAATGATACCGCTCGGAGCCATGTCCGTAGTTGCTACATCCTTAATCGAGATAGCTCTCTTCTCTCCTGCAGCGATCCCCATCAAACCTTCCGTATATGGCAGAGTGTCAGGCAGGATGCTTTTACTGTGACGGATAGCGGTGTTCAGTTTGAACTCATCGCCTTCAAGAAGATAAACGGAACAGTCTTCCACGCTCATAAAATCTCTTAGAATTTCAAGAACGGCAGGAAAAATACTTTCCTGAGTCAATGTACGAAGTCCTTGTGCCGCTTCATACAAAGTACCCAGTGTATTTTCCTGAGAAATTATACGTGTATCGATTTCCTGCTTAGCTTCACTTAAAACATCAAATTTTGTCTTAATTTTATTAAATGCATCTTTATAGGCATCGCGCTCCTCACTAAGATCTGCATATTCCTTAATGCTAAGTTCTTTCATTTCCCCGATTACGACTCCAACAATAAAGAAAAGTGCAGGTTTTCCCCACATACTAAGACTTTTGAAGTCCACCAGTGATAGATCCGGTACTGTAAGTGACGCGAAACCCAAGTACATCATAGCTGTCAGCAAACCGGAAAATGCACCGGCACTGAATCCGTAACGGGCCGCGGTTAAGATTACTACTAACCAGTAAGGATGCGGCGAAACATTGATAAATCCGGGGTCAGTGCGGAAAAAAATCAAATTAATAACCGTGAGCCCTATTACTCCGGTAAAAGCTTCAAAATATTTTGAAAGCTTATATTTTCGTACAACCGCATTAACCTTAAGCATTCGATTAAACTCACTTATAAAAATGATCTTTTAAGACACATCAAACTAGAACACATACTGAATTCCGCCAGTGATCAACTGACTTTCTCCGCCGCCGACAAGGCCTGAATCACTGCTATATTCGTATCCGGCGTTAAATTCCCACCGCTCTCCAAGACGCAAAATAAAATTAGGCGAAGCGAAATAACTTGGAGATCCTTTAAATTCATCCTGACGAATACCACCTGCGACCTGGAATCCCAGAGTCTCACAATACCACTTACTAAAACTAGTGCTAAGTGTATGAATACTCTCGTTTTGGACAACAGCAATAGGAGTATAGTTTTGATCATCATACTTAAAATGTGAGCGGTAATATGAATAGGAAACATAAAGTTCAGGAGCACTTAAAAGTTTCCGAGTGAGAATCACATTATATATCCCTTTGGTTCCGTACAGTTTGTCATTATCAACAACATATTGCCGGACCTGACCATTCATAAACAGCCCCCACGTGTCATTATAGAAACCGTCGTACGTAAGTGAGACCTGATTATAACGTCCTTTGTAATTTGTCGCTGTAGGCTCATCAATCCATGGATTGTTGTAATCAAGCATAAACGAAAGCGGTCCGGATTTATGAACCATCCAATCAAAACCGAGAGCACCGGTGAATCCTTCAGCCGAACCTTCAAAGACCCCTGCGCCGACCACACCTGTGAATTTGCGTGAAAGCTCTCTGCGGAATAGAAATGCAGCTCGATTAATGGTTTTATCAACCTTCTCAATTCCATCACCTTCAGGACGGTAAATATCTGCAAAATCATAGATAAAATCTGCGCGGGTAACCTTATCTAGTTGCATCGAAAAATTTGTGCGGAGCGAAGTTGTAATGGTATCATTAGTCTGTAAATATACACTTGGAGTGAAGTTTATACGAGGCCTGTACTGCTTTAAAAGCCCAGACAAAGCTCGGCGCGCATCGACATTATTCGGTTCACGATCGATAAGCTCGGAAAAATTTTCAATAGCGCCAAGCCAGTCGCCGCCCTCCTGACGTCCATATGCACTCGATGACAAAGCATCAGTATCACCGGGGCGGAGCATTAAAAGATAATTTAACGAAGCCTGCTGCTGGCCATAATCTCCAGTCAAAAGTTTAAGGCGAGCTGCTTGACGCAAAGCTCCAGCAGCAACGGAGTCATCTTCCAACCAGCTTTGAATCAACCTATCAGCTATGTTGTAATCCTCATTATCTATGAGAGCGGAAATATACTCTTCTCGCAAATCCATATCGTCTGAATATGTTTTGACTAACTTTTCATACAATCTGAGACCATCATTAACCTGACCGCGCCGCATCATAACGCGAGCTAATATAACTTCCCGCTGACGTTGCGAAACTGCACGTAAGATATCGTTCTGATCAATTTCATAAAAGAATTCTTCGGTTCCAGCTTCCAGATTAATCGGTATATCGGTTTCGGTAGCTGGTGTCGTTGTAGCTTTTTCAGGAGGTTTAGGACTATCCGCTCCGCGCACAGCTTTAATTACTGTGGGATTAACTGGCAACGGGGTTTTGCGGGAAGTAGCAACTCTTGCCGCTAAAAAATCAGGGTTCATTCCCTTAATTACATAATCAAGCTTCATTTTCCTCTTAAAGGAACGTCCAGAAGCCTTGGCCTGACTGCGAGTCGGATAATCACCAATCTGTACAGCACTCCAAAGACGTCCTTTCGAATCGTAAAGGCGAACTACTTTAGCATTATATCCTTTCTCTTTCAGGTATGAAGTAAAGTTCCAGGCATTATCAGGGATTGAAAAGGTAGAAATTCTGACAGTCCATACTTTTTGGACGACAGGAGCCCCTATCCCATCTTCAGCCCGAAGAAGAGAGGAAAAAATTAACAGCGGCATACATGCAACTGCTAAAACAATTAATTTTATGACCCTTACCTTTTTCAATTTTATTTCCTATCAATTATCTTTTTAGCTTCAGAGGAAAGGACTTTATCAGTCACCCCTTGACGCTTAAGTATCCGTTTCGCGGCTTTAAACTCACGAACAGCATTGCCTTCCCGGTTAATCAGCAAATACAATTCCCCGAGTTGGAATCTTGAATCAGCATCATCAGGAACAATCTTATTGTACGCTCTAAATTTACTAATAGCCCGTTTATATTCGTTTCGCTGCGTATAAACCATCGCAATCCCTTTAAGCGCGGTTCGGTTTTTCTTATCCACCCGAAGTGTGGATTCAAACAAATCAAAAGCTTCATCGGTATGATTGTTAAACAAGGCTTCAGCTCCAAGCCTCGCTAGATATACCCCGTCTTTACTATGCTCACGGCCAAGTCTTTTATAAATACTCGTAGCATCTCGTCCACGCCCTACTTGATCGTAGACTGTTGCAAGCAAAAACCCTTCGAACCGAGGAAGCACCTTAAGACGAGCATACGGTTCTAGAATTTCAAGAGCCTTTTTAGGGTTCTTTTCATCTATATATGCCCGTGCTAACTCAATTTTTTCAGCTTGCGGCAATACGCCCTGATTATACAGCTCGTGCAACAGAACAATTCTTTTCGAGTTCATCCCGGCAAAACCGTAAGTTTTTGCAAGCTCAATCTTTAATTCATGATCCAACGGCTTAAGAGCCAGTGCCCGCTCATAGTAAGTTACAGCGTCGCTGTATTCCAAAGCGTTTGAATGCCCTTTCGCAGCTTGCAGAGCTAAAGAAAAACTACGCGGTTTTTCATCGGACATCTCACCAAATAATCTAGCTGCGGCTTTTGGTCGATTTGTCCAACCCGCAAGTCTAGCAAGGTTGTCGCGGATCTTTTTATCTTTCGAACCCATTGAATAGAGCTGATCATAAAGCCTATAAGCTTCTTCCGTAAGACCTGAGCTATCTGCAAACTCAGCCCACTTTAGAAGCATTTCATATGTTTCACCTTTCCTGTCAGCAAACGCGGCAATAAGCTTTTCAGCTTTTGCCTTATCTCCCGCGGCAGCCCACACGCTGGCGGCAAGTAATGCAACCTGCTCATCGTATGGTCTTAATTTTACAGCAGTTGCAGCTGCATCTCTGAAAATTTTACTATTCGTCGTAAACGAAGCCACCTGCATGAGCTTCATAACCGACTCTTTATCTCCGCCAGTAAGGACCGCGACCTTTTTAAAGTACGGATATCCATCAATTGGGGAATTAAGCCAAAGCATAATCTCACCAGCTTGCGATATAACCTTTACGTTGTCAGGCAGAGCCTTAACCGCAATTTCAGCTGCTTCCTTAGCTAAGCTTAGCTTCTGCGTTTCCGCAGCAGTAGTAAGCATCCCTAGAATATCACTCTCAAGCCCTTCTTTCGCTACAACTTTACGATACAGAGTATACGCCTTAAGCGGATTTCCAGCGGCTAGCCATGCCTCCGCGCCCTGACGCATCAATGAAATATCATCAGGCTTGAAACGCAGTGCTATATCAACCGTCTCCGCTATCAATTTAGCATCACCGGTCGCCCCTGCGGCATCAAGCAATCTTACATAATCCTCAACCACGCCCCCAGGCCCTTCGGCTAAAGCTCTAAGCATTGCATACGCTTCTTTAGGACGGTTAAGACCAAGCAATAGCTCTGCCCTAGTCCGCAAATAATCCGGCTCAGAAATATTAAGGACCTCTGTCTCAGCAACGACTTCCGCCATAAGCTTAGTATCGGAGCTATAAAGAGCAGCCCTGAGCATATCATGCGCATACCGGAAAAAATTACCAACCCGATCTGCCAAATCTCTAAACAAAGCCACAGCCTGCTTAAACTTCCCGCTTTGTATGTAAAGACCACCTAGGTCCTCACGATGCTGATTGTTATCCGGCTCTAACTGAACCAGTTTTTCCAGCGCAGATTCTGCAAGTTGAAATTTCATTTCATACTGTGCAAGCCACACTATCTCTTTCAACAATCCGGCATTATCTGGATCAATTTGGTATAACTTTTCAGCTAATTCTAAAGCATCTTTATACTGTCTGGACCAACCAAGAAGCTTAACTAACTGAATTCTGCTATCGATCCCCTTACCAAGGCTTTCATCCATGTTAGCTGCAAAAGAAAAAGCCTCTCCGACTCTCCCTACTGCAACAAAATACTCCAAAGCATAAGTCACATAAGTTAGAGTATTAATATCTTCTTCATTTTCAGCTGCAATTTCAAACTGATTGCCAACAATAAAAATTTGCCGGATCAGATAATCAAGATACGGATCTTCAGCTTGCTTCTCGTAATCAGCAGAAAGACGCTTAACTTCAACATGGATAGTATCTAAAAATTTATCAGTTAATAACTTGCCTAACTGTAACTCATTAAGAGCAATTATTGCGGAAACTTCATTATGAATCTCGTTAAAAAAGCGGTAATACATCACCATTTTTTCAAGCGGTATCAGGCTCTTAGTCTTAATCGCAGCGATTCTTTCCCAAGTTTCAAGAGCCTTGCGCGGCATAACATTCCATTCATAGAACTTCACCAATTTCTCAAGAGCATCAACGTCGTTGGGCTTAAGATCCAAACTCTTATTCAAACTAGCAATAGCTTTATCCGGCAAACCTCGGACTAAATAAATATCTGCGGCAAGAGAAAGCAGCTCTAAATCATTCGGGTTTTCTTCGAGCAAACCAGTAAGAATATCAGTAGCCTTAACAATTTTCCCTGCCTTCAGGTACAACGGAACCATATCTCTCGGGAAAGGATAGATAAGAACAGTCGCTCCGATTATAACGAGCGCAAATAAAAGTATTCGCCAGAGCTTGATATTCAAATCTGTGAAATCTCCAATGTTTCAGACGTTACGCCCTTAACAACAACTTCCCCCTCTGAATTACTGCGCACCTCCGACACCAAAGAATTCTTACCAACTACTTTATATCTCTGATTAGGAGTAAGACCGCCAATTACAATCTTTCCTTTCCCAAAACATTCAAAAACAAACTGTGCGCCATCTGAAGTGCGCCTGAAATCTTTAACCCATCCTGATGCATTTTTAATATATGCGGAAACGTCATTCACGTTCAAATCAGATGAAAGAACTAATTCCGCGCGATCTTGATCCGGGTTCAAATGGACAAAGATACCTTCCGAAGTAATGTCATAGCCAATAATATTTTTACACTTGCTTAAATCAGGAACTTTATCCATTCCATCCAGTCTTAAGCTCAAACAATCTCTGTAATCCGTGACTATAAATTTGTCTGCACCAAACTTCTCAAGTTTTCCAGTGAGATAACCGCGTACCATTTTGATGTAAGCCGAGGCGTAAACATTTGCGGTATCCTGCGACAAAACCCACTCGTAAACATCTTCAAGAGCTTTGAGAGAAGCGAATTTTTCACCGCTGTAGAAATGGTAATAAATATCAATGGGCATCACGCGACGCGGAGAACCGGTGCGTTTCATGGTATCAATGATATTGCGGAATCCATAAAACGGACCTTCCCACAGATTGGTCAGAATATTTTCATTGGCCTGCCCTGTGTAAATCTGGCTGTTTTTTCCGAGCTCCAGATACAAAGGCGACACCCCGAAATATGAATTACGGCGGGCATCAAAAACTGTGTCCCCGCCATTCAAATTCAAGATTCCGGCTTTCTCAGCAATTTCAACTTGCTCTTTCGTGGGGTCACACATTCCTGACCATAAAAGGACTTTGCACGGCTTCTCAGCAGGAGCTAAATCAGTAGAAATGTATTCGCAGGATTCAACAATTTCATATCTTGCATCAAATTTATATCCGGCCATTTCGTACTGACCAACAATAAAGTTGTCCGAATATTCTGCCGAATCACGAACTGAAGCCTGCCACGCAAACGGATGCGTATAGGAATGTGAAGATGTCTCGATATTATTCATTTCAAAGAGAGTCCTAGCCTGTTCAACATTATCAAGGCTCCCCTTAACAGCAGGGTTAATTTCTCCAGCGATAACGGATGCGGAGTTTGGGAAATCATAGCGGGAAAAAATTCGTTCCATTATCATTTCGCCGGAATTCTTATACTTATCTATCTCAGTATAACCTACAAAACCGTCACCATCGATATGCGCAAATGCGACTCTAAGCCCGTTTAATGTAGTAGGAGTTAAAGCAGGAATACCTTTCAGCCCCAGAGATTCACGTAAAAAATCAAACGGATTTAAATACCACTGTTTTTGATAATCAACAGGATCCTGCCAACGCATATATTCATCAAGAGCAAAGCCCCCTTTCGGCCCCACCCCGACAACGCTACCTGCGGTACCCGGTTTATCCTTAAGACTTACAGTTACCCACGAACTAGACTTTTCATCCGAAGGAACAATGTGAATGTAGTTAAAAGGGAAAAGCGGAAGCTTACGTTCAAAATTCATGCTTTTCTGATCGATGTAATCGTATTTCAGACGAGTGCGATCATTTGTAGCATTACCTTTCCATGCAAAACCTAAATTTAAATAAACACTTTTGATCAACTCAGAATCAATCGGTTCGTCATTCAAATTACGCATTGCCCCTAAGGCACCTGCAACAATTATTTTCCTATCATTTTTCATCTGCTCAAGAAGCCACTTCAAATAATCGACTGGCTGATCCATCAGATTATCAGCAAATGTTGTAAAAACAGCTGAAAAGGCGCTCATTTCTTTATTGCTAGGTAGTGGGCGCAAATTAACATCCCGAACTTCATAAAGAAATCCGAAATAGTTAAGTGGCATAGCAAATCCTTCCATGAAAAGACTTGTCCGGGCTGTACGTTCCTCAGCACTATTATATAGAACCAAAACTTTACGTTTAATAGGCTCTGCATAGCTCGAAGGAACTACACATGATACAGACAATAATACAACAAGAAAACTAAGGAGTATGCGCATAGGTATTCACCTGATCGAGTGCCGGAGTGCTGACGTATGGCACAAAACCTTGTTTGCGAGAATAATCAAATGCTTTTGCAGTTTCACCTGCATCGTCAAGGGGAACATAATCTAAGCTTAGAACAACCAACTTACGGTTTTCTTTCAAAGCTGTGCTGGACTTTGCAAGCAAAAACTCGCGATCAGCTTTTGCAACGTCAGTTCTTGTCTGAGTCTTTAGATCAATGAAACTACTAAGCCCTTCGAGCAAAAGGTAATCAATGGATTTGGCGGTTCTACCTAGAATTTCGAAACCGCGATTCTGACAAAGCAGTAATTTCGGAAAGCTCTTTCTAATGGATTTGATAAGTTCTACAGCGCTTCGCTCAGTCCCTTTGTAAGTATCAGGGTCGCGCCTTTGCATATCTATGGGAGAATCTAGAGTATCGAAAAACAATCCGTCATAGCCAGCTTTCAGCGCGTCAGGAATTATCCGTTCAAAAAGCATATCCTTCCATTCAGGACGGCGAATATCAACTACCCAAGAATCCCAATTATCATTGTAGCGTACAAGCAAGCCTCGTTCCTTAGCCTCTACATAGTATGGTCCGCCTGCGCTGACCTCACCGAGACTAATGTAAACAAGACATTTCACCCCGGCTTTACGCAAAGGATCAGGGTTTTGGCCGTGAACAGCTAAAACAGCAAGATCGAACTGAATTAGCTCTTCAGTCCTGTCTTGCTGTCCATAATAGCAACTCCACGACGAAACCTGCGTCTTGGATTTACCAAACGCAAAGCTACTGCCGAGCAGAGAAAATGAGATTAGAGCCACAGTAAAAACTATTGAGTAGGAATAGCCGACATCGATGCGACCATTTCTGTCAAAGCTTCCTGAGCAACGCTGTTTAGGGATTCTGAACATCCGAACACACAACCTCCGCTCTTGGATACAGATGAAGCCCAAAGAACTTTACCGGAAGAAACATCAATCATTCTGAGGTTTAATCCAACAGTAGGGCTTTGATTTACACCACGTTTGTACTGATATTCAGATACAGAACCGTAAATTATTGTATCAACTCCAAGACGGGTGCCGACTTTCTGAGCGACAACATCTTCCATGACGAATTCGAGGTCGTCGTCTTCGCCTTTTACTCTCTTAAGCATGTCTGTAGATTCCATCAAATCGAATTTTGTGGAAGAATACAGCTCTGTTACGAGCAAATCGCCGACCATACGTCCGGCATTTGGTGTGTTGGTTAAATTGACCAAGGGAAGTACTGCCGCGTGGCGGGCTTCACTGGCTATCCCTTGAGGTTGAACATAACCTTTTATGTATGATCCAGAACACCCCGCCAAAAACAAAACCAAACAAATTACTGCAACTAAATTACGTTTCACTTTACCCCTCCTAAATCTAGGTCAAAAAATAATTATCTAAATCTTTATTCAAGATCAAAATACAAACAAAAATGACTTAAAATAAACGCTGCAAAACAAAGCTGATACTCCACAAAAAATAATTATAATATATAGTTAAGACAAAACAAATTGTTCACCCACGCATCCCCAGATTGCAAATGAACGTAAGCCCTAACCACCAGAAAAAACATCCTCATCAAACATCAATTTTAAAATCAAAAAAAACGATCAGAATTGCTTACATAAATCGTGCATACACGAGAATAACTTTAAACCTTAATAATTACTTTGGAAAGCATTTATCAAAGGTTTAAGACACTTCAACCAAGATTTATAACAATATAATATGTAATCTAACTTTTATTTAGTGCATTGAAATGCTATAAATATTGTGTAGTTTGTATTTCTTTTATAAATTCTAAATCAAATATCAATATAATCAAACAGTACTATGAAATTAAAAAACATACTTGCCATACTTCTTCCACTGTTAATTCTGTCATGCGCTGTAAAAGAACCTCAAAAACCACAAGCATCCAAAACTATGCAAACAATTAGCAAAGAACGGAAGAACCCAAAGGACATAAAGAGCTGGGCTTACTGGCTTCAAGGGCCATCTATTTCCTCGCTAGCGGAATCTCCGTACGACTTAATTGTAATGGATTACTCTGCTGATGGAACCGACAAAAAGAAATTTTTAGCTAAAGACATTTCGGTTCTGCATAAGTTTGATAAAACAGTGCTGTCCTATTTTTCCATAGGCGAAGCTGAGGAATATCGCTTTTACTGGCAAAAAGAATGGAAGGACAACCCGCCTAATTTCCTTGGACCTGAGAACCCAGACTGGGCAGGAAACTACAAAGTAAGATACTGGCGCGAAGATTGGTGGGAAGCGGGTTTAAGGCCATATCTAGACCGCATATTAGAAGCGGGATTTGATGGAGTTTATCTCGATATTATAGATGGATACTGGTTCTGGCACGAACAAGGTGTAGACATCACGTCCACTGCTGACGACATGGTAAAACTTATCAAGAGAATAGCAGACTACTGCCGCGCAGAAGCCGGAAATGATTTTATAGTCTGCCCGCAAAATGGACTAGGGATCATCAATGACTGCTCGCCAGTTTACCGTGATCTCTATCTGAAAACAGTAAATATGGTCGGACTTGAAAGCTTACTTACAAATATTCACAGCAAGGATGATCAAAATTACAGACTAAAGCTAACCAAAGAAATTTCAAATTCATCCATAACAATTCTTGATGTGGAATATATAGATGAACAGAAATATCCAGATTATATTGAACAGATTAAAACACTAGACTTTAAGCTGATTCCGTACGGAGCTACACCTGACGCAGCTCTGGACACCCTGACTAATTTTAGTAAATATCATCAGCTCAAAAAGTAGTTTTAGGGCCTGCCTAAACTAAGGAAAGAAACGTAAAATTCCGCCAGCCTGAAGAGCGTTTAAAGCAATGGCAATACCTGCGAGCATAACAAGGCCAGCACTAGCAACGGGCAGGTTTTTAATCAACTTTCGTGATCCTGAGAACCTTTCCGTTAATTTAGAAGCTCTGACGGTCAGAACTCCGATTATTATCAGCACTGCGGCAAGTCCCAAACTGAAAGAAAATATAAGTAAAAGCCCGAAAACAATACGCCCGAGCGCAACGGCAGCTAAAAGAACAACAAGCGCGGTCGGACATGGTACCATTCCGCCCGCAATCCCGAGACTGAGCATGGACCACCAAGAAACAGGCTCGCTTTCTTTCTCTGAATCATCATGATGGTGATGGTGATGCCCGTTGTGAAGTGCTCTTTTCGCAAGCATAATATAGCCTACAAAAAACACGAGAATGCCCGAAAAAGCTCCTAGCCATGGATAAAGATCTCCGGGTAAAAAATACCGCGAAAGTAACAATGCCGCAATTCCAAGCACAATGACACTGGCAACATGTGTAATGGTGACAATTATGCCGAGCGTAAAGGCATCTTTAACTTTTCCGCTCCGCCCAATCAAATACGCCGCAACCATTGCCTTACCATGACCGGGACTAAGAGCATGACCCATGCCAAGCACAAATGCCAAACCAAGCGCAAACAATGCCGCTCCGGTTCCTAAATTTTCGCGAGATAAATATTCGCGAAGCGCGGCCTGACTGGAATCTTCCTGCGGCTTAGGCGCAAGTCCAGTACCCGATTCAAAACGGTTGTCAGTTAATGTACCGGACTTAGTTAAAGCCCCACCATCAACGGCACTCACAAAAGATAGCTCTAAAGTTCTAGAATCTACAGTTGTAGAAACTTTACTGAGCTGCGGCTCTGCCTGAACAAACCACTTAATCCATTTTAGTTCGCCCGCCTTAAAATTATTGTCTGACACTTTAATTGTATGTGTGACTGATTCTTGATCACCAATAGGCAAAGAGTATATCAAATTAGCCCGCACCCCGTTACTATAACCCCCGAGAGCTGGCGCGACAGAGTCGTAGTACAGTTCAAGCACTACGGGTTTATCATCTAATGTTACCACTAGATTTGGATACAAAATTTTATTGATAGTGCGTGACAAAGCCCCCTCTTCCGAGGATGAAACCTTACCATCGCGGTCAGCATCGGGAATGAGAGTCGCCGTAATAGAGGGGCCAATCGAAGTTCGGTATATAATGAGAAGCCGCGTTCCTTCATTCTGAACAGTAGTTTCCTGCACAACCTCACCGAGTGGATGCGCAGCGGATGCCATCGGCATCAGACATAAAGCCAGCAGTGATAATAAACTAACAACCTTCATTTAAAATCAACCTCGGTATATATATTTGTCCAAATAAAATTATTACAATGTATCCCCTCCCCCCTATACCATATACTCTTGACAGCCTAAACACTCCTGTATATAGACCAATAAGTGACCGCTAGTCATTTTGTGACCAACGGCAACAATAAGGTTCTTGGAGAAGTCGAAATGGCTAGAAAACAGCAGGAAAAATCAAAGCAGACGAAAAATGAGCTGATGCGTTCTGCTGAAAATCTTTTCGGACAAAAAGGTTTCATGGCTACTACTGTCGCAGAAATAACAGCCCACGCGGGCTATTCTAAAGGTAGTTTTTATAGACACTGGGTGAGCAAAGATAAATTGTTCATGGAGATCGTTGAAAACAAACTTAAAGAATACCGTAGTTCTCGAGACGAACGCCTTTATAAGGCAAACAGTCTTGAAGAAGTTATGCACATTATTTGGGATTTTCTCGAAATAATTGTGCGTGATGAAAACTGGGCAAAAGTTTTTCTCGAGTTCACCGTTTATGCTTCGCGCATTCCTGAGCTTCGAAATGACCTCAGTCTAAGCCAGTACCGCCTTTCCGAAAAAGTTTTTGCAGAATTAGTCAGTGACTTCGTTGAAACGGATTATCCACCAGAAAAACTCGGTGCTTTCAATACAGTACTGTTTGAAGGTTACATGGTCCAAAGTGCACTTGGAACCGGAATTGTGGATTTAAAAGACATTCGTGGAGCTGCACTAACAGTCGCTCTCGCTAATGGACTTAAAGAAGTTTAATAAACCATTCCTTATGGAGGAAACATGAAAAAGATTCTACTAACTATTATGGCTGCTATCATCGGTTTTTCTGTAATGCCGCTTTCCGCGAGCGCAGAAACCATATCTTTGACATATTCAAATTTCTTTCCCCCTACCCATATTCAGTCAAAGCTTGCTCAACAGTGGTGTGACGAAGTCGCAAAACGCACTGACGGCAAAGTTAAAGTTTCCTACTTCCCCGGCGGAACTCTTACCAAGGCAAAACAATGTTACGACGGCGTAGTTGAAGGCCTTTCAGACATAGGTCTTTCCGCTCTTGCATATTCACGCGGGCGTTTCCCTACAATGGCTGTAGTTGACCTTCCATTAGGTTACAAATCCGGGGCAGTCGCAACAAAAATTGCTAATGAAGTATACGAACATTTCATGCCAAAAGAGCTTAGCGACGTAGCACCTATGTACTTCCACGCTCATGGACCAGGACTACTTTTTACAGCTAAAAAGCCTGTTAAAACTTTAGCTGATATGAAAGGTCTCAAGCTACGCGGAACAGGTAACTCGGGGAAACTCATCAAAATACTTGGCGGCGCACCTGTAGCCATGTCGATGCCTGATACATACCAAGCAATTCGCAAAGGCGTTGTAAGTGGCGGAATGTACCCAATGGAAACAAACAAAGGTTGGAAAATGGCTGAAGTTGTTGATTACTGTACACTTGATTTCCCAGTAGCATATACAACAACATTCTTCGTTGCCATGAACAAAGACAAATGGAATTCAATTCCTACTGATCTCCAGAAAATAATCACCGAAATCAACAAAGAATGGGCTGTTAAGCACGGTCAGGCTTGGGACGACAGTGACGCAGCAGGTAAAGAATTCTTCGTTAAAAAAGGTGGAGAGTTCATTACTCTTAGCGATGCTGAAGGTAATGTATGGAAGGAAAAAGCTGCACCTATGATGACTGAATATGTTGAAGCAACAGACAGCAAGGGTCTTAAGGGCAAAGAAATTCTTGACTTCACAGTCAAATCACTGGAAAAAGCTCAGTAGCGATTAAATCATTAATATATGATTATGGACTGGAATAAATAAAGTTCAAGGTCTCACGTATAATTATGTGAGACCTTGAACTTTTTATAAATTATAAGCCAGCATCTAAAAACGCATCATATATAATGAACACAAACAATTTTCCAATTCTGCTATGGAGAGAATAGTGAGCGAATCAAAACCAGACTTTGTCACCAGACTTGAAGAAGTTCTGAAAGCAATTGCGGCAGTTAGCCTGATAGGTATGGCACTTTTAACTGGCGCAGATATTATTTGCCGAGGGGTTTTCGGCTCACCAATTTTCGGAGTGGAAGAATTAGTTGCAATTCTGGCAGTTTTAACAACAGGACTTGCCCTCTCATACACTCACTCCCAGCAAAGCAATATCGGTGTTGAATTTTTAGTTAGCAAATTTAAGAAAAGAACTCGTAATAATATCCGATGCGGAACAAACACCGCCAGTGCAATACTTTTCGGAATAGTTACGTGGCGACTATACCTATACGCTGAAAGTTTGAAAAAAGCAGGCGAAGTAACCATGACCCTCGAAATACCTACTTACTTAATCATATATGCACTGGGATTCGGTTTTGCCTGTTTTACTTTAACTCTGCTTCGAGATGTTGCAGTACACCTCAAAGGAGGCAAGTAACATGGAACCAAGCAGCATTGGAATTATCGGAGTTTTAATCATGTTGGGACTTTTCCTGACACGCATGCCAGTTGCCTACGTTATGACGCTTGTCGGATTCTGTGGTTTCGCATTTCTTATTTCAATGAAAGGCGGACTGAACTTACTTTCAAGAAGTTTTTACGATTCATTTTCGTCATATAGTTTAGCAACGGTTCCACTTTTCATTTTAATGGGGCAACTTGCTTTTAACAGCGGTATAAGTCGAAAACTTTACAGCACAGCATACCACTTCCTAGGTAATATCCAGGGTGGGTTGGCAATGGCTACCGTTGCAGCTTGTACCGCCTTCGGTTCCGTATGTGGATCAAGTCCGGCAACCGCAGCAACCATGGCAACGGTTGGTATTCCTGAAATGAAACGGTACGGATATTCCAATTCATTGGCAGCCGGTTCAGTCGCATCAGGCGGCGGACTTGGAATGATCATGCCGCCAAGTGTCGTTCTGATTGTTTACGGAGTTTTAACCGAGCAATCTATCGGCGAACTTTTCATGGCCGGAATTATACCATCCGTAGTCCTGACAATACTTTTCATAATCGCAATTGCAATCCAGTGCCACCTAGACCCGACTCTCGGGCCAAAAGGTGAAACTTTCAGCTTCGCAGCTAAAATGAAATCCCTACTAGGATTAGCAGATACATTCGCAATATTCGGACTCGTTATCGGCGGTATGTTCTGGGGATTCTTCACTCCGAATGAATCTGCCGCAGTAGGTGTTTTAGGAATATTAACTCTTGGCATTATCAAACGGCAGTTGACATGGGAAGCATTCAAAAACTCTCTTTATGAAACACTCCGCACATCATGCATGGTATTACTGCTAGTAGCAGGAGCCGTAATTTTTGGTAAATTCCTAGCTGTTACTCGTATCCCATTCGATGTGGCTGCTTGGACATCATCCTTTGATTTGCACCCGCTCATCATCATGGCAATGATCCTAGTCATCTACTTCATCGGTGGCTGTTTCATGGACGCGCTAGCACTAATAATGCTCACAATACCTGTCTTCTACCCCGTGGTAATGGGGCTAGGTTTCGACCCAATCTGGTTTGGTATAATCATCGTTCTAGTTACGCAGATAGGAGTCATTACACCTCCGGTAGGAATCAACGTCTACGTAGTTTATGGGATGGCGCAAAAGTTTGCACCGTCCATTACGCTAGAAGAAATATTCAAGGGAACCATTCCGTTCCTGCTGGCAATTATTGTAGGACTTGTGTTGTTTGCCATATTCCCACAGATCATTTTATACTTGCCTCAAGCAATGTACTAAAAACACAATCAACAGCTGCATCATAAAAGCCGCTCATCGTAAAAACGATGGGCGGCTTTTTATATGGATCATAGAAATTAAACTTGTACTCAATTCTACCACTACTATTGAAAAACTAAACCGAATTTTGCAGCTATGAATAAAGTTAGAAATAAGCAAGGCATATAGAGAATCATAGAAGCAAGTACACTAGCTGATGTTTCCATTTCCAGAGTTTGATATTCCTGAGCAAGAATACATGACAGTGCAGCTGAAGGCATCCCAGAAAGAACTATACCCATAAGAAGCATGTTCCCTTTGACTCCGAAAAACATGAAAAGAAAAGCCGCAAATACTGGATGAATAATCATTTTTATAAGGTTAACAGATAGAATTTTAGTCCATTCAATCTTCATCTTCTGTTTACAGATAAGCATCCCAATAGAAAAAAGAGCACATGGAACAGATGCCATACCAAAATCATGCAGACTTTGGGCTAAAAATTCAGGTAATGGAATATTAAAAACCGAAAAAATAATCCCCAATAAGGCAAAGCCAATTATGGGAGTTTTCAGCATTGAAAATGTGATAGATAAAATGACTGATGTTTTGGACATCGATTTGTCAGCTCTATGAAGCGAGAACTTGGCGACAACCAAGATGATTACAAGCGTGGGCAAGATTATAGCAAGAGTTGTAGCAATTAGAACTTCTTTGCTGTCTCCAAAAAGAGAAAGCATCACAGGAATGCCTAAATATGCGGAATTGGGAAAACTAGCAGTTATGGCGCGGATGCCACTTTCGGTATAATGAGCTTTGAAAAAATATTTAGAAATCAAAAACATAAACAAGTAAGATAATAACATTGCAGCCGCGTATCCAGAAATATACCCAACTCTCGCAATTTCATGAAAAGGTGTAGTGGCTAGAGTTCCAAATAGCAAAGCAGGCAAAGTGAAGTAGTATACAAAGCCATTCAAAACAGAAGAGCTATTCTCAGGGAGAATTTCTTTTCTATAGGTAAAAGCTCCTCCAATAATCATCAAGAATAGGGGAATCAAAGAAGTAGCAACTAAAATAGCCATAGAATCCCTCTTAAAGTAGTTTTATGTCTCTTCGATACAATACTTCTTGACGGTAAAATTCAACTATTATTTAAAGCATCATTTAAACCCCAGATATTACGTTCAAAAACTCCTCCATCAAACCACGCAAGAAAACCCGTACAAACTTAATTGTACGGGTTTTCTTTAAAAAAAAGTCCTTGCGACGACCTAGTTTCCCACCAGCTACCTGGCAGTATCATCGGCGATGGAGGTCTTAACTTCCGAGTTCGGAAAGGGATCGGGTGTGGCCCCTCCTCAATGGTCACAAGGACAAATTTCTCTAGTTAATAGTACCAACCGTACGAGGTCAGTAGTTACCAACTATAAATATATAGTTAATAGGGAAGAGAAGAAAAATAAGTCACACGATTTATTAGTACTAGTCAGCTGAATGTATTGCTACACTTACACCTCTAGCCTATCAACCAGGTGGTCT
>NZ_JONL01000010.1 GCF_000711735.1 Maridesulfovibrio frigidus DSM 17176
CCAAGGGAGTCAATATACAAGCTTTTCTTTTTCATCGGCTCTTCGCAGATCCGGCTGTATAAGCAGTATGAGTCGTAGGGGAAACTGTTGGGACAATGCAGTAGCAGAGAATTTTTTCAGTAAACTGAAAAGGGAACGTGTTTATCGCACGACGTACAAAACTCGGGAACAAGCAAGGCAGGATATTTTTATCTACCTTGAGATCTTCTACAACAGGAAACGAAGACATGCCGGCATCGGTTATGTTTCACCAGAACAATTTGAGCAGGAATATTACCGTAAACAAAAACTAGCTGCCTAACCTAAAACGGACTGTCCGTTATTTATGTAGCATTTCAGACATCTAAAAAGAGATTTCATGTCCAGCCTATATCTATATGGTTGAAGCTCAATAATCGAAAGTGTGATATGGCTGCCCGCTACCGTGACTTATTTTTCCATGCATTGCCCGCCATGATTTTTTCGCTTCAAGCATTTCATTGAATTCTAACTTAGAAAGCCATTCGCCGTATCTGTTTTTGTACTGCAAGTGTGTAAGCGGCTTGTGGTTTGAGAACACTCTATCAAGAATCGTGAAGCAAATTCGTTTAGTATTTAAGTGGAAAACCGTGGAGGATTAGTGTGTCTGTTTTATATAGTTTATATGATTAAGATATAGACATATACGCTTGATTAAAATAGAGTATACGTGTCATTGAGTTGTGTGAACTTTTGTTAATTCATGCCTATGTGGGTTATCTGTGTCAACTTTTTGTAGCATAATTTATGGCACAAATGAGATTTATATTAATATAAATTGTCGTATTGTATACTGTTTTTTAAGTATGATATGATATTAATATTTCCTAATTATTGTGTAATATGGGATTTCAAGATCATTATCTGATGCATAACAGTAATGTAGTAAATATTAGTCATAAGAAGGGGGGGGGATGTTTAGAGTTTATTTTAAAGTATTAATTATATTTTTATTATGTACTTCGATATTAAATTGTAGCCTATTTAGTAATAATAGCGTTCGTACAGATCCAAATTCGAAGCAGACTGAGGGGCAGGAATTTGAATGGAATGATAAGAGTTCAATTAAAGACGGTTCTGACACAAGTTCAGATAGGCTCACCCGAAGTGATAAAGTAAAGTTGGAAGCTCGCGAAAGTAGGATTAATAACCAAATTAGTTATTATGATCTTAGCAGTCATACTTCGGTTGACCGTTTTCAAATTGATAAACGATTACCGAGCGGAACAACAAAAGCTATTCCTATCGTTAGGGTGCGATTTTCACAGTTAGCTTTTTTTGATTCTGACTCTGACAAACTTGAAATAGAGGCAGAGAAAATTATCCAACTAGTTGCTAAAATAATGCAGCAGGAAGATGCTGACACTCAACTGCTTCTCCTAGGACATACTGATAGTGAAGGTTCTCCGGAACATAATATGGATTTATCGCGCCGCCGAGCTGTTAATGTTCTAAAAGCATTACGGAAACAAGGGGTTGCTAATAATCAAATGTCCACGATGGCAATTGGTGAAAGTCAGCCTATTTCTTCTAATAAAATATCTGCAGGAAGATCCCTTAATCGAAGGGTTGAATTTATAATATCAGATGATAGAGACGCTAATCGTTATTTTGTAAATGAAGCTGATTTTTGTGAAAGCTGCCTTGATGATCATACGCACAATCCGCAAGTAAAAAAAGATGTTAGAAAACCAATCCGAGAACTTGAGGTTCTTAGACTTCCTGAAATAGACATTGAAGTAGAACCGGAAGTGGATGCAAGGCTTAATGCTAATGCGACTGCTGAAAGGCCTAGAATCGAAACGTATAAGGACAAGCCTGTAATTATAAAGACTTATAAGGAGTGAACATGAATGAAAGAAGTAGAGTCGAATCACATATAAGAGACTCTTTTAATGCTTGCAAGGGATGGAGTTATCCTTCTCCTCACAGTATAAATGAAAAAATACTTGAAGCGGCCAATAAGGAAGCTTCTGAAAATAATATTTTTTGTGATGATTTTGGATTGACTAAAGGCATGAGCGAAGTTTGTTCGCAGTTTGCTAAAGAATCACTTCATAATTTTAATGTCTGTTATTGCGAGTTTATGACAGCTTGTGCTCCTCATATTAAGAAGATTAAAAAATACAGCGAATTGGAAGTTCGTTATCAACAAATTGATGATGGAATTGATGGTAAAATTAGTGATGAAAAAGCTGGTATTACTTCAACCAATAAATATGTCGAGATGAATAAAGAGTTAGAAGAAGCTCGCGAAAGATATAAAAGGATCCGATATAAAGAAGGTAATCGTGACGTTGGTCTTCGTCCGCTTTGGTTATATCTTCTTGTTTTAGCCGTGTTGGGGGTTGGAGAAATTTTTCTAAATTACGAATTTATTTTCGATTTTATGGAAATTCCCGCTTTTGCTTTTTCTGGAGCGGCCATTGTCGGTTTTTTAATGGCGTGGGCTTCTCATGAGCATGGAATAGCTCTTAAACAATATAGTCATTATTTTGGAAAGCATGTTCAGCCTGAGGATAAGACGTCGCTAGGATGGAAATTTTTTGTTGCATCATCTTTTTTGTTTTTAACTTTTGTCGGACTTTATTTTGTTCGCTTCATTGCAGTAGCTAACGCTCAAGCGAGTGTCCAAGCTGCAGCAGGTATTGATATTTTAAATCTAGGAAGTCTTGAATTGCATGGTGTAGGTCCACATGCATCAGCTTTGACTAGTTTAATGTTCAATCTTGCTGTGTGGGGTAGTGGGGTTTGTGTCTCATATTATTTTCATGATAAAAATCCGGATTATATTGACGCTGCAAAGCAAAAAAAACGTGCTGAACATAAATTTTGTAAGTTAACAAAGCGTCATGACGCAAATATCAAAGCATATAATGCTAGCCGCAGCGTTGAGAAAGATAATGTTGAGAATGAACTTTTAGCTCTTAATGAAGATCTTGGTGAGCATTTAGACTTGTACAATACATTGCAAGACCACAGACTTAAAATAATTAAGGGAATTACTAACGTTACGAATCAAACTTTAACCATATATCAAAGAGCTTTGATTGGAATTCTGAAGCAAAATGAGAATACTAATATTTACGCTGCTAATGGCGAGATAATATCACGGCAACATTTAGTAAAACATCCTTTTCGTGTTGATGAGGATTATGTCGTTAATTTAATTAACTGGTAGGAAATATGATAATAAGAACAATTTTTATTACACTAATTTTGAGCTTGTCTGTAGTCTCTTCGGCATTCGCTTTTCTTGGTTCAAGTCTTCCTGATATAGCTAAATTTAATGGTAAAAATAACTTCAGGCAGACAGTTGTCTATATAGACCAAAGTGTGATGCGTGAAGGTGAAACATCATGGGCTAAAAGAATCGCCACAAAGTTAGAAGTTTCACTTATGCCTGCTGAAAAAGTTACCATAATGCTAATGGACGCTGAACGTTATAATGTTAAGGAAATTTGGTCTGGAGCGTGGCCCGGATATACCGCAGCAGAGGTACGCGAAATTAAGGATAATAGAGGGATTGGGAGTTTCTTTAGCAAAGATCCACTTGATACCCTCACTGAAGAACGCGCCTTTTTTAAAACAAGATTAGGATCCTCTTTGGGGCAAATTTATTCCAAAAGAGACGCTTCTACCAATGAACCCAAAAATATTATGTTCACCTTAGCCTCAGATGAAGCCCGTTTTAACCAGATAGGCATGGTTACGAGGGTAATTCTTTATTCTGATATGGAATGTGAAATGAAAGTTAAAGATTTATCGGTAGATTTCTCAAATGCTATATTCTACGTGTTTGGAATAAATTCAAAACAATTAGTTCAAAAAAAAGAGTGGGGGAAAACTTTGCTCAGTGCTAATGGATTATTAGCATCATTTAGCAAAGATTTATCCTTGCCGGCAGGTTCCCCACAAAAAGTTTATCACTACTCAATTGAATATACTAATTTAGTAGATAATGTGATGTTGGGTGATATGATTCTTATGGTAAAACAAGATGGAAAGATGTGTGACAGCTATATCAATATGCGGAGTGTTTCTTCTCCTCGAGCTTCTTTACTTACAGGATTTGTGGACGAATCTAGAGAAAATATCCAAGTTAAGGCTAAGAGTGTTGGCAAATTAACATCTCTGGTTAAAGGTGAGATTGTTGAACTTACTGGAAAAGGAGTTCTTACAGGTTTTATAGGACATCCTGAATTCAATGCAGAAAATAATCAGCCCGCAGTTTTTAAAGTCACGGCTACCACTCAATCCTATAGGTAGATTTATTCCTTAGCAAATAAACCATTCCCAAAGAACCACCTCGATTATTATGATTGTCCCAAATTGAAGGGCAATCGTAATAATCGAGTTTTTTTATGCTTCATAACTGGTTGGGCTTCTCTTATTGTTCAAGAGCCAAAGATAGTCTGTTGCAGGGATTATCCCGAAACTCTTTTTTGATAATAACCACAAGAACATTCTTGCCCTTCTGACTGAATTGAAGCAAGAGCAGTCCTGCGCATTTAAATTTAGAATTATTGCTTCTAGTTGGAAAAGTCATAGCCACAGAAAATGAATTACCTCGTATAATATGGATTGAGCTACAATAGGAGCATTTATGCTGATTAATATATCAAAGGACTTGACCTTAAGCGATATTCCTTCTGCGTTGGTGGATGAAATAAAAGAGTCCTTAACCCTGATGAATCCTGCGTTTGTAAATGCCATGAAGTACGGACGTAACGCTAGACGTATTAAAAAGCACATCAAGATGTACACAGGCGATAGCAAAGGGCGTCTGCATTGTCCGCGAGGGTTCGGGATTGAGCTTCATAAGCTTGCTAAAGAAGCAGGTGAAGACATTATATATGAAGATAATAGACGTGAACTTGAACCCGTGGATTTTGTGTTCAAAGGAGAACTACGGCCCTATCAACAGGAAGCCCTTCAATCTTTTTCCCTGCCGACCCAAGGTGTTCTTGAAGCTGGAACTGGGGCTGGGAAAACCATTATGGCTCTGGCCTTGATTGCCGAGCGCAAGCAGCCTTGTCTTGTGATCGTCCACACAAAGGAACTGCTTCTGCAATGGGTAGAGAGGGCGCGTCAATTTTTAGGTATCGAAGTCGGACAGGTGGGCAACGGTAAGTTTAATATTCAACCTTTCACAGTTGCTACGATTCAGACAGCTCGGAATCGTTTAGAAAAGCTGACTCCGGTTTTCGGCCATGTAGTGGTTGATGAATGCCACCGGGCTCCCGCTAGTACCTTTCAGGAGGTTGTTACCTCTTTTGATGCAAAGTACCTGACTGGCCTTTCAGCTACGCCATATCGGAACGACGGTCTCGACCGTATGATAGACATGAGTCTTGGAAATGTTGTTCACCGGGTTGATCCTGAATTGCTTAGAGAGACAGGCGCAATTCTCAAGCCGGAAATACACACAGTTAATACTGCCTTCTCCTTTGTTGGTGATCCTTCAAATCAATATCCTCTAATGATGACAGCTATTGCTGAGGACTATGATCGCAACAGTCTAATAGCAGGTTGCGTGATTGGAGAACTTGAGCAGAATTCGGGGACCCTTTTGCTTGTTGCGGACAGAACTGCGCATCTTGACGCATTGGCTGGCATTTTAGAAGTTCAGGGTGTAAGTGTTTCCGTTCTGACCGGAAAAACTCCTGCAGGTGAACGAGAGGCGATTGTTGAGAATCTTAATGCTGGAAAAATTAAAGTACTGGCAAGCACAGCGTCACTCATAGGCGAAGGGTTTGATTGTTCCGGTTTATCTACTTTGTTCCTTTGTTCTCCGATCAAATCAAAAGGCAGGCTCGTGCAGATTATAGGTCGTATTTTAAGACCGGCTGACGGTAAGCGGCCACGGCTCTATGACTTCATTGACGCCAAAGTGGGAGTGCTCAAGTACAGTGCTGAAATTAGACAGAATATTTATGAAGAAATAGTTTAGGATTAATTTTAGAATTTAGTTCGCCCGCTACCAAAAATTTTTGATAGCGGGCGTTTTTTTGTAAGGACTTACATATTACGAAGCTAAACCTCTGATGGTTCAACAGGTAAACGAATTGTGAAAGTGGTTCCTGATCCTATTTCTGATTGGACATTTAGTGAGCCTTTGTGGTGATTAACGATTGAAAGGGCTATCGAGAGTCCTTGTCCTGTACCCATGCCGATTTCTTTCGTGGTGTAGAAGGGGTCGAATATATTTTTTAAAACATCGTCAGACATGCCACATCCTGTGTCAGAAATTTCACACACAATATACTGGCTTTCCTCATATGTTTTAATATCTATAATACCTTTCGTACTTGTTTCTTTGAAACTAGCTTCTATTGCATGGCTGGCATTAACTATTAAATTTAAGATAACTTGAGATAGTTTGCTTGGAATACAGGTTATCATCATAAGGTCTTCGCTGGGTTCGAAATTGACATCCGCATGGAACTTCCATTCATTCTGGGTTAGCATAATAACTGTTTGTATTAGCTCATTAAAATCCGTAGTTTGAATCTCGCCTTGTGACGGGTGGGCAAGTCTTTTCATGGCCTTAACAATGGCATTAATGTTATTTGTTCCCGCAATAGAGTCTTTCGCCGCTTCATGAATTTCCTGAACCAATAATGAGCTCTCATGGTCATTCAGGTCTTTGATTTCTGTAATCGCTTCGCTGATGAAACTCAGGTTTACATTGATGTATTGTAGTGGAGTATTAATTTCGTGAGCCACGCCAGCGGCCAATGAACCTATAGCTTCCAATTTTTGCGCTTGAGACAATTCTTTTTCGAGATTTCGTTTTTCCGTTCTGTCGACGATAGTCACAATCACCCGCTCAAGAGTTTCTTCATATCCGGCTAGCACATCTATGTATACGAGAATACCCAGCGTCTTGCCGGTGAGAGTTTTTATTTCTCCATCGACCATTAGATGTCTTTTACCTTGAGCTAAGGACGCCACTTCAAGTCCGAATACTTCCCATGACCTTTTCGAGAATGTTTTTGCAAGATTATCAAATAGCTCTTCTTTGGATTCTGCTTCATGAAGTACGAGGGTGGCTTTGTTTATGTCTACTATTTTTACTGCTTCAGCACAGTGTTGAAGTTCTTCTGGGTGTTTTTCAAAAAAATCAATCCAGTTTGTAACTCCTTTGTCCTTAAGTCTTTTAATGATCGGAACGAGTCCGCTCATATCTTCTTCCCATAATGATAGATGAGAGGACTCGAACAGACTTCTATACCGTTTTTCCTTTTCAGTTATCGTATTGATGAATACCGAACGTTTTTTCCAATACACAATAAAAGCAATAATTAAAATTAGGGCGCCAGTTAAGATAGAGGCAAGTATGTATTTTGCTGTAGGGTGTAGGTCAAAAAATGAGTTCGGTTTGTTGAAAATTACGGAGTTGACCGGGAGAAGATCTTCACTAATATTCCAGCGCTGTAGTTGTCGCCACTCGAATTGGTACTGTCCATAGTTTTTAAGCTCAGCAACGTGGGGCGGGGGAGTGCCCTTTGCAATGGAGGCCATGCTTCTAGCCGCTCTTCCTCCTACTATAGTCGCGGAGTCGATATAACCGCCAACAATGCTGTTTCCTTGAAAATAGCTGCTTGCAATACCAAATACCGGAACTTTGGCCACCGCCCCAATTTTCATGACAACATCGTTTGAGGTGTAGTGCTCATTTATTGAATCTCGGGCCATGGTAAGAAATAGAATCATGTTGCCAGTTGGAAGATTATGAACACGCTTTAGAAGATCGGCAAGTGGGATACCAATCCAGTATTCGATGTTCACTCCCTTAAGGCGTGCCTTCATCTCTTCTTTGGCATGAGTTATGAGTCCTTCTGCGAATGAATCGCTACCTGCTATGACAATAATGCGATTGGCATGCGGAAGCATCCGGACCATAGCTTTAGCCGTTCTGGTGGGGCATATTCTCGTGATGGTAGTGTATATGTTTTCTGGAGATTGTTCGATTTGTGATTCATCTGCTTTGTCAAGATTGGTAACTATGACTGGAATGCCTGGAAATGTTTTTTGTATCATTTTTAAGCTAGAGACTTTGCGGCGAGTAAGGATGAAGTCTACTTTGCCGTTGTATCGTTTGTATAGAAGTTGACGCAGATCTATGTCTTGTAAAGCTTTTGTTGATATGTTTTCAATATGTAAATTGACGGTTGCGCCGAGCAATTTGGTCAATTCTACCTTGCACGATGTAAACATCTGAAGTTTCCAGTGAGTAAGTGATATTCCTTGATTTAGACATAAAACATTATAGCTCTTTTTTTCAATAGATTCAGAATCATGGGCAGCTGCAAAGACATGATTGGAGAGGAATAGACTGCAAAGAATAATCGATATGATAATATTATTTTTTGAACTCAAAACTACTCCTCAAGAATTTGTTTATCTGAACAATGATTAACCTATTTTTAATGAGAAAATTTACTCGGTGAAAGGAAGCTGAATTAAAAATTTAGTTCCTACTCCTTCTTTCGACTCTACGCTAATATTTCCTTTGTGAATATTAGCAATTACATTATGCGCAATGGCAAGACCCTGTCCTGTTCCTTTACCTACTTCTTTAGTTGTAAAGAATGGATCAAAAGCTCTCTCTATTACTTGGCTAGACATTCCTGAGCCCGTGTCCGCAACTTCAAGGATCGCATGGGTTGCATCATGTTTTGTTGTAATAGAAATAGTACCCTTTTCGCTGCTACCCTTTGCTTCAATTGCATGAGCACTATTGATGATCAAATTAAGCAGTACTTGGCCCATTTCACCCTTCATACATTGTATTTGAGGAAGGCTTTCTTCTAGTTGGAGATCTATTTCAGCCACATATTTCCACTCATTAGATGAAACCGTTACAGCATCTTTGATTATGTTGTTGAGATCAAAGAATCCTTTATGTGTTTCTCCGGGGTGAGCCAGTTGCTTGATGGATTGAACAATTTTCGAGATTCTCTTTAATCCTTCTACAGATTCTTCGATAGCTTTTGGAACGTCTTCAGATAAGAATTCAAAATCATCAGCATTAAAATGGTCGTTTTTATATTGGAGAACTTCAGACTGTGGCTTTCCTTCGGCAAGACTTTTAAATGCTGTGTCGCAACTTGTGACCATTGTCATTAAATCTACAAAGCTATCTTCAAGGAATTTCATATTAGAGCTGACATACTGCGTCGGTGTATTGATTTCATGAGCAATACCTGCAGCAAGTTCACCTATTGATTCTAGTTTTTGAGCTTGCCGTAGTTGCGCTTCCACTATCAATTGTTTCGAAATATCACGGGCAACACCTACATAGTTTATTATTTGGCCATTCTCGTTACGAACCGGACATATCGTTGCTTCCTGAGTATAGGATTTGCCTTCTTTGTTTCTGTTAACGAATTGGCCGCTCCAAATATTTCCTTGTGATATAGTTTTCCATAAATTTGTATAGAACTCTTGGGTCTGCTCAGAGCTTTTAAGAATATTGGAATTCTGGCCAACGGCTTCTGATTTCGTGTAACCGCTGATTTTTTCAAAAGCTGGATTTACATATGTAATTATTCCGGACGTATTCGTAATAACGATGGATTCAATAGATTGCTCAATTGCTGCAATCAGTCTTTTTTGTTGTTCTTCAGATTCCTTTAGTACTGAAATGTTGGTAAAGGTAACAACATAGCACGGGTTGCTGTCTATTTGATGCTCAAGATTTACGCTATGGGCTATTGTCCACACACTAACTGAATCATTTATGAACCTTACTTCAAGTGGTTTTCGATTTACGAAATTTCCTCTGCTCCACTTATCGGTGACTACAGTCACGTCTTCGGGGTGCAGCAGATCAATCCAACTTTTAGAATTTGAATCGTTAGTTTTAATTCCTGTCAGTTCAGATACCCTCTTGTTAGCAAAAATCAGCTGGTCGTCGAAGTCAGAAATGATCATTCCTACAGGAGCAGCATTGATGATTTCGCGGAAACGTTCTTCACTATCAAGTAGCTCATGTTCAATTTTTTTTCTTGTGGATATGTCTTCCAGAGTTGCAATAACTTCTATTTGAGAACTTAGGCTCTTCACCGGGTTAAAGATTGCATGGATAAATGTTGTTTTTCCGCCAGTAACTGAAGTGTATAAATCTTCATATGTGGATTGCTCGCCATTTAATGCTACGGTTAATGCTGCACGCATTTGTGAACGTTTAGATTCCGCTACATTGAAGCCGATCAGTTTTTCTCGGGGGGCGCCCATCATTTCAATAAATATGTTGTTACAATCAGTTATCATTCCTGTGGAGTCAAAATGTACCATTGCTAGAGGGGCGTTTTCAAATAAATTGCGGTACTGAAATTCACTGTTTTGCAGGCTCATCTGTGCTACATATTTTGCTGTGATATCGTTTCCGATACATAGCAATTCATTCGGCGCACCGTCTACTCCCTCTTTTTGCCACGCTCTCCAGGCAATCCATCTTATTTTTCCATCTGATGTTTCAAATGGCCGTTCAGTGGCTACTTTTCCATCCCCAAAAAAAACTTTAAAACATACATCTTTATTATCTATTTCATCTGAAATATCCTCTCCGGATAAAAGGTCAAGAATATTTAAACCTACAATGTTTCGATCTTGGACAAACAGTGATTTTGCGAACTGGTTAGCGAAGATAATACTGCCGTCGCTTGCTACTTTTAAAATGATCATATTTACATTTTCAACAAGTTCTCTATATTCTCGCTCGCGTTCTTCAAGTTCAATGATTAATGGTTCGCTAAATTTTTTAAAGAGAAATATTCCTATGGCAATCAGTATTATTCCAATGACCAAGATCTTGATATTTGTAATAATGAACGGATTTCTGAGTTCTTTCATATCAATTTTAGCTACCATCCCTAGTGTCAAATCTCCCATTTTCATCGGAGTATAAGCCGCAAGAACTTCTTTATCTTTATAGTCAAGACCGATTATTGTTCCTGAGGATAGTTTCAGGGCTTTTTTCATGGGGATTGCTTCTTTAGAGTCAAAAGTAACTTTCCTGAGAGGGCTTTCGGGGAGAACTACATCGCCGTTTACAATGAGAAATTTAATATGGCCGTTGGTGTTTTGAGCTACTGTGAATTCACCGCTTTTGCTTTGTATCTTGAATTCTCTCTGTGCTGAAGCAAGCTTTCTGATAGCTTTATCAATATCAAATCCGATATTAAGTTTATTATCTATTCTCTCATAGTGTTGGAATAGCACTTTTGCTAAGCTGGCCTGACTTTGAACAAGTTCATGAAGGCGATGCCTTTGTTCGGTCAATGAGGTTTCATACAGAAGCTTAGACCCTGCAAGAGACAAAGAAGTTGCAATGATAACCATTATTGCTGCCAAGAGAGCTAAGCTCTTTTTTTGTTGGGGCATCGGAATCTCCTTGTCTTCAATATATCTTATCTGAAGCAATATTTCTTAATTTAATGTATTATGCGAAAGTTAAATTTTTACCAGTTTTTTATTATACAGATATAATCTAACATAGTTGGTGAATAGTTGGCAAAGTTCAAATTAAATAGGTTTTTTCATATATTAATTATTATTTACAGTTTATAAAAGGACTATTTCTATCTGTAAATAACACTCAATCAGTAAAGTTTGGTGTTTTTGTTGATGCTTATTTACAATTGATGCTAATAAATAATTGGAAAATGTGGTCTTTTTAAGTAATAGTTATATTAATAGATTTTAAAATTATAGATGTGTTGGTTGTTTTTTTTGTTAAAATTTAGGAAGATTTGGTTCTATTGAGCGAACTCTCTACCAGAGGCTAAACAATGGGTAATATAATTTCGGTTCTTTTTGTTGATGATGAACCCAATGTGTTAACATCAATTAAACGAATGTTACGTTTCAAAAGAAACGAATGGGATATTGAATTTGCCGAGTCTGGTGAAGAAGCTTTGGATTTATTTGACAAAAAAATCTTTGACGTAGTTGTTTCAGATATAAGAATGCCAGGAATGGATGGTGCGGAACTACTTACCCGTTTGAAAGATGAGTATCCTGGAGTTATCAGGATTGCTTTGTCTGGGCAGGTCGGGTTGAGTGAAGTTGTGCGCAGCATTCGGGCTGTTCATCAATATATTTCAAAACCATGCGATGCGGAAACTTTGGTTACTAAGATCGAAAGTGCGCTCAAATCTCGAGAAATATTGACTGATCCTGCAATGCAAAGATTGGTAACTGAAATTGATGCTCTACCTGTGATTCCCAGCGTTTTCAAATCTATAGAGGATGAGTTGCGGAAAGAAGAACCGTCCATTTCCAAAATAGCAAATTTGATATCCAAGGACGTTGGGCTTGTAGCTAAGATTTTGAAATTGATTAATTCTCCCTATTTTGGACTGCCTTCAAATATTAAATCGATTTCTCAAGCGATAAGTTTATTGGGGCTTGAAACAATTAAGACATTGATACTCGGGACACATCTTTTTTCGATGTACGACGAAAAAGCTTTGCCTAAATTGTCATTGAGTTTGCTTTGGGAACATAGTTTTCGCGTCTCAAATATTGCCCGACTTATTGCTGAAAAGGAAAACCTTGATAAGAATACAATAATACAGGTGCGTATGGCAGGATTGCTCCATGATGTGGGCAAGCTTATTTTGGCTTATAGTTTCCCAGAAAAATATTCGCAGGTTCTTGATAAAATTAGGGAAACTAAAGATCCTATAAATAGATGTGAACTGTCAGTTTTTGGAACAACGCATGCTCAAATAGGTGCGTATTTGATGGGGCTTTGGGGGATGAGTGGGGAAGTTGTTCATGGAATAGGGTATCATCATTCATATGATAAATGTGATCTTAGTATACCAATGATTGTTTCAGTTGCTGATATGATTGATCATCAATGTGTAATTATCAACCCTGACTACGGAAGAATTGTAATTGATGAATCGGTACTACCCCCATCGAGTAATGCTAAACTTGAAGAATGGATCTCTCATATTTCCCTGCATTGGCAAGGTATAACAGATTTTAATGTTCTTGATTCTGATGTGATTGAACATCTCCGGAAGTAGAGGGATATTCATGAAAGCGCGAATTTTACTTGTTGATGATGAGCCTAATGTTCTCTCTTCACTGAAAAGACAACTTCGGGGCGCTTATGAAGTTGATACCGAGTCTGATCCGGCAATGGCTTTAGTTAGCCTGCAGAGTGCAAAGCCGTATGCAGCTATAGTTTCAGATTATCGTATGCCCAAAATGAACGGCATTGAGTTTCTCAAAGGAGTCAAAAGGATTAGGCCCGATACAACCCGTTTGATGTTAACTGGATATGCAGACTTAGAAAACGCGATGAGGGCTGTAAACGATGGCCATGTATTTAGGTTTTTAACAAAGCCTTGTGATAAGGAGACGCTGCTTGAAAGTCTTAAGGAGGCTGTAAAGCAGTATGAACTTGTCACCGGTAAAAGAATCCTGCTTGAGAGAACTCTGAAGGGCAGTGTCGAATTGCTCAGTGAAATAACAGCACTCGTGAATCCGGAAGCTGGAGCCAGAATTAACAGAGCGAGAAGATATGTTAAATATCTTGCTAAGAAAAAAGGCGCTAATGATCTCTGGCGGTATGATATCGCGACGATGCTTTCTCAATTAGGCACCCTTATTTTGCCTCCAGATACTTTGGACGATCTCTTGTCAGGGAAAGAACTTACAGCTGAACAAGAACAAATGTTCGAAATGCATCCAGTTATTGCCAAAAGTCTTGTGGCAAAATTACCCAGAATGGAAGCGATCGCAGAAATGATAGCCTACCAATTAAAAGGTTTTGATGGATCTGGAACACCTAGAGATGCTCTAAAAGGTGAAAGAATTCCTCTAGGAGGAAGAGTTCTCAGAATTGCACTGGATTACGATCTGTATTTAAATGTCGAAGAGAATGCGAGCGCCGCATTTAGAAGGCTTGAAGATCAAGCTGAGCTGTATGATCCTGAACTTCTCTATTACCTTGAGGGACTTCTTGGAGTTGAAGCTCACTACGAAGTTAAAAAGCTTTATAAAGGGGACCTGCATCCGGGTATGATTCTTTATGATGATATCCTTTCGAATCAGGGGGCATTGCTGTTAAGGAAAAGCCTCGAGCTTGATAAAGATAAGATTGATCGGATAATTATGTTTGCGGAAAAAGTGGGTATTAGAGAACCTATAGATGTATTGGTCCCTAATTAGGATGTAAAATGATAGATGCTTTTCATGGAGAAAATAAGATTCTTTTTGTAGATGACGAGATTAATATTCTTAATAGCTACAAAAGAACACTAAGGTCATACTTCTCCGTTTCAACCGCACTTGGTGGTAAAGAAGCCCTCAGAATCATGGGTGAAGAGGGGCCGTTTTCTGTGGTTGTATCTGATATTAAAATGCCGCAGATGGACGGGATAGAATTACTTTCTAAAATACGGACTAAATACCCCGACTCTATACGAATGGTACTTACCGGATTTGCGGATTTAGAAATTGCCATCGGAGCTGTAAACCATGGCGATATATTTAGATTCCTAACTAAGCCATGCCAGACTGAGGACTTAGTAAAAGCTGTAGAGGCTGGTGTTCAACAATATCGAATGGTCCATGCATCTAGGGAATTGGAAGCTGTTCGGAGAATTAAAAAAGGACTAGAAGGAACCATTAGAGCATTTACCAGAGTTGTTGAACTTAGAGACCCTTATACTGCCGGTCATATGGATAGAACTGCCGATATTGCTACGAAAATTTCTACATCCCTTGGACTTAGCTCAGATCAAATTCAAGGTCTGCAACTTGCTGCTTTGGTTCATGATATTGGTAAAGTTGCTGTTCCAACTGGAATTCTAAATAAACCTGACTCCCTAACAGAAGCTGAATTTTCAATAATCAAGACACATCCTCTTATTGGGGCGGAAATATTTGAAACAATGGAAACAGAATGGCCGATACAAAGAATAATTCTTGAACATCATGAACGTATTGATGGGTCAGGGTATCCGCATGGATTAAAGTGTGATGAGATCCTTTTGGAATCAAAAATTGTATCTGTTGCTGACTTTATTGATGCCACTATGACTGACCGTCCATACAGGAAAAGTATGGAAAGAGAAAAAGTGATAGCGAAGCTTAAAAAAAATAGTGGCATAAAATTAGATAAAAGAAGCGCAGATATAGGTATTTATCTTATCCAGGAAGGGGTGGTGTCGCCCTCTGTTAAATAGGTCCTGCACAATGTAGATGTTTTATGTTAAACTCTAAGCCTCGTGAAAATGGTTGTTGATAATTATCAGATTTTATCAAACACTTACAAGTGAGGGTAGCTATGGCAGAAAATTTTTCAGTCAGTTTTGGCACTAAAATTAGATGTTTCATCGTCGCAATTCTCGGTCTTGCTTTTCTTTTGCCGGCAATCGGCATTGCAATAGAAGCTTTTGCGGCGCCTGATATAAGTGCTGATGACCCCCTCGCGATGCTTTTTCTCGCATTGCTGCTTGGCGGATGTGGATTATTACTTTTATGGGTGTCACGAGATATGTATAGAAAAGCTAGTCTCGGCGTGAAGCTTAGGAATAATACAGACATTACTGCTGTCGGAATGGCTAATCTTATGAATATGCAGGATATGGGAAATGACTCGGATTACGATGGCGGTGACTTTGATGGTGATGATTAATTTTGAGATTAGGAAGCCTAGATAATTTCGTCTGTAGGCTATATTTCATAGAGATGGCTAACGTTTTGGCATAAGTGTGCTTACGATCAATGAATCGTATAAAATAGACCCTATTTTCGAAGGGTCTATTTTTTTTATATGGAAAGTATCAATTACACATTCCATAGCTTTGGATCTAATTTGTTGTAATTCTTAATCTTAGTAGGATGGCCGCTACTCAGCAGCTGGTAGTAATCTTCTTCGTATATATTCCACCTGCATAGATCGATAGGTGTGACTTCTGACGCATTAACTTCAGGCACAACTCCAGCCTTTTCTAACGCTGCAGCCACAAGTTCGGAACAGAAAAATTTGCCATAGTCTTCCTTATTGTACGTCGGTCCCAGTATGATAGGATCAATTCCGTCAAAAAGGTCAAATGCTGATTTAACGGCTTGAATTAAATCATATTTGACGTGGCCATCGGCTATATTTTTCAAGAAGTCATAAAAAACAGTAAGATCTTCAGGAGCTCTTCTTAGATCTTTACGGATTGGCAGCCACCAAACATTGCCATTGTATCCATTAAGAACCTTACTCAGTTGTGAGATTGATACTCCATTAGAGTCAATGGCGACAGTTGATTCAATAATTTCATTTATGTAGCCTCCACCTTCTGCTTTTTCATAATTATGATGAATAACCGCTAGGTGTGAAACGTCAGCTCTTGTTGCCATTTTTATGATTTCAGAAAAAGGATCTTTCCCTCCAAAAGCAATGACATCACCAGGTTTCATTTGGTTTCTAATGTCGTTGTAAGTGTTAACCTTTAAACTCATAGCAGGCTCCTTTATATTTAAACGTTATTAAAAATATAAAACATGGCTACATGTATAACATGTTATAAAAGCAATAAACAGTATGTTTTTAAATAATAATGAATAGTTGTTATTGTAATTAATTAGCTATTTAGTTTTTTATTAAATAGCTAATTAATATGTTTATTGAATGCTTAGCTATTTTATTTATTTTCATAGAATAGATCCTTTTATAGTCAACACATCCTAGGTGGCTCTTAATAGCAATAAAGGCCACATCTATTATAGATGCGGCCTTTATTGCTAGTCTTTATAGTTCAGACAAATGATTGATTATCGATGTTTTTACTGTTGTCTTTTACCATGGCCTTCCGGCACGCATGCCATTTGATTATCCTGTCCTATTTGAAGGCAATTCCCGTTCATGGTTCCCCGCGGAGTGGTGAAAGAGCAGTTATCTCCCTGAGATTTACCACCACATGCATTTAAAGCTTCAGCTGGTGGTCCTTGTCTTATGCTTCTGCCGTTGCCTTTTCCTTGGCTTTGTCCATTCATTTTCCCATTACCCTTTCCATTCATCCCGCCTTGGCGCTGCATGGAGTTTGAAGATCTTTTGTTTTTTGAGGATCTGAAACCTGTCGGGGTAGGTGGGCTGTCTGGAATGGCTACTCCGCCTGACACACAGCGCACATAGTTGAAGATGCGTATGTCGTCACCTTGAGGGCCGTGCCCGTTTGGAAATTTGGAAGGGTCACCTGATTTTGGATCGCTGCGCTGTGCTCCTGCGCCATGAACGTCCAGCCATTGCCCTTGACCTGTGCGTGGAGATTTCATGTATCCTTTAGCCCGGCCGAAAGTGACATATACGGCATTCTTAGGACGGGGGCCGTCAAGATGAGTTGTAGATGTCCAGTAGTAGGATTCTTTGTCGGATACGTTAAAAATCGGGTCAATGGCTGCAGAACTCGTTGTGGCAGGGCTTCGCGAGTAATCTACTATTGATTGCAGTTCTTTTGCATTTGGCAGGCGCCAGTCTGTGCGACCTGCGAAGGTAAGATTTTCACAGTAGCTTAAGGAGTCTTCCCAGTTTAAGGTTTTACCGCTGTCATCTTTTTGCCAGATTAGGGTAGTGGCCTGATCTGTTACGGTTTTATCTCCGTTATCCACAAATTTATTCTGACCATATTTTGTGTTACCGCGCACATAACGAATATAGAGCGTGTTCTTCTGCCTATTGCGAGGTTTTGTTATGGCATACCCCTTAATACGACCGTCAGCGAAATTGACTCCGAAGACAGTAGGGTTGCCGTTCATTGTTTTGCTTACATATTTTGTCGCTGACCAGTCCTGACAATCTATGTCGCGCTCGCCTGCGTTAGTATCCCCATATTTAAAATCAAAAAACTTTGTATTAATAAATGGCTTGGGTCCTTTTGCGTTAAGCAGCCAGCCGTTAAAATCGATTAAAGAGTACAGTTCTTTAATAGTAGGAGTTCGCCAATCTGAGTGTCCGCCTATTTTACAGTCTTTAGCTCCATCCAAAGCAGAGTTCCATGTGACTTTAGAGCCGCGAGCTTTAACCCACATTAATCCCGTGACAAGGTCGGTTATAGTTCCGTCGCCATTGTCGCGGTAGATGGGTTGGTTACCTTTGTATTGAGCATCCTGCCCGAAAAAGGCTTGTCCGGAATCTGGGCAATCCATTAAATTAGTATTATCAAAACACGCTTTTTGGCCTGTATCTACAATTTTAAATGATTGATCTTGAGCAAAAGCAGGGCTGGAGATGATAAAAAAAGCTAGAAGCAGACCACCTAAAGATATTTTGTTCAACATTTTGTCTCCTTTGTTTGGTTATTCTTATCATTATGTAAAAAAAATATTAAATGGACAAATATAAATTAAATAAAAAATAAATAATACTTCATAATTATGATGATTAGCATTTTAGATATGAAGAAAAGTGAGTTTAATAAATAATACCTATTGACATTGATAATCATTTTCAATAAATTAAATTTAACGAAGGCAAAGTTAAATAAGTGACAAAAGTGATTGGTAATATCTTATATTTTTGAGGAGTCGAGTATGTGTGGTTTCAGTAGTGCTTGGAGATTGAATCGTGAAGGAATGGTTGCTTGTAATGATGGTAAATTTGATAAAGCCGAAAGCAATATTTTGCGGGCGATCAGTCTTGCTGGTTGTAATTCTAAGAAAATTCACCGTGCTACAATGTATAATAATTTGTCAGTTGTATATCAGATGAGTGGAAAGATAGACGAGGCCGTCGATGCATATAATAAGGCGGTGAGTAATTTAAATCCTGAACATAAAGGGCAGGCTGCACTTATAAACAGAATGAAAAGTAAGATGGATACTCTTAAAAAAGTTGTTGTTTAAAAGTTGTTGATGCTGGTTCTTCTTCGAACGGGAAATCTTACATGGTTTCCCGTTTATTTGTTTTTAGACGTAAATATTAATAAAATTAGCATAAATCGTAAAGGATTCCTTCACAGGGCTTGACTTTGTGTGGAAACTGCCTAAATAATCCGAGTTCTTTTGCTGTACTTGTGAAAGGGTTCACGTACCCTTTTTTTTATAGCATATTTAAAGTACACTACCGCCGTCTTGGTTCAAGCTCGGCGAATATATTTAGGAGGATACATCAGATGGATTTTAATATTGAAGAAGTTTCTACGGTAGAAAGAACTGTTAAGGTTACTGTTCCTGCGGAAGAAGTTGGAGCAGCACTCGACGCTACTATTGCTTTATACAAGGTTCAGACTCCTATTAAGGGATTCAGAAAGGGCAAGGTGCCTTCCTCTGTTGTTCAGTCTAAATACAAAAAACAGATTATCACCGAAGCAACCACTGATCTCGTTAATTACCAGATCAATGAAATTCTTAACGGCGAGTCAATTGTTCCTGTTTCTAAGATTGACGTTGACGCTTTGGAACTCGTTCGCGGTGAAGACTTCACATACACTATTTCTTTCGAAATCGTTCCTGAATTCGATACTCCTGTTTACCTCGGTCTTGACGTTGAAGAAGAACGCGCTGAAGTAGGCGAAGCTGAGCTTAAAGATGTCGAAACAAGACTTCTTCAGAGCATGGCTAAAATTGCACCGATCGAAGATGATCGTCCTGCTAAAGATGGCGAACTTGCTTGTGTTACTTTCTCAGCTGAGATGGACGGCGAACCAATTCCTGGTGTTCAGGCTGACAACTTTGACCTGCCAATCGGTGAAGGTCACTCCCTGCAGGAATTTGAAGACTACGTAAAGACTCTCAAATCCGGCGAATCCGGAGCTGTTGATATCACTTTCCCAGAAGACTTCATTAATGCTGAACTTTCCGGAAAAGTTGCAACAATGAAAGTTACTGTTCACGCTATTAAAGAACGCAAAATGCCTGAACTGACTGACGATATCGTTAAGCAGGTCGGTGGATTTGAGTCTGTTGAAAAAATGCGTGAAATCGTAAAGCAGTCTTACATGGCTAACCGCAAGCAGCTTTGTAAGAGCTCAGCTCTAACTACGTTGGTTGGTGGGATTGTAAAAGACCTTGATTTCCCACTTCCTCCATCCCTTCTTAACGATCGCATTGATCGTATGGTAGCTGATGTTATTACTCGTGCTGAGCACTCAGGCCGCAGCTTTGAGTCAATTGGTAAGAGCATGGAAGAACTTCGCGCAGAGCAGACTGTTCTTGCTGAAGAAAGCGTTCGTACTGAAATATTCCTTCTTACTGTTGCAAACCGTGAAGAACTCACAGTTGATCCTCAGGAAGTTGAAGGCGCTCTTCACCAGATCGCTCAGCAGACTAAGCAGGACTTCAGTTCCGTTAAGTCTTACTACGAAGAAAACAATCTTCTTGTTCCTCTTAAAGATAGACTCGTTGCTGATAAAGCTGCTGAGTTCATTTACGACAACGCAAATGTTACTGAAATTGATCCAGAAGTTAAAACTGACTAGTCACTTTAGCTCATTTCGTTAGATTTAAAATGGCGGCACAGTTTTATTAACCGTGCCGCCTTTTTGCTTTTCCGGGAAAAGGGTTGTTTATAATCGTATATGTCGTTAACTAATCAAGTAAATGTTGTATAAAATCTTTTATTAAGATTTATACTTGTACTTGAGCTTTCAAATGATTAGAATATATTTCGTAAAAAAGGCTCTCATGGTAGGTGGTTAAGTTAAGTATTAACGGTGCTTTGCCCCTCCTTATTATATCACAATTCTTCTCTCGGGAGATTATAGATGTCTGGAACAATCCCTATTGTTATTGAAACTACTGGGCGCTCTGAACGCGCTTATGATATTTACTCACGCCTGCTCAAAGACAGAATCATCGTGCTTGGAAGCGCTATTGATGATCACGTTGCAAGCGTAATTTGTGCACAGTTGTTGTTTTTGGAGTCTGAAGATCCAGAAAAAGAAATTTACATGTACATCAATTCTCCCGGAGGATCGGTTACTGCTGGTTTAGCCATTTTTGATACTATGCAGTACATTTCCGCTCCTGTAGCGACTCTTTGCATGGGCCAAGCTGCCAGCATGGGCGCTTTCCTATTGTGTGCCGGAGAAAAAGGAAGCCGCTATTCACTGCCTAACAGCAGAATCCTTATCCACCAGCCTCTCGGCGGTGCACAGGGGCAGGCTACCGATATCGAAATTCAGGCTAATGAAATTATAAGACTTAAAGCTTCTCTGAATGCTATTATGGCTGAAAATACAGGTAAGTCTGTTGAAGAAATTCAGAAAGACACAGACCGTGACTTTTTCATGTCTGCTCAAGAAGCTATTGAATACGGCCTTATTGATAAGGTTCTTACTTCGCGTTCAAAACTTGAATCCAAGGAAGGTTAGTTCCTGATGAGTAATGAAAAAAAAGGTCCAGGACAGGACCTTAATTGCTCCTTCTGTTCCAAGTCTCAGGACGAGGTTCAGAGATTAATCGCCGGTCCTGATGTTTACATCTGCGACGAATGTGTCCAGCTTTGTAATGACATCATGGCGCAGGAGGCGGTAAGTGAGGAGTTTGATGCAGGAAATCTGCTGTCCCCGCAGGAAATCAAGGATTTGCTTGATGAATACGTAATTGGACAGACTCACGCTAAAAAGATTCTGGCAGTTGCTGTTCATAATCATTACAAGCGTGTATTTTATACAAAATCAGGTGCTGACGATGTCGAGATTGATAAGAGCAACATTCTTCTTATCGGGCCTACCGGCTCAGGTAAGACATTGCTTGCTCAGACTCTCGCAAGAGTTCTGAAAGTACCTTTCGCTATTGCTGATGCTACAACTCTCACCGAAGCTGGTTATGTTGGTGAAGATGTGGAAAATATCCTTGTTCAGCTTCTACAGAATGCTGACTACGATATTGAATCTGCTTCCCGCGGAATTATCTACATTGATGAAATCGACAAAATTTCCCGTAAGGGAGATGGTCCATCCATCACTCGTGATGTATCCGGTGAAGGCGTTCAGCAAGCTCTGCTCAAGATTATTGAGGGAACCGAAGCGAACATTCCTCCTAAAGGTGGACGTAAGCATCCTCAGCAGGAATTTATAAGACTTGATACTTCGAATATCTTGTTTATTCTTGGCGGTGCGTTTATCGGACTTGATTCAATCGTTCAGCAGAGATTGGCCGGATCAGGTATCGGTTTCGGAGCTAAGGTTGAAGCTAAGAAAGAAACTGGCATCAGTGAGTTGTTCAAAAAATCAGAACCGGCCGATCTCGTTAAGTTTGGTTTAATTCCTGAATTTGTGGGCCGTATTCCGGTTCAGACAGCACTTTCAGAATTAACTGAAAACGATCTTGTTCGGATTCTTCAGGAACCAAAGAACGCTCTTGTTAAACAGTACAAGAAGATGTTCGACCTTGATGGTGTCCGTCTGACTTTCACAGAGAATGCTATGAACAGCATTGCAGCTCTGGCTGTGAAGAGAAAGACCGGTGCTCGCGGACTGCGAAACGTCCTTGAGTCTATCATGCTCGAGATCATGTACAAGCTTCCTTCGCTCACAGGGGTGAAAGAATGTGTGATTAATAAAAGTGTGGTTGAAACAGGAATTGAACCGTTACTGTTTTTCCATAATGAAGTTAAAAGTGCATAAACTTATAAACGCCTTCAGCCGATAAAGCTGGAGGCGTTTTTTTTTGTCGCCTGCCTGGAATATTTCCATATTTATTTTTTTCACTCCTTTATTTTTTTTCTCATATTTCGATATTATTACGTGTTCTGGTTTGACAAAACAGTTGCGAGTATTATTTCATGTTCTTGAAGGGTTATATTTTAAATTGAAATTAGTACTTAGATAAAAAGCAGGAGGATATATGTCGTCAACATTAACAGAAGGTGGCAGCGAATCCGCTGAAAATATTCTTCTTCCAATGATGGCTTTGCGGGAAGTTGTAATGTTTCCGCGTTCAATTATTCCTCTATTTGTTGGACGTGAGTCGTCCATCAAAGCCATTGAAGAAGCTATTGCAGAGCATGATAAAAAGATATTTTTAGTGACACAGGAATTTCCAGAAAAGGAAAAGCCTGAACCTGAAGATCTCTATGCCGTTGGAACTGTCAGCAAAATTCTCCAGATGTTGAGATTGCCAGACGGCACAATCAAGGTCCTTTTCGAAGGTCTGTATCGTGCTCAGTGGGATTCTGCTGCTGATGGCAAGACTTTTGAAGACGTTTATCCCATGGTTAACCTTAAACGGATTGAAGACCTTTCTGCAGACGTTAATGTTACGGAAGCTTTGGTTCGTTCTGTCCATGGTGCGCTTGAGAGTTTTGGAAAGGTGAACAAAAAAGTTGCGCCTGAAACAGTTCTCGCTATTTCTACAATTCGCACAGCAGGTAAACTTGCTGATTCTATAATGCCTCATCTCAAGGTTGAGTTTGCTAAGAAACAGGTAATTCTTGAAATTGTCGATCCTTTAAAGAGGCTTGAAGCTGTTTACGAACTCTTGCTCGGTGAAATTGAAATTGTGTCCATTGAGAAGCGCGTTAAAAACCGCGTGAAAGGGCAGATGGAAAAGAACCAGCGTGAGTACTATTTAAACGAACAGCTTAAAGCTATTAATAAGGAAATGGGACGTGAGGATGATCCGCAGGCGGAAGCTCATGATCTCGAAAAGCAGCTTGAAGCTAAGCAGATGAGTGATGAATCTCGCGATCGTGTCCTTAAAGAAATTAAAAAACTTCGCCAGATGGCTCCTTCATCCGCAGAATACACAGTTGTGCGCAACTATGTAGACTGGGTGCTGGATCTTCCTTGGAATGTATATAAATCAGTTGATCTAAATATTGCTCAAGCCCGCAAAATCATGGATGAAGACCATTTTGGACTTGAAAAGCCAAAAGAGCGTATCCTTGAATATATGGCGGTTCAGTCTTTAGTTGAAACTATAAAAGGTCCTATCCTTTGTTTAGTAGGCCCTCCCGGAGTTGGTAAGACTTCAATAGCACGTTCTATTGCCAGAGCTATGGATCGTGAGTTTGTTCGTCTATCTCTTGGCGGAGTCCGTGATGAAGCTGAGATCAGAGGTCACCGTCGTACTTATGTCGGCGCGCTTCCCGGTAAAATAATTCATTCACTCAGACGTTGTGATTTCAGTAATCCAGTTATCTGTTTTGATGAAGTTGATAAGATGAGCACAGATTTCAGGGGCGATCCTTCTTCAGCTTTGCTTGAAGTTCTCGATCCTGAACAGAACAATACTTTTAATGATCACTATCTTGATTTAGATTATGATCTTTCAAAGGTGTTTTTTATAACAACCGCTAATGACCTTAATTCTATTCCTATTCCTTTGCAGGATAGAATGGAGATTATTCGTCTGCCCGGTTATCTTGAAACCGAAAAAACTCAGATAGCCAAAAGCTTTCTGCTGCCTAAGCAGATTAAAGAGCATGGCCTTAGTACTGACAACGTAGCCATTTCTGACAATGCAATGGTTGAAATTGTTCAGACCTATACAAGAGAAGCTGGAGTTCGTAACCTTGAACGTGAACTTGCTAAGGTTTGCAGAAAGACTGCAATGAAAATTGTTGAAGCTAACGATAAGACCAAGAGTCTGCACGTTACTAAAACGAATCTTGCAAGCATACTTGGTGTTCACAAGTTCCGTCACGGAGCAAGCGAAGAAAAATCTCTTATTGGTGTTGCAACAGGACTTGCATATACGCAGGTTGGCGGTGAAATGCTGATGGTTGAGGTTGTTCTGATGCCAGGTAAGGGCAAGGTTGTCATTACTGGTAAGCTAGGTGATGTTATGCAGGAATCAGCGCAGGCTGCTCTTTCATATATCCGCTCCCGTTCGGATTTGTTTGGTTTGAAACCAAACTTCCATGAGAAGATTGATATTCACGTGCATGTTCCTGAAGGAGCTACTCCTAAAGATGGACCTTCTGCGGGTATTACGCTTTGTACGGCGATGGCTTCTGCATTCTTGAATGTCCCCGTAAGGCACGACCTTGCCATGACAGGTGAAATTACCCTGCGCGGCAGAGTATTTCCAATTGGTGGACTTAGAGAGAAGTTGCTCGCGGCCCATAGAGGACTGTCTAAAACAGTTTTGATTCCGTCTGAGAATGAAAAAGATCTTAAGGATGTTCCAAACGAAATTCTTAAGGACCTTGAAATTATTCCAGTGGAAAATATGGACGAAGTACTCAGTCACGCGCTTGATAGTCTGACAGCAGAAGAATTATTCAGAGGTAAGGACGATATAACTCCTATTGCTCTGAACCTTATTAAAGATGAATATCAGGCTCCTACCCATTAGTTTTAGATTTATTATTGAATATTTAAAGGGTGTTCACCAATTGGTGAGCACCCTTTTTTTGTTGAGTTTTTGATAATTAGTCGAAATTATATTGAAAAAGCATAAAATTATTACACTTTTTTAAATTAAGTGTTTCTATAAAAAATAGAGTTATGTTAGTATTTACGTAATATTGAAACAGTCGAAAGAAGTGTATGTTATGAAAATATCAGTATTAATTATATTAATTGTTCTTGTTAACACATTTGTAATGATTTCTTATGTCGAATCTGATGTGAATGATCAGGATGAGCTTCAATTAATATTTAAAGAAGCTGTTAAGGGTTTAAACATACCTGGTGCAGTAATGCTTATACATTCTCCAAATGGGAAGGAGACCTCTTTTGTTGCTGGAGTTAGAGATATCAACTCAAATCCGGCAATTACTAAAAAATATCCTATGACATCCAATTTAAAGTTTCGAATTGGGAGTATAACAAAAACTTTTGTCGCCTCTGTTGTGTTGATGCTCGTGCAAGAGGGGGGCATAAATCTCGATATGACGGTTCGTGAAATATTGCCAGGGCTTGTTATTAACGACACTAAAATTACTATTGGGCATCTTTTGCAAATGAGGAGTGGGCTGACTAATTTTTCATTTGATGAAGGGTTTTTAAAGAAATTTCGCGCGCAGCCTTGGTATGTGTGGTCGCCACCAGAGCTGATAGCATTTTGCTCAACAAGTGGTAGAGATGATGATCTCGAAAACATATCTGCGACTGACGCCGGCTGCTATATTGAACACGACCCTAGGCCGGGAGCACACTTTGAGTATAATAATTCCAATTATGTTGTGCTTGGAATGATTGTAGAGAAACTTACAAATGACAAAATTGAAAATCAAATTTACCACCGTATTCTGAAGCCGTTGGGGCTTAACAACACGTCTTTTCCATCTACCAGCTCTAAACTCGCGAAACCATATGCCAAAGGGTATGATTATGATCCCTCAACAGGCACGATTAGTAACCTTAGCCAGAGAATTAATCCCTCATGGGCATGGGGGTCCGCTAACGGTGTTTCGACTGCTACGGATGTTATGAAATGGTTACGAGCATATCTGGATGGTTATGGAATAAGCAAGGAGCTACTGGCGGAACAGATGCAGTTTATCTCTACCAGTTATGCCGGGGTATTATACGGATTTGGCATGATGAATAAGTACGGTGCAATCGGTCATAATGGAAATTATGCAGGGATATACACAGCAATGGCGTGTAAGTTCAAGGGTTACTATTTTGTAATACTGACAAATGGGCAGTCATACGGAGGAGAGCGCAACGCGTCCGCGGAATCCGTTTTCTGGCGAGTTGTGAATAAGGCTAATCTTTTTAAAAACTAAGACTTAGTCCTACACCCACTCTAGTTTCATCCTTTTTTCCTTCAGGGGAAATTCTGCTATTGCTTGTCATGCTATTCTGGGCAGGTCCTGAAATAAGGCCCGCACTCGCTCCATCGGAGATTGTTAGGTCGTCGTGCGGTGCAAATTGTTTATCAATATCACTTTTCATTGTCTGCTTTTTTTTGTCTGAATTTTCTTTAACAACTAAAGCATCTCCGAGATTTATGTCATTAGCATAAGCTTGAGTTGCCACTATTGGTATAAGCAGAATTGTTATTAAAATTATGATTTTTTTATCCATGTGATTACCTTTCATTTGATCTTGCAGAAAATTATTATGATCTATTTTTATTATCTTAATGTAGTAAATACAATGTCTTTGTGATGTTAAAGAAGCACAAATGCACACTAAACTGGTTCATTATATACGGAAGTGCTTTCGGAGTAAATGACTGGAGTGCGTTTCAAATGATGGTTTTTTGGCTATAAAAAGAGATTAAAGGTCTGGGCTTCAGATGTATTGTGGGCAATATGCACGTACATTAACCGTGTAATTAGTTAATTGCTTTTACTCTGGCATAATCCCAATATTGATGGCTAAATGGTGAGGTTGAATAGTTAGAAATTAAAGCTAAATCCCAATCCCAGTCCGTATCCTTTGTTTTCAGGAACTAGACCATGCTTATTCTCTGGACGGTTTGAATCCAGCCCGAAGATAAAGCCTGCGCTAACTCCGTCTGAGATTATTAAGTTATTATTAGGTCCAGTGTTCCCTTTTAGCCCCGACTTTGCCTCATTCCTATTTGCTCTCAAACTTACCTCGTTTCCTTGATTAGGCTCTTCAGCCTGAGTAATGACAGAGGGTATAGTTAAAAACAAAACTGCTATTAAAATGATGATGGTTTTCCACATAATTTCACATTCCTTATGGCTAGCGGAAAAATATTATAATGCCTCCTTTCGAATGTATTGATACAAGAAACAGACCGTATTAGTATAAAATTAATAAAATTAGACCTTCAATGATTGTTGCAAATGTTTTATGGGAATTTTTCCGTTCAAACTTGACGATTTATGGTTATTACTGTCGATATTTCGACATAAAAAAAGCGTCTAAAGATTTTGTCTTCAGACGCTTTTTTGTAGATTTATGTGTAAAAGTTAATCTGTAGGTAACTTGCTGGTGATATTGTTTTTGATCCAAGTTCCATCCCACCATTCAAAAGGATTAACAGGAATACCTGAACAAAGAATTCCATAGTGAAGGTGATCTCCACCAGCCATACCCGTTGAGCCTGTTTTACCAATGACCTGACCGCGCTCAACTGTAGCGCCGACCTCAACATCAATCTGACTAAGGTGCGAGTAAAGTGACTGCAATCCTAAGCCGTGATCAATGATCACTGCGTTGCCGTAGATTCCGAAATCCTGTTCTGCTACAACAACACGGCCCTTATTAGCGGCTGGTATTGGAGCGTGTCTTGTGCTGGCGAGATCGATTCCTAGATGAGTCTGGTTGTCGATCTTTTTACCATTATGTTTGTATGTACGCTGATCTCCAAATCCTGCCCTGGAGGCTGCATTTGGAAGCCTACGGAACTTACCTTCGAAAAGGAAGGTGGGCGCAGTATCTAAGCCTATTTTGCGTAGCTCAGCTCTGTTTTTTTTACGTAGCTCTCTGTTTACTTTCAAGAATAGCTCAACCGGATCAGTTGTGTCCGGGAATTCGGTTTCGAACTGAGGCATTTTGCTATTAAGAAAACGATCCGAAATGTTGATGTCGTCGTGACGGTATTTCTTACTGTTTGCATGGAACCAAAAAGTGGCCGTTTTGGTGTTTTTAGCTGTATCCTGAGCAATGATAGTAGGGGAGAAGTTTTTTGAATCTACATAAAAAGGCATAGCAAAAAGAGCTGCATATTCCCCGTTAGGCTGTTTGTAGCCAGGGAAAAAGTCCTCTCCAACCATAACACCAGTTTTTTCAGGATCGGCATCTACAGTATAGAGTGCCAGGCCGCAACCGCCTTGCGTTAAGTTATGAGTGCTTGATTGTACTGTTATTTTCGGTGCGACAGTATCTAGTGTGTAATTACCTCTAGCTATAATTGCATTGCCGCTTCCGAATCCGGCATAGGAACTATCAACAGCCCACGCGGCAATTTCGAAATGCCCCTGTTTGATCTGCTTTTTCTTGATTAAAATTTCCTGACTATAATCGATGGTCCCTTTTGGAAGAGTTTTTTCTGCGAGGACTATTTTCTTCTTGCCCTGAGTAAGCACAATCTTAACGGCTTTGATCCCTGACTGGGCGTCGCTCATTGTAACATTAATAGGAGTCTTATAAGTTATAAATCCTTTATCCGGCCCGATCGCAATGATTGGAGCTGTCGTATCTTTATATAATAGATATGCTCCTGCGCCTATAAGCCCGATAATTATGATTGTTAGGATGAATGGTATAATGCGACTTTTACTTTTAGCCATGAGGGGTGTCCTTTGATTCGATGATATTATTTATGAAATTATTTAGACTTTGTTTAAAAAAAGACCCTAGCAGGAAAGAGGGCGGTTGTTCAATGTACAACATTGTATATTTTGAGTTGGTCTATATTAGCTATAGATAGAAACTATGGTTTTGCTAAGTTTCTATCAGTTGGTGTTGACGTAAAAGTTTAGAGTGTGTATTTCAAATTAAAAAATATTGTCAGTGTGACTTATTTTTTTACGAGTAAGGACAGCGCCTTACTAGCGCCGGCAACTACCAAGGAGGTAGGGATGAGTTTGACCAGGCGAGATTTTGTTAAATTGTGCACAGGAACAGTGGCTGGCTTTGGGGTTTCCCAAATGTTCAACCCAAGTATTGTGCAAGCACTTGAGAAGTTTGTACCACATGTATTCTGGATACAGGGACAGGGCTGTACCGGATGTTCGGTTTCACTTCTTAATTCAGTGCACCCCTCAATTGCGAAAGTATTGCTTGATGTAATTACCCTAGATTTCCATCCGACCATTATGGGTTCGGAAGGGGAAATGGCTTGGGGCCACATGACAGACGTGGCTAAAGAGCAGAAAGGTAAATACATCATGATCTTTGAGGGATCGGTACCAGTGGCAGAAAACGGCCACTATTGTATCCTCGGTGAGAAGGACCATAAAGAGTACACCATGCTCGAGACTACGATCGAGATGGCCAAGAATGCTGCTCTTGTTGTCAACGTTGGTACTTGTGCTGCTTACGGCGGTATTCCTGCTGCTGAAGGCAACGTTACTGAAGCTACTTCAGTAACAAAAGTACTTGCTGACAATGGAATTAAGACTCCGGTTGTCAATATCCCCGGTTGTCCTCCACATCCAGATTGGATGGTTGGAACTCTTGTTGTCGCTATTAATGCGATTGAAGAGAATGGACTTGAAGGTGGACTTGGCGAAGTTGTTAAACTTCTTGATGACGAAGGTCGTCCAACACCTTTCTTTGGTGAAAACATTCATGACAATTGCCCTTACCTCGATAAGTTCGATGAAGACGCATACTCAAAAGTGTTTACTGACAAAGATAATTGTCGCTACGAACTCGGCTGTAAAGGTCCGAGCGCTAATGCCGATTGCTTCAAACGCAAATGGAATGGCGGCGTCAACTGGTGTGTAGAGAATGCTGTATGTCTTGGTTGTGTTGAGCCGGGTTTCCCGGATGAAATGTCTCCCTTCTACGAAGCCGGTTAATCGGTAATAGGAGTATCTTTCCTAATGTCGAAATCGAAAGCACCCGCGAAAGACGGGAAACTTAAGATTGCCATCGACCCGGTTAGCCGGATCGAAGGCCACCTCAAAGCTGAGGTTACTGTTAAAGACGGAAAAGTTGTTGATGCCTGGCTTTCAGGTGGAATGTACCGTGGTTTCGAGAATATCTTAGTTGGTCGCGATCCTCGTGATGCAGCTCAGTTGACTCAGAGACTTTGTGGTGTATGTCCAACAGCGCACTCCACTGCGTCCTGTTTGGCCCTTGATGATGCTTGTGACGTTAAACTTACTACCAATGGTAGAGTTACAAGAAACCTCATCTTTGGTGCTAACTACTTGCAGTCCCACATTCTGCATTTTTATCATTTAGCAGCTCTTGATTTCGTTCGAGGACCAGGTAAAGCACCTTTCGTTCCTCGTTTCGATCATCCTGATCTTCGTTTAGATGAAAAAACCAATGCAGTTGCAGTTGATCAGTACATTAAGGCTCTTGAAGTTCGTCGCGTCTGCCATGAAATGGTAGCTCTCTTCGGCGGAAAAATGCCTCATATCTCTGGTCAGGTTGTAGGTGGAACCACTGAAATTCCTACTAAGGAAAAGCTTGCAGAATATGCTAGCCGCTTCAAAGAAGTAAGGAAATTCATTGCAGAAACTTACCTGCCTACCGTTTACCTTATCGGATCTGTTTATAAAGATCTGTTTAGTATCGGTGGTGGTTACAAGAACTGTATGTCATACGGTGTATTCCCAATGGATGATGAGGGCGAAAATGTCCTCTTGAAATCCGGTGTTTACATTGAAGGCAAAGATTCTAAATTTGATCCTGCTCTTATTAAAGAGTACGTCAAATACTCATGGTTTAAAGACTCTTGCTCAGATCTCCATCCGAGCGAAGGTAAAACCATTCCGGATATTCACAAAGAAGGCGCATACAGCTTCGTTAAAGCTTCTCGTTACAACAAGAAGCCTGTTGAAGTTGGCCCGCTTGCTCGTATGTGGATACACAATCCGGAACTCAGTGATATCGGTAAAAAACAGCTTAAAGACCTTTACGGTATTAAAGCTGTTAAATTCCGCGATCTCGGAGAAGACATGGCGTTTTCTCTCATGGGTCGTCACGTTGCTCGTGCTGAGGAAGCTCTCATTGTTGCTGATGCAATCAATGATACTTGGCTCAAGGATGTTAAACCCGGCGAAGATACTTTCGTTGAGTCTAAAATTCCTGCAACTGGTGAAGGCATCGGTTTCACCGAAGCTCCTCGCGGATCATTACTGCACTACGTAAACATTAAAGACTCCAAAGTAGCTAATTATCAGCTTATGCCTGCTACTCTCTGGAACACCAATCCTCGCGATGACATGGGTCAGCGTGGACCGGTTGAGGAAGCCCTTATCGGCTGTCCTGTTCCAGACACTGGAAGTCCTGTAGATATATCAAGGATCATTAGATCCTTTGATCCATGACTAGGCTGTGCCGTGCACGTGTTGCACGCAGAGACTGGTAAGACAACAGTTCATCACATTCAGGAAGGCTGCTAGGTTATCTTGTATAATCTAGTCGGGACATAGTCCCGCCTAACTTTTGTGAGAACGTTTTGGATTGCTATAGCTCCCGGGCACAGGAATATTCCCGTGTCCGGGAGTTTCATTTCAGAACGTTTTTATTTGAATTCCGCCGATACAATTGAGAATGGATTCATAGAATCTGTTCTAAGGATTAAAAATGAAGAAATTACTTGTTTTGGGCGTTGGGAATATTCTGCTTATGGACGAAGGTGTTGGAGTGCATGCCATTCAAGCTCTCCAGAAAGAAGAATGGCCTGAAAATGTCCACATGGTTGATGGCGGGACATTCACTCAGGATATTTTCCATGTCCTTGAAGGGTATGACGGGCTTCTAGTACTTGATATTGTTCATGCAGACAAAGAACCGGGGTCGGTATATATTTTTGACGAGGATGATCTTGTGAAGAATGATTCACAGCGCTTATCTTTGCATGATATTGATCTACTTGACTCATTAGAGATGGCGGAAGCGGTTGGCAAGAGACCTAGAATGCGTGTGATCGGTATGGAGCCTAAAAGCTATACAGAGTGGAGTTTGGAATTGACTCCAGAAGTTCAGAAGACCTTCCCGCATTTTCTAGATGTTGCAAGAAAAGAAGTGAATAGATTTCTTGAAGAGTTCAAAGAAGACTGATGGGACTCAAAAGCGTGGTACCGGGATCAATATGCACCCCGGTACCTCTTTAAGTTTATGTTTATTCTTCGTTTTGTTCTAAAGCTTCCATCAAGCTGATAGTAAGCTTCATAAAGTCAGCTTCAGTTAAAATTCCGGTAAGTTCATTTTCCTCATTTACTACTGGCAGACATCCGTATTTGTGATTAAGCAGCAAGTTTGCGGCTTCTTTCAGCAAGGTATCTGCTGTTACTGTCTTAATGCCGTTTCTCATTATTTCACCGACAGGAATACCAGAATCAATTTCACCCTGAGTTGCAGGGTCAATTTCAGCTAAATGCGAAATTGTAGCTCCCAGTATGTCTCTATGTGTGATGAGTCCTATAAACATCCTTTTTTCATTTACTATCGGGATATGCCTGATTCTTTGAAGATCCATTAAGGATCTGGCCATCTTCAGTGTGTCACTCTCATTTAGGGTGAACAGGTTAGTGGTCATTAAGTCTCTAACTTTAAGCATAATCCCCTCCTTTTCCTTAGTCTTAATCTCTCTTTATGAAGCTTATGTTTCAAGTGGCAGATACATAAAATTGAAGTTTAATCGATTAAAAGCTGTATTCAGGTTGACTTGGCCCTTAAAATCTGATTCTCAACATCAAACGGTAATATTTATGTCGTTGTCTGAACTCTACCTCATAATTGGGGACTAACAAAGAATTTTTTGCAAACTGTTATAAATATATAGTTTGTTATTGGGGCAGAGCCTCATGGGAGATATTATGCGGATTGATCCGAAGCTCCGCAGAACTAAAATGGTGGAAGAACAGATTGTTGCCCGGGGTGTGGTCGACAAAACTGTTCTTGACGCCATGCGGAAAATTCCCAGACATCTATTTGTTCAGGATGCACTTGCAGACCGTGCTTATACTGACAGTGCTCTACCTATTGGAGAAGGGCAGACAATTTCACAGCCTTTTATTGTTGCTTATATGTCAGAGCTTTTACAGATTAAGCCGGGGCATAAAATATTAGAGATAGGTACGGGGTCCGGTTATCAGGCTGCAGTGCTTGGTGAAATGGGGGCGGATGTCTTTTCCATTGAGCGGATACGTAAGCTTTTTATCGCGGCGCGAACTCTTCTTTTCGAGCTCAGATATTTTAATATTAATCTCAAGTTAGATGATGGAACTATGGGCTGGCCGGACGAGGCTCCCTACGACCGGATAATTGTTACCGCAGGCGGGCCTGAAATTCCGCAATATCTTGTTGATCAGCTTGCTGATAATGGAAGGATGGTTATACCTGTTGGAGGACAAAAGCGTAAGCAGCAGCTTATTCTTGTCACAAAGGAAGATGGTAAAGTTACTGAAACAGACATGGGTGGATGTTCCTTTGTCGATCTTGTTGGTAAACAAGGCTGGTAATTATGAGATTTCTGGAGATCTAATGAACTTAATTAAAGCATGGAATAACGGTCCTGGGCCGAACTCGATTCGAGAATACTTAGTCGTGATCCTTAAAGGATTATGTATGGGGGTTGCTGATATCATTCCGGGTGTTTCCGGTGGTACAATGGCCTTTATTACGGGTATATATGATCAATTGATTGATTCCATACGTTCATTTAATGGTGAATTTTTCAAGAAATTAGTTAAATTTGATTTGACCGGAGCGATTGCCGTTCCGCATTTAAAATTTTTGATTCCACTTCTTTTCGGGATTGTTGTGGCCATGGTTTCTATGGCTCGGATTATCCACGAACTTCTACTCACCCATCCAGTTCAGGTTTGGTCATTGTTTTTCGGGCTTATCGCATCCTCCATTATTGTTGTAGGCAAAAGAGTTGGTAATTTTTCGGTTAAAAATATTTTATTCGGTGTGTTAGGGGCTATTTTTAGCTTTATCCTGGTTGGATTGATTCCTGTTTCAACACCTGATAGCTTGTGGTTTGTTTTTTTGTGTGCCTCTATTTCTATATGTGCCATGATCCTGCCGGGAATAAGCGGGGCTTTTATACTTCTCCTGCTTGGCAAATATGAGTACATAACCGGAGCACTTAGAAATCCTGCAAATCCCGAAAATACGGCTATATTGATAGCTTTTGCTTGTGGTTGTGCTTTTGGAATAAGCCTTTTTTCACGCGTTCTTCATTATTTTCTTGAAAAGCATCATGGTGTTACCGTCAGTATCCTTACGGGATTTATGGCCGGAGCCATGCGTAAAATATGGCCGTGGAAAGAAGTGCTGGATTCAATTGTTGTTCGCGGAAAAACCCATGTTTTAAGTGAAGCGAATATTTTGCCGCCAGCATATGATGCTGATTTCGCAATGGCTGTAAGTTTGATGGTTGTCGGATTTGCGATAGTAATATTTTTGGAATGGGTATCTTCAGCTCAAAAAGGCTGATTTTGCGTGAGGGAAAATTTCCCTTTAATCTAATATACAACAAAGGTAGAAAAATGAGTTCATCATGTGGTTCCTGCTCAACAGGAAAAAAAGACGGCAACAAACCTGATGCCGCCCATGCTCTTCAGAATGAGTTGATTTCTACAACTCTGAAGCGGATTAAATATAAAATATTTGTTATGAGCGGCAAAGGCGGAGTTGGTAAAAGCTCCGTGGCAGTAAATATTGCTGCTGCACTCGCAGACAAAGGCTTTAAAGTAGGTATTCTGGACGTTGATATCCATGGTCCAAGTGTTCCTCATCTTCTCGGAATAACTGGGCAGCTTGATGTTGAACGCGGTAATCTTGTTGTTCCTAAAAAGGTGAATGATAACTTACATGTTGTTTCTATGGAATCTCTGCTAAAAGACCCCGATCAGGCAGTGCTCTGGCGTGGACCTATGAAGACTTCCGCTATCAGACAGTTTGTTTCTGATGTTGAGTGGGGCGACTTGGATTTCCTCGTTGTTGATTCCCCTCCGGGAACAGGCGATGAACCTATGACAGTGCTTAAGACTATTCCTGAGTCTCTGGCTGTTGTTGTTACTACTCCGCAGGAGATTTCTCTTGCTGACGTACGTAAGGCTATCAATTTTCTCCAGTACGCCAAAGCAAATATCATGGGCGTTGTAGAAAACATGAGTGGTCTTGTCTGTCCTCATTGTAATGAGCAGATTGATCTCTTCAAAAGAGGCGGCGGGGAAGAGCTTGCTAAAAAATACGGCTTGCCTTTCCTTGGAGCTATTCCATTAGACCCGACCGCTGTTGTTGCCGCTGATCTTGGCAAACCTGTGGTTCTTCTCGAAGAAAGCTCTCCTGCTAAAACAGCGTTTAGAGCTCTTGCAGACCGCATTGCCGAAGCTGCTGCGAGTAGTCTGGAAATTGCTTCCAGCACGCACACTTAGGTCTTTTGCTGGCTTTATTAAAGGCCGCTAGTAATAAGTATCGATTTGTTACAGGGAGTTTGATATATGACTCCCTGTAACAAATCGTTTAATATCTTTCAGGGTACGTTTTGATAAAAAATGTTTAGTGCCTTGAATTAATGTTTTCTGAACCGGGACACGCTATGCTTAATCTCGCTAATTCACTTACTCTTGGCCGCATATTTACGATCCCTGTTATCGTGGTTCTTCTTTATTACCCTAGCAAGGTTACGTTATTCCTTGCGTGCTCGTTGTTTTTTCTGGCATCTCTCACAGATATTTTCGACGGGTATATCGCCCGTACCCAGAATCAAGTGACGACTTTAGGTAAATTTTTGGATCCTTTAGCGGACAAGCTTTTAATCAGCTCTATTTTGATTATGTTGACTCAAATAGGCTACGTTGAGGCTTGGATTTCTATAGTAATTATTTGCCGCGAGATAGCAATTACGGGGCTTCGCGCCATTGCTATTGATATGGGACTTGTTCTTGCCGCTGACAATTTGGGTAAGCTCAAAACCGTGGTTCAATCCCTTGCTTTGGGCGGATTGCTTTTGCATTATACCTACCTTGGTATGGATATGCATGTCGTCGGAACATGGATTCTTTACGTAGCATTGGTACTTACTGTGTATTCCGCAGGTAATTATATGTACAATCTGCATAAAATTTGGTTAACTAGCGAATAATTTTGTGAGTACTTAAATAATTACTCAAGTTAGGTGCATCATGACCAGTATTGATAGAAGTAATCTTGTTGTAAGGCTTAATAACTGTCTTGAGACTATTCTTGAGCTTGAACAGGCACTGGAAAAGCTTGATTTAAACCGTAATTTTCTTGAAGAGCTTGAGCTTCTTAAGGCATTTATGGAAAAAATTGAGAAAGTTCAGGTCACCGAAGATGACGTGCTGAGAATTGAGTCTGCTACAGGTAATTTTCTTGATGAACTTAAGGAACCACTTAGTCACCTTGATTCATCTGACAAACTTTTTATGCGTCTACAGTAGGAGTTTATAGTGCTGAGGCGTAGATTTCTGCTTGGGCTTTTAGTTTTAATCAATTTAGTTTTGATCCTGCGGCTTGGTTTTAGTGAGCAGGGCGTTTTTGGCTATCTTGATCTCGATAAAAAAGTTCTTGAGCTTGAACAAAAAATTGAAAAAGCCGATAGTCGCACACTTGAACTCAGTAGAGAAATAAGGCGTCTGAAATCTGATAGAACTTATCAGGAAAAAATAATCAGAAGTCGTATGAACTATGTCAAAGAGAACGAATTGTTGTATATTTTCCCGGATAAAGTGAAGCTACAGAAACAGGGAGCGACAGCAGATGCAAAGCAAAATTGAGTGGTATCAGGAAGTATTGGCCCTTGAACCCAGCTCTAAAGTGTTTTTTCCTTTAGCCCGCCTCTATGTTGAAATCGGCAATCTTGAAAAGGCAGTAACTGCACTCAGGATGGGACTGGATAGACATCCTGACTATCTAGAATCTCGTTTGCTTCTTGTAGAAACTCTTACTAAGTTAGGGAGAGATTCAGAAGCTAAGGCTGCAGTGGCTCCTCTTACACGACTTTTTTCTTCGTATCCTTCCTTTTGGAAAATGTGGGGAGACTCCGTTTCAGAAGGGAATGATGATGTTGCCGGTGCAATGGCTTTTCTTTTTTCTGCGCTCCACGGCAATCCTCTTTCCTGGTCTGATGTTATGTCTGAGGGTATCAAAGAACTGACAGGTATAAGCCCTGTTTCTAAGGACCAAAGCCTATCCGAAGTTTCATCCGATGAATCGTCGGAAGATCCTGATTCAGGTGAACTTTCAGATAGTGACATACTGTCCCGCGAAATTGAGCATGCTGCAGCCCAAATTGATATCGACGGAGAAAAAGTTGATGGATCTTTGACATCCTCTGTTGCCATGGATAGCTTAAGAACAAGAACCATGGCAGATGTACTAGCTTCTCAGGGTGAGCTTGTGGCGGCACTTGATATTTACCGTGAACTTCTCTCCAGAGCTGAGGAAACTCAGAAGGACGAATTGCTGATAGTTATGTCTGATATTTCAGCCAAAATTAGCAATGGCCAAAGCAACTGCGTTGGTGATGAGTGTAGCGAGGCCGATGATCCGTACATAAAAAATGCTAAGAATAAGTTGATGAATACCCTTGAAATTCTTGCAGAAAGACTCGAAGCACGGGCTGCACGGTAATAGTTTTCCTCTTTCAAGATAAAAGAAAATTTTCAAATAATTATATAAGAAGTGCTGTTAACTATTGTACAGCATTCGGGTTTTAATATGAGATTTAAAAATTCAGTGCGATTTATCGCGCTTTTTGCTTTTTTTATATTCCTGATGTTTGCCAGTGGCTGTGAATATGGCAGTAAAGTTTGGCATGACACACAGGAAGCAGTTAATCCTAATCCTACTATCGATCTATCAACAGGTGGAATTGAAAACGCAGACGACAATAAGCTTGCAATTCTGTTCACACCTGTTGATGAAAAAATCCTTTCATTGACTTCGTTTCTTTCAAATATTGATTCCCATCCTGACGAAGACTGGTTCAGGCTCCTGTTTATGCGCTTTCCATGGATTAGCGGCGTATTCACTGTAGATGACGAGGCTTCAGTTTTAGTCAGGTTGCCTGAGCAGGGAATGAAGCCTTTTAAGCCCGGACCGCTGGTTGAATATGAGGGAGACTGGTCTGAAATTAAGATGAAATCTTTCATCAATTATTCAGAGTTTGGCCCTGAAATGTATCTTTGTACTCCTTTTTTTAAGGATGCAGATTTCAAGGGACTTGTCGTAGTTCATTTTGATCCGCGTATTCTACTTAATTTTTGTCCGGACCCTAAAAAGCTGGTAATTATGCAGCCTGATGGTGGGGGAGTTTGGACCGGGGTTGAAAATTTTAACAAAGAAGCTTTTTTGAAGATAGACTGGGATGCACTTCTTGACGAAAATGTTTCTGGTGTCACTAGGGTAGGAGAAAGCCGATTCGTCTGGCTTTCGAGGTACATAAGTGATACTCAGATTGTTTACGTTACCAAGGCCGTTTCAGATGATGGCGATGATGATGCGGATTTCTGGTTTTTCTAAAATTGTTTGGTGATAGAAGTTCAATCTGGTATTATGCTGGATAGACCACCTTACTGCCGCACACTAGAGACATTCCTTTAGGAGGATAAATGACCCAGCAGATAACAGTCACTGAACACTTGCTACTTCATCAGAAGCAGATTCCAGGTGCTACAGGACAGTTTACGCACCTTTTTAATGAACTTGTTCTTTCGGCTAAAATTATATCACGAGAAGTTAATAAAGCTGGTCTTGTTGATGTTCTTGGTTTTACCGGAGAAATTAATGTTCAGGGCGAAGAAGTTAAAAAACTCGATGAATATGCTAATCGGATTTTGATTCACCGTATGGCACGGTCAGGAGTTCTTTGTGCGATGGCTTCTGAAGAGAATGCCGATATCATCGACATTCCTCACGGTCTGCCACAGGGAAGCTATATAATAATTTTTGATCCGCTCGACGGATCTTCAAATATTGATGTGAATGTTAATATCGGAACTATTTTTTCGATTTATCGTCGCAAAAGCAAAGTTGGAACACCGGTTCAGTCCTCTGATGTGCTTCAGAAATGCGATGAACAGGTTGCCGCTGGGTATATTTTGTACGGTTCTTCCACCATGCTGGTTTTTACCACTGGCGATGGAGTTCACGGCTTTACACTTGATCCAGGAGTCGGTGAGTTTTTACTTTCACATCCTAATATTAAAACTCCTGAAGTGGGCAAAATCTATTCAGTAAATGAAGGATATTGGCCTTACTGGAGTAAAACTACTCAAAAAGTAGTTAATTATTTCAAGTCACTTGATAACATTCACGGACAGCCATATAGTTTACGTTACATAGGTTCGTTGGTGGCAGATTTTCATCGCAATCTAATTTACGGCGGGGTATTTATGTATCCGGCTGACCATAGAGAGCCTAGTAAGCCTGTGGGTAAATTAAGACTTTTGTGTGAAGCAGCTCCAATGGCTATGCTTGTAGAGCAGGCTGGCGGAATGGCTACTGATGGAACTAAGCGGATACTTGATATTGTCCCTGATGACCTTCACCAGAGAGTACCTCTTTTTATTGGCTCCAAGCACGAAGTTTCCACTATTCGCGATATATATGAGGCTGAGAGCGACTAATGCTATGCCTTGGTATTGAAAGTTCGTGCGATGAAACCGGATTGGCACTTGTCCGTGATGGAAAGTTTATCGCAGAAAAACTTGCTTCTCAGGTTGATGTACATGCCCTTTTCGGAGGGGTTGTTCCTGAAATAGCTTCTAGAGAACATTTGCGGGCACTCCCGGCTTTGTTTAATGAACTTATGTCCGAGCAATCGCTGACAGCTGATGATCTTGACGTTATCGCCGTTGCGCGCGGACCGGGTTTACAGGGCTGTTTATTGATGGGACTTAATTTTGCTAAAGGGCTGGCTCTCTCAACGGGAGCAGACTTAATCGGAGTTAACCATTTATGGGCGCACCTCACTGCTGCGGGACTCGAGCAGGAATTGCAATTCCCTTCTCTTGGGCTACTCGTTTCTGGTGGTCATACTCATATTTATCTTATTAAGAGTACTTCAGAATTTGTTCTACTGGGCAGAACTTTGGATGACGCGGCTGGAGAGGCCTTTGATAAGACCGCTAAATTATTAAATATACCTTATCCTGGTGGAAAGATTGTCGATGAGCTTGGTAAGCTAGGGACTGTAGACCCGAAAATGTTTCCTACGCCTTACATTAAGAATGATAATCTTGATTTCAGCTTTAGTGGGCTTAAAACAGCGGTTTCTCTTTACGTTCAGGCAAACACTGAATTGCGTCTGCCTATGATGGGGATTCCTGATTCTGAAACTGATGATCCGGAAATTGTCAGGCGACGTAATAATATGTTTGCTTCGTTTAATTACACCGTTGCCAATAAGCTTCGGGTTAAAGTTGATCGTGCACTGCAGCGTAATAAGGGTGTTAAATCTTTGATCGTGGCTGGAGGAGTTGCAGCAAATTCAGTCGTACGTTCCGTGATGTCTGACGTCGCTGATAAATTTTCAATTCCTCTGGTTTTACCTTCTCTTAAATTTTGCACAGACAACGGAGCAATGATTGCTTATTCTGGCTATCTCTTAGCGCAAGATGGATATCGTCACGATTTCAAGCTTGAGGCTATTCCAAGGGGGCGGGTTGTTCCAGAGGATTGGACCCGTATTTCAGAAAAATAACTTTGGTGTGTTGCCATTTTAGTCATAGATAGTTAATCTTCGATTACTGTCAGTTGGATGCATGGATACAGCTTGACACTTTGGCGAACGAGAATTAAATTTCATAATCGAGTATAGGTTTTATAGCTTTACTTGATAATTTTAAAAATCAGTATGACCTTCCGCATGGAGGGATTCCTACTTCAATTATTACTACAACAAGGAGCAAGTCATGGCTTTGCAGGTAACCGATTCCAATTTTCAAGAAGAAGTTCTTAATAGCGACAAGCCCGTTTTGGTTGATTTCTGGGCACCTTGGTGTGGACCATGTCGCGCTATGGGACCTGTTATTGATGAACTCGCTGAAGAATTTTCTGGCCAGATTAAAATTTGTAAGATGAATGTTGATGACAATCCTACATCCCCTGGCAAGTACGGTATTCGTGCTATTCCTACTCTGATTCTTTTTAAAGATGGTGAAGTTGTTGACCAGACTACTGGTGCTGTTTCTAAAAGTAGCATTAAGGAAATGATTACTAGCAAGGCTCTTTAATCTGATGAAGTCTTATGACGCCATTGTTATAGGGGGCGGCCCAGCCGGTATGGCGGCCGCCCTTTATCTTGTTCGTGCAGGTGTAAATATACTTGCTGTAGAGAAGCTTGCACCCGGCGGGCAGATGCTTCTTACTGAAGAACTGGAAAATTACCCAGGATTCCCCGGTGGTATCAAAGGCTATGAACTTGCAGATCAGATGTCTGAGCATGTTAAACAGTTTCCGTATGATAAAATTTTCGATGAAGTTCGGGAGATTATTCCCGGTAAGGAATTTCATGAGATAGTAGTTGATGGAGAACATATTAGAACCCGTGCAATTATTATTACAACGGGTGTTACTTTCCGTAAGCTCAAAGTTCCAAATGAAGAAAAGCTTTTGGGGCGAGGCGTTTCATACTGCGCATTATGTGACGGCAATTTTTTTAAAGATAAAGTCGTTGCTGTTGTTGGCGGTGGAAATTCTGCTCTCGAGGAGTCACTTTACCTTGCAAGACTCGTAAAGAAATTATATCTCATTCACCGCAGGGAAGGATTTAGAGGTGACAAGTGCTATCAGGATAAGTGCTTTTCAGATTCTACAATTGTTCCTGTTTTAAATTCAGTTGTGTCCCGCATAGTCGGTGATACCGAAGTGGTTGGTATTGAAGTTAAAGATGCCAAAACCAATGATTATTCTATTTTAGATGTGGATGGAGTTTTTATCTTTGTGGGATTTAATCCTGTAAGTAATTTTTTTCCTGTTGAGCTAAAATTGGACAAGGCTGGTTTCATTCAAACAAATTGTGAAATGGAAACCAACATCCCGGGCATTTTTGCTGCCGGAGATATACGGTCCAAAAAATGCCGGCAGGTAGTCACCGCAGTAGGTGATGGCGCAACTGCTGCAACAGCGGCTTTTGCGTTTTTGGAACATAAATAATGCGTAGCAGAATATTTTCTATTGTTTTACTTGGCATTCTACTTTTCAGCAGCGTAGGCTGTGGTGTTCTTGATTATTATTTTTTACCTAAATCTGAAGATACTGCCCAGGAGCTTTATGAAGCTGGTGTAGAATCTATGACCGATAAGGAATATGGTAATGCTTCAGAGTATTTTGCTAAATTAAAAGACCGTTATCCTTTCAGTCCGTATACAGTTAAGGCAGAAATCAGTCTTGGGGATGCGTATTTTCTCAACGGTAAATTTTTTGATGCTTCAGAAGCTTATAAAGAATTTGCAGCACTCCACCCGGGCAACGACGAAATTCCTTACGTGTTATACCAGATTGGGCTCAGTAATTTTTCTTTATTTAGTTCTATTGATAAGCCTCAGCATAGCGTGAGTGAAGCATTAGAATATTTTTACCGCGTTGAAGAAGCTTATCCTGAAAGCGAATATGCAACTGCTTCTAAAGAGTATATTCTCAAATGTAGGCGTGCTCTTGCAGATCAGGAGCTTTTCATTGCTGATTATTTCTGGAGATCTAAGAAGTACGGTTCAGCATGGAAGAGATATGCTTTTGTAGTTCGTAATTTTAAGGATCTTCCTAAGGTCCGTAAATATGCCATTAAACAAGCTGAAATGTCATATTATGAATTTCAGAAAACCTTATCACAAGCCGAAAGAGAAAAACTGCAAGGCAGTTGGAAAGAATTCTTAGAATGGCTGTAAAAGTGGTTTAGAATTACATTACTCTTTAAGTAGATATTTTACCCGGCGGACGCTAGTTTGCCGGGTATTTTTTTAGCTGGTTTATTTCATTGTGATAGGGGATAATTAAGTTTATATTTAGAAGATATTAGCTGACTTCATAATAAAATAAGACATTAACTGTGACAGGTATAAAAATATGACTTTAGATTCTTTTACTTTTCCCGATTGGATTGAAGAATTTCAGATAGGTGATGATGTTTTTGGATCTGCTTATGAGGCAACTTTGCCACCGCGCAGAGCATGGATGAAAAAGACAATTGCGCAAGTATATGCTGTTAATTCTCCCGATTCACCACAAAAGACATGGGTCGTCAACACATGGAAAGGGGGATTTGAAACGGAAGTTTCAACAGCTCCGCTTGACTGTGTTGTTATGCTTGTTGATCAAGGTGCAACCTCAGCCGTAAGAATTCTTGCTGCGCTGACTCCGGCTTTAGCTGCAGGTGTAAAAAATATTCTTGTAGTTTTCACAGGTGAAGGCGAACTTTCTCAAGCTGTTTTAACCGGGTTTGAGCTAGCTGGTCAGGAAGCAGTTATTTCCATTGAAAATGAAAAGTGTGATGAACTATTATCAAATATTAAAGACTCAGAAGTCGATTCTGCTATTCTCGACCTAAGGTCAAATCCTACTGACATTCCATATGCCCAGAATATTAAATATTGGCGCGCTCCTGTTGTACCTCGCATAGCTGTATGTCTTGACGAAGATGGACCCGACATGGATATTTTAAGCTTTGCACACCCTGATGCTATTATTGAAGAAGTCTCCATTGAAGATTTAGCCGAATTTAGTGGTTATGCTGTTGTTGTCCCGGCTGAACTTGTGGGTGAAGCACTTGTTGATTTTAAGTTAGTGCTGTCACATGGCCAGGAAGGTTGTTGGATATGGAGTGATCTCACAGATATTTTCTTTAAAAAAGATTCCGTAGCTCTTGCAGTCTGTTAGTGTTTTTAGCAATAAGCTACACATATTAAAGGTGATTTTATGAGTGATAAATCTGACTTCTCCCCGAAAGGGATAGCTAAAGTTCGAAATATTGGAATTATTGCACACATTGATGCCGGTAAAACCACTGTAACTGAACGTATTCTTTATTTTTCCGGAAAGATTCACAGGCTCGGAGAAGTGCATGAAGGCACAGCCACAATGGATTATATGCCGGAAGAGCAGGAGCGTGGTATTACAATTACTTCTGCTCTCACCTCCTGTTTTTGGGGACAAAATACTATCAATATAATTGATACCCCTGGACATGTTGATTTTACTATTGAGGTTCAGCGCTCTCTTAGAGTTCTAGATGGTGCCGTTGGTGTTTTTTGTGCTGTTGGCGGAGTTGAACCGCAATCAGAAACCGTTTGGCGTCAAAGTGAACGTTACGGCGTTCCTAAATTAATTTTCATAAATAAGATGGACAGACTCGGAGCCGATTTCGAATCTGTGCTCGAATCCATAACCAAGCGGCTTAATGTTAATGCTTTGCCCGTCCAGATCCCCGATGGCGAGGGTGAAGATTTTTCAGGAGTCTTTGACGTAATTAACCTTAAGAAAATTGTTTATGATGAAGATGAGAATGGAGAAGAGTTTGAAATATTAGAGCTCTCTCAAGATGAGCTAGATATTGTTTCGCCTTGGCGTGGACGTATGTGCGATACTCTTGCGGAGTTTGATGAAGAATTTTTAGAGCGTTATTTAGAGGATGATATCGATCCTGAATATATTGAGTCTGTGATCAGAAAAGCTACGCTTAAACTTGATCTTGTTCCCGTTTTTTCAGGCTCCGCGTTAAAGAATGTTGGTGTTCAGCCTCTAATTGATGGCGTTTGTAAATATTTGCCGAGTCCGCTTGAAGTATCCTCAATTACGGGAATTGATCCGCTTACAGGGATAGAAAGGGTGGTTGATCCTTCTGTCTCTGCTGATTTTCAAGCTCTTGTTTTCAAGATAATTATGGACTCCGGTCGAAAGGTTGTGCTCATTCGAGTTTATTCTGGAAAAATTGAGGTAGGTAGTGTTGTAAAAAATGTTACCCGTGGAATAGAAGAGAGAATGGATCGGCTATTTCGAATGCATGCCGGGAGGCTAGAGAAGCTAGAGGTTGCGGGAGTAGGAGATATTGTGGCCGTTGCTGGTCTTAAAAATTCGCGCACAGGAGATACTCTTTCAACAGCTGAAAAGCCAATTACTCTTGAGCAAATCGAGTTGTATAAGCCCGTTATATCATTAGCAATTGAGCCAAGAACTTCTGAAGATGCAGATAAGATTGATGATGTTTTAGATAAATATTTACAAGAAGATCCTACCCTTAGTTTAAAAAATGATGAAGATACAGGACAGATAGTTTTATCAGGTATGGGGGAGCTTCATTTAGAAGTTGTTCTTGAAAGAATGCGCCGTGAATACGGTTTGGCTCCTAGGTCTGGACAACCTCAAGTCGTTTATCAGGAAGTTCCCGGCAAGATGGTTGAAGCTGAGGAAGAATTTGATAAATTGCTTGGTGATGAAAAACACTACGGTTTTGTTAGGCTATCGGTTGAACCTTCTGAGCGTGGATCTGGGCGTAAGGTTAGTTTCGAAATTGATACCGGAAACTGGGCTTCTGATTGGCTTGACTCGGTAGCAGAAGGTGTTGAGGATGCACTGCAAGGTGGGCCTCTAAAAGGGTTTCCGGTTCAGGATATTAGAGTACGAATTTTGGAAATAAAGAAGAAAGACGGAGGATCCAGTCCTCAGGGGTATCACTTAGCCGCAGGGCGCGCTGTAAAAAAAGCTTTGTTGGCCTCTTCCCCTAGATTGATCGAGCCTATAATGAATGTTGAAATTTCGGTGCCGGATGAGTTTGTTGGCGACGCAATCGGCTTGCTTGGGGCCAAAGGAGCTCGCATTGAAAATATGCTCGATCGCGGTGGGCTGAAAGTTGTGCATGCTATTGCACCCCTTGCTAGAATGTTTGGCTTTTCTACCGAACTAAGGTCTTCTACCCAAGGACGAGCAGGATTTGCGATGATCTTTAAGAGTTTTGATGTTTTAGATTAACGACTTGGTGTTTTATTTTGTTTGTAATCTAACTGGTTAGCTGTAATTGTAAGCAGATTATTTAAAAGATACTTTTGAATTTTTTAATTTTGAGTTGAAGAAGGATTTTTAATGCCTAAATATTTAAGTCAGTACGAGAAGATTAAACGACTTATTCGTTTGTATTATCTAAAAGTCATACGATTAAATGCTTCACCTCACCAAGTTGCTCTGGGAGTGGCCAGTGGTGTTTTTGGCGGTTGTTTTCCCGTTATCCCTGGCCTGCCTTTACAAACAGTAATTGCTGTTATTGCTGCATTTGTTACCAGAGGTAGTAAGGTTGCCGCAATTGTTGCAACTTGGATATCAAATCCACTTAATTGGCTTTTATTTTACTATGTTCAGTTTAAAATAGGTGTGTTTCTTCTGCCTATTGATGTTAAATTCGATCCAGCTACGTGGCAGGTTACGGATTTCATGGAGATCGGGTGGCAGGGTATAACGATTTTAATGTTTGGTGGCTTAGTACTTGCGATTCCAATGTCGATAGTCTCATATTTCATCGCATTATTTTTTATCCGTAGACATAGAAGGCGTAAAGCATTGCGCATGTTAGCTCGCAGAAAAAAAATATAATATAATAAATCTTAGGAATAGTATTAATTGTTTTCGAGTGTTTTCTTAAAAGATTTTTTTGTTAGCGTAATTTATTACAATACTTCTTGAATAAACTGAATTTAATGTATAAAAATCAAAAGAGAATCTATTTTTAATAATGACTGGGAGATTTCTTTATGACCGATGATATGACTACTCAAGTTTTCAAAGAAGAAGCTTTTGAGCTTTTAGGTGAGCTTGAAACTTCACTTTTAGAGCTTGAAGATGTCCCTGATGATATGGATTTGATTAATCGAGTTTTTAGAGCCCTCCATACAATTAAAGGTTCTGGTTCAATGTTTGGGTTTGATGCAATCGCAGCGTTTACCCACCATGTTGAATCTGTCTTTGATATGGTAAGAAATGGCGCCATTCCAATCACAAAAGAATTGCTTACTTTAGTCCTGTCATCGCGAGATTATATATATACATTATTAGAATCTACTTCCGGAGAAGGGGACCCTGCTGTAGGGGAAAGTATTCTTGAAGGGCTCAGGTGTATAGTTCAAGGTGAATCAAGCGAGGATGCTCCTGCGGATATAGCTGAGAATGAAACTGCTGAGAATGCTCCTATAGTTGTTGAAGAAGAATCTGAGTCCGTGATTCCGTGGGACAATCTTTATAAAATTATCATTAATTCTGAAGCTGCAGATGATGTTTCTACCGAAGCCTTATCTCCGCTTTATGATGAACTTAGCCGTGTAGGTGAAATTAAATCAGAAGTTGTTCATACCGACTACGAAAATGATTCTGCTCATTCCGGAAAATGGTGGGAAGTCCTATTACTGAGCAATACAGATAGTTCTTCTGTTGAGGAAATTTTCTTTTTTACAGATGTTCCGATAGTTGTGAAAGTTAAAGAGCTAAATATTGATAAGCTTCAAGAATACATAGCAAAAGCAAAGAAAGAGTCTGAAAGTGTAAGTTCTGTTTCAGAAACATCTGAATCCAGTGTCGCTAGTTCTTCTGCTACTGCTGCCGGGGTTGGAGCCGTAGACGGCGATAGCAGTGTCTTTGTTCACAGCCCAGAAGAAAAGCCTAAAGGGCCTAAAAAGTTGGGTGAAATCCTTATTGATCGTGGAGATTTGACTCAAGAAACTCTCACAGAAGTCCTCGCAGACCAGAAGCCTCTTGGTGAACTGCTTACAGCTAAAGGTGTAGTTACACGGGATAAAGTTGATAGTGCTCTTGCAGAGCAGAGTGCAACTAAAGAAAAGATCACCCGCCGCAAAATGGAAGTGGCGTCATCAATCCGCGTTTCAGCTGAAAAACTGGATTTTCTGGTAGATCTTGTCGGAGAGCTAGTCATCGTTCAGGCACAGATAAGCCAGGTGGTTGGCGAAAAGAATGACCCTTCGCTTACTGTTCTTTCTGAAGAGTTGGAACGTCTATCTGATGAACTTAGGGATAGCACTCTCGGAATCAGAATGTTGCCGATTGGGAGCACTTTCAGTAAGTTTAGAAGATTAGTTCGCGACCTGTCTGATGAACTAGGTAAAGAGATGGATCTTCATACTATTGGAGCTGAAACTGAGCTTGATAAAACTGTAATCGAGCGACTTGGTGATCCTCTAGTTCATTTGCTGCGAAACTCAATTGACCATGGTATTGAATCTCCCGAAGTCCGCGAAGCCAACAATAAGCCTCGCCGCGGTAGCATTTCTCTCTCTGCTGAACATTCCGGCGGTGAAGTTGTCATTTTGATTAAAGATGACGGTAAGGGCATGTCCAAAGATGTTATTATGGCTAAGGCTATTGAAAAAGGCCTTGTCGCTGCCGATGCTGAACTTTCATCAAAAGAAATTTTTAATCTTATTTTTGAGCCCGGATTTTCAACTGCTGCTAAGGTTACCAATGTTTCCGGACGCGGTGTCGGAATGGATGTTGTTAAACGAGCTATAGATTCTCTGAGAGGGCGAATCGATGTCAATAGTGAAGAAGGTAAAGGGTCGATTATCACTATTAAATTGCCTTTAACCCTCGCAATTATTGATGGTTTACAGGTTCAGGTCGATGATGGATTCTTCGTAATTCCACTTTCCCTGGTCGAAGAGTGTGTTGAACTAACTCGCCAAGATATTGAAGAAGCTAATGGGCAGCAATTTGTTAATTTGCGCGGGGAAATTGTTCCATATTTACGAATAAGGGAATGGTTTGATATTGAAGGTGAATTACCCGCTATTGAGCAGATTGTTATAACCGGGGTAGAGGGCAATAGAATGGGGATTGTCGTCGATACTGTAATTGGCGAGCATCAGACTGTAATTAAGAGTTTAGGTCGTGTTTACAGAGATGTTGAAGGAATTTCAGGGGCAACGATCAAAGGAGACGGAACTCTTGCGTTAATACTTGATGTCCCTAAACTTGTCCGCACTGTCGTTGCCGAGATAAAGGCTGTAGGTTAAATAGTCACAATGAAAAAAGCAGAGACCAAACGCCCGGCTTCACATGATGTTGCCATTTCCGTTACTCCTAAGATGAAGGAGGCTGATTTTAAAAAATTCAGCAACCTTATTAAGAGTGAGTTTGGAATAAAAATGCCTCTAACCAAAAAAACTATGCTCGAGGCACGGCTTCAGAAAAGGTTGCGTGCTTTGGGATTTGGGACACATTCTGAATATTGTGATTTTTTGTTCAGTCCGGGCGGTCTTGAGAAAGAATTGACGCAGCTTATTGACGTTGTGACTACTAATACAACTGATTTTTTTCGTGAACCCAAGCATTTTGAATTGCTTCTCAGCACGGTTTTACCAGAACTTGCGGAGCGACGCGCACCTGTAAAAGTCTGGTCTGCTGGATGTTCAAGTGGTGAAGAACCTTATACCCTTGGGATTGTCCTCAGTGAGTTTGCCGATCAAAACCGTGATTTCAAGTTTTCAATCCTCGCAACAGACATTTCGAACGACATATTAAATAAGGCTGTAAACGCAGTTTACCCCATGAGTAAAGTCGAAGTGATCCCTATGGCGATGAAGAAAAAATATCTTTTGAAAAGTAAAAGTAAGGATAAGCCTCTCGTTAGGATTGCTCCTGAATTGAGACGAAAAATAGAATTTCGTAGACTTAATTTTATGGAAAAATTCCCTTTTGATGATGTGAAAGACATCATCTTTTGTCGAAATGTTGTTATTTATTTTGATCGACCTACCCAATTTAGTCTATTTACAAAGTTCTGTGAGAGACTGTCCAAAGGTGGCTTTTTATTCATTGGTCATTCTGAAAGTATTTCAGGAATGGACCTGCCCTTACGACAGATAGCTCCCACTGTTTATCAGAAGATTTGAGGAAATAAATGAGAAAGATAACCCGTGTTTTGATTGTTGATGACTCTGCTCTTGTAAGAAGTACCTTGCAGCAACTTTTTGCCACAGACCCTAATATCGAGGTTGTCGGCAGTGCGGGTGATCCGTTTGCCGCAGCAAAGATAATGCAGACTGTTGTTCCTGACGTAATAACTTTAGACATAGAAATGCCGAAAATGGATGGGCTTACTTTCTTGCGGAAACTTATGTCTCAGCATCCAATAGCTGTTGTTATCTGCTCAACTCTTACCGAAAAAGGTTCTGAGACTTACATAAAGGCTCTGGAATATGGTGCTGTTGAAGTAATCACTAAGCCGAAAGTTGGTACTCGACAATTTTTTGAAGAGTCCAGCATCAGTGTTTGTGATGTTGTTAAAGCTGCGGCGCTCACTAAGCCTAAAAAACTTTCATCGAAGCCTATGAATGTTCAGCCTAAGTTGACCGCAGACGCTGTGCTTCCCATGAGTAAAAGAAGCTGTTTGCAGACTACCGAAAAGATCATTCTGGTTGGAGCATCAACTGGTGGTACTGAAGCTTTGCAGACTTTTCTACAGGCAATGCCACTTGATAGTCCCGGTATCGCAATTGTTCAGCATATGCCTGAGCATTTCACCGCGGCTTTTGCGCAAAGATTAAATACCGTTTGTAGCATTACCGTAAAGGAAGCTGTTAACGGGGATACTGTTCTTAGAGGGCAGGCGTTAATTGCTCCAGGCAATAAACATATGCTCCTCAAGCGGTCTGGAACTAGATATTACGTAGAAGTTAAAGACGGACCATTAGTTAGCCGCCATAGGCCTTCCGTTGATGTATTATTTAGATCGGGAGCGCATAGTGCAGGCAAGAACGCTGTCGGGGTTATCATGACCGGAATGGGTGATGATGGCGCTAAAGGCATGAAAGAGATGCACGATGCTGGAACATACTGTTTTGCTCAGGATGAGGCGTCCTGTGTCGTCTTCGGTATGCCGCAAGAAGCAATTAAGCATGGTGGTGTGGATAAAGTAATTCCACTTAAAAGAATTGCTCACGAAGTTGTGGCAAAATGCTGCTAGGTAATAAGTAGTTTGATTCGCAGAATGTAATGAAATTTTAAATCTGTCAGGATATAGCTTTCCAGCAAATATCCTGACAGATTTTTATTTTTTACCTTGATTGTGTTTATGGAAGACTATTTCAACTTCTTCAGCGGTAATTAAACCTTCTGTCATTGTTTCTGTTAAAAATTCTTTGAAGCTTTCAATTTTCTCCGCAGAATCAACAATCTCAATAATCATTGGTAGGTCTTCTGAAAGCCTTAAAATGGAAGTTGTTCTTACCTGGCTATTTATTCCATACCCCATAACCCCTCGATAAACAGTAGCTCCAGCAAGACCTTGTTTTCTTGCCTCGTTAACTATTACCTCAAAAGTTGGGCTATGTTTGACGCGGTTTTCTTCTCCAGTAAAAATTCTGAGTCGAACCGCTTTTTCTGGTAAATCCATATGTCTCTCCGTTCTTGAAATGTTTTAATAATGGAAATATATTTATGAAACTATTAATCTTCCAAGAGCTAAGCCCCCAATAACGCAAACAAATCCTAAGGCGCTTTGGCCTCCGATATTAAGGGCTGCTAAGGGCCATTGTCCTGTTTTTACCAGCTCGGTTGTTTCGAACATGTATGTTGAAAAAGTTGTAAATGCTCCCATGAATCCGGTTAGAATCATAAGCCGCATTTCCGGCGAAAGTCCTAGCCTATCCTCAAAGGTTCCGCTAATAATACCAAATAGCAGACATCCGAGCATATTAACTGTGAATGTACCAGCTGGGAAAGATGTGTCGAAGATGCGTTGGCTCGCGCCCGAAACCATATATCTGCATAGCGTGCCGGCAGCTCCGCCAGCAGCTAAGTATAAATACTTGTACATAAACTATGTCCTGTTTTACTTTTAATGCTGAAAAATCAGTAACACTTCAAGCTATAAGAGAAAAGAGAAATGGCTTTTGAGATAGAACTTAAATATTTGAATGCGGACATTGATAAGCTTAAAAAGACCCTTGAATCTTTAGGTGGAAAATTTCTTTCCCGTCACTATGAGCGAAATATCGTTTTAGATGATCCGGGGCGCACTTTGTTTAAAAGGTCAGCACTGCTTAGAGTCAGGCAGGCTGGAAAAACAACTATGACTGTTAAGCGTATTCCAGCAAATCCAGTACCTTCAAAAGCGAAGGTATATGTTGAGCACGAAACTGAAGTGTCTGATTTTGATGCAACAGTCTCAGCACTTGAGGTCTTGGGATATAAGCCCGTGTTTAAGTACGAGAAATTCAGGGAAGAATGGGATTTAGAAAATTGTACTATATGTCTGGATCAATTGCCGTTCGGGTCTTTTATAGAAATCGAGGGCTCTGAAAAGGATATTATATCCTGCGCCGTAAAGCTCAATCTTAAGGATTCTGATTCTAGCAAGAAAACATATCACGAGTTAAATAGGGACTACCGTGCAAAGGCAGGGCTTGTACCTGATGAAAATTTTGTTTTCACAGCTGAGGAAGTTAAACTTTTGGAGTAATCTTCCAGTAGATTTAAGTGACAAAAGAGGGCTAATATCTTTTTTACAGCTAATTCTTGCTCGACAGGTTGGAATTTAGTTCTTATTGTTAAATAAAGTTGAGATAAAAATTTTAAATTGTGTGTAGGATATGTCTAAATATAGTGAAGATTCTGACTCAAATGTGTTATTTAAGGATGAGCTTAAAGAGCCTCGGAAGTATAAAGTGTTGTTGCATAATGACGATTATACTTCCATGGAGTTTGTAATAGCTGTTCTCGTTCAGGTTTTCCGAAAAACTGAAGAAGAGTCTACTGACATCATGCTCAAAGTTCATAATGACGGGTTCGGAATTTGTGGTATTTACACCGCAGAGGTTGCTGAAACTCGTGTGGAAATGGTCAGGCAGCTTGCAACCCAAGCCGGCTTTCCTCTTAAATGTTCAATCGAAGAGGTCTGATAATAATGCTTAGCAAAGCCCTTGAACAGTCTCTGACTTCTGCTGTGAATGAAGTCAGGCTCAGAAATCACGAGTTCCTTACTCTGGAGCACTTGCTTTATGCAATTGTTCAAGAAGAGGTTGGCGCGGATATTCTTGCTGGTTGCGGTGCTGAGTTAATACAGCTCAGAAGCCAGTTAGAGAAATTTTTTGATGAAAATCTTGAACCTCTTCCTGAGGGAGTTGAAACTGAAGTAATTCAGACTCTCGGCGTAAGACGCGTTCTCCAAAAAGCTATATGGCAGAAAAAAGCGGCAGGCAAAGATGTTGTCGAAGTGGGCGACGTGCTTGCCGCTATGTTTGAGGAAGAGGATTCATATGCCGTTTACTATATGAAGACGCATGACATTACTCGCCTCGACATTCTCGAATATATTTCCCATGCCCTTAATAGTGAAAACGATTGGGCAGAAGGGCTTAACATTAGCCCTAATCCCGGTTCTGGACAAAGTCATGGTCATAATGATCCTGGGCAAAGGCCTGGGCAGGCCGGACAAAAAGGTAAGCCGGGTGGTAAAGATGATAAACAATCTCCACTTGAAGAGTTTGCCTCAAACCTGACCGAGAAAGCTCGCGATGGTAAGATTGATCCGCTTATCGGGCGTGATGATGAGATTGAAAGAACCTTGCAGGTGCTTTCCCGCAGACGCAAAAACAATCCGATTTTCGTTGGTGATCCCGGTGTCGGTAAGACTGCTATGGCCGAAGGGCTGGCTCTTGCCATTGCAAAAGGTATGGTTCCCAGATCATTCGAGAACGTAGACGTTTTTGCTCTTGATATGGGAGCACTTCTCGCCGGAACCAAATATAGAGGTGATTTTGAATCACGTCTTAAGGGTGTTTTGGCTCAGATCAAACATATGCCCGGGGCAGTTCTTTTTGTGGATGAAATTCACACCATCGTAGGTGCAGGAGCCGTCAGCGGCGGATCTATGGATGCTTCGAACATCCTTAAGCCGTTCCTTGCTTCTGGAGAAGTGCGCTGCATTGGCGCGACTACTTACGAAGAATACAAAAATCACTTTGAAAAGGACCGTGCGTTGTCACGTAGATTTCAAAAGATTGATATCAGTGAACCTTCTGTTGAAGAAACCATTGAGATTCTTAAAGGGCTTAAGCCTTATTATGAAGAGCATCATAATGTGTTCTATTCTCCGTCAGCGATCAAAGCTGCGGCGGAGCTTTCAGCGCGTCATATCAACGAACGTTTTTTACCGGATAAAGCGATTGATGTAATTGATGAGGCTGGAGCTTTCTATGGCCTCAGTCAGCGTAAACGCAAAGGGAATAAGATTCTTGTTTCCGATGTGGAAAAGGTAATTTCAAAGATTGCCCGCATTCCTACACGGCGTATCACCATGTCAGACCGCACCCGTCTTCAGGAACTTGATATCAATCTCAAGTCTGTTGTTTTCGGGCAGGACGAAGCTGTAGACCTTATTGCTAAGGCTATTCTTCGCTCGCGTGCTGGCATGAAACAGGTCGGTCGCCCAACAGGTTCCTTCCTGCTTACCGGTCCTACCGGAGTTGGTAAAACAGAACTTGCAAGACAGCTTGCCACAACCATGGGTATTCACTTCATGCGTTTCGATATGAGTGAGTACATGGAGAAACATGCTGTTGCTCGTATGATCGGTGCGCCTCCCGGATATGTCGGATTTGATCAGGGCGGATTGCTTACCGAGGGAGTTCGCAAGAATCCTCATTGCGTCATTCTTTTCGATGAAATCGAAAAAGCACATCCAGATGTATTTAACATTTTGTTGCAGGTCATGGACTACGCAACACTCACAGATAATAACGGTCGTAAGGCTGATTTCAGAAATACAGTTCTGCTCATGACATCTAACGCCGGTGCGCGTGAAATGACTAAGAGCGGCATCGGTTTTGGAGCTGGAATTCAAGGTGCAGAAGATAAGGGGCTTGCTCTTAAAGCTGTAGAAAAGGTTTTCAGTCCTGAATTTAGAAACAGGCTGGATGCGATTGTTTCCTTCAATTCTCTCGAATTAGATGTGATGGAAATGATCGTAGACAAGTTTATTAAAGAGCTTAACACTCAACTTGTCGATCAAAGAATAACTGTTGTCATTGATGATAAGTCCAGACGCTGGCTTGCAGAAAAAGGACATGATCCTGCATACGGAGCGCGTCCAATGGCACGCCTTATTCAGACTTCCATCAAAGATGAAATCGCGGATGAAATCCTTTTCGGAAAGCTAGTTAAAGGTGGACAGGTTATTGTCTCTACTAAAAAATCTAAAGAAGAAGATGAAGTTTTATCCTTTGAATTTAAGTCTGTTGGAGAGAAATAGTTTTGAATTGATTTGATTTATTAATAAAATAATCAGGGGCGGACGTTTGAGCGTCTGTCCCTTTTTTTATTTATTTGTTTGTTGTAAAAAATGAACTTTAGATTATGATGGTGGAAAGACATATTTTAGGGGATTTTTATGGTTGTATATAGGCTAATTGAAGAGCCGATTTTTCCTCATCCTGATGAGTCAGAACCAGATGGACTTCTTGCCGTCGGTGGTGATTTAAGTCCTGAAAGATTACTTTCTGCTTACGCTTCCGGTATTTTCCCATGGTATGATGAAACTTCACCTATACTGTGGTGGTCTTTGGACCCGCGTTTAATTTTACGTCTCGACAAACTGTATATTTCAAAGCGCGTGAAGCGTAAGATTAAAAAGCAGGAATATCGCGTCACCATTGATACGGATTTTCGGAATGTAATTACGAACTGTGCTGGAAAAAATAGACCCGGGCAGGGTGGCACATGGATTCTTCAGGAAATTATTGATGCCTATGTCGAACTCCATAAGCTGGGGTTCGCTCATAGTGTGGAGGTCTGGAATAAGGATGGAAAGCTTGCAGGAGGCCTTTACGGTGTTTCACTGGGCAGGGTTTTCTCTGGTGAGTCTATGTTTTTTCTGGAGCCGGACGCTTCGAAAGTAGGATTTTCGTACTTGGTAAAATACCTGGAAAATAGAGAGTTTCATTTCGTAGATTGCCAGCAACCTACAGATCATCTTAAGTCGCTTGGAGCGGAAGAAGTCACTCGTGAAGAGTTTTTATCTATGCTCGATGATTCATTGGAATATTCGGCCCTGAGAGGGCGCTGGGAGTTTTTAGCTAATGAGTATGACTTGATAACGGAAAACCTCATTCGTTGATTTTTTAATTTCCCCGCACAATAAAAACGGAGAATTTCATTACGAAATTCTCCGTTTATGCATGTAAAATACGTGCCATAAAGTTTAGTAAATCTGAACTTTACATTTCATATCTTAGCAATCTGCTTATCACTGCTTGTTTGGCTGTAGGCCTGTCTAATTTTAACCGTCTTCGCGTGTTTCAACTAAAGGCAGATGAGCACTAAGATTATATAGTCCTCTTAATGCGAAAGGGAGGTTGAAATGTGGCACTTTTTCAAATTTTATCAGCCCAATATCTTTACCTTCATCTATTGATGAAAGAGGCGGAAGGCCTGATGGAACTGGGAAATCTAGTGGATTTGAATTGATGTAATCCAGTCTTGAAGAGTAGTGGTCTTTAAGATAGTCAATTATCTGATCGCGTTCAGCGGATGTGAAGGCTTCAAGGATTATTTTGCGATCTTTTTTCTCGTCCGATACTGCATCCAGCATTGCTGGTGGTCCGAAGAGGTTATTCCAATCAATAGATGCTTCGTCACTCTCAGGCCATTCAGGTCTGAAAAGGTGGACTTCGACATCGCGGCGACCTTTAAAGCTGCGAACTACCATTGATACTGCATATCCACGGTCTATCGGAATCGCGCCATTTTCGATTTGAATTATAGGAATCATTGCTACCTCTTAAAATGAATGTTTTAATACTTTTTTGTTTATCCAATAATCTGTTTATCATAACTTTTTTAATTTAACTATACAAGTCAGGAAATAAGAGCAGGATGTCTGGAAAATTTGAACTCGTCAGCGACTTTACTTTAAAAGGTGATCAGCCTGAAGCTGTGAAGCAACTTGTGGAGAACTTGAAGCACGGTGTGCAGGATCAGGTTCTGCTTGGCGCTACGGGTACGGGTAAAACATTTGCCATGGCAAATGTGATAAGCCAGCTTAATAGGCCGACTCTTGTTATGGCTCCTAATAAGACACTTGCCGCACAGCTTTTTAATGAATTCAAAACTCTTTTCCCTAATAATGCTGTTGAATATTTTGTCAGTTATTACGACTATTACCAACCGGAAGCATATCTTCCACACTCGGATACTTTTATAGAAAAAGATTCATCCATTAATGATGATATCGATAAGCTTAGGCATTCTGCAACTCATGCACTGCTCACGCGCCGTGATGTTCTGATTGTAGCTTCTGTCTCTTGTATTTACGGTCTAGGTTCTCCTGAATTTTACTCACGCATGATAATTCCTGTTGAAGAAGGGCAGGATTTTCCCATGGAAAAGCTAATGGACCGTCTGATTGAGGTTCAGTATGTGCGTAATGATTACGATTTCCATCGCGGAACATTCAGAGTTCGCGGTGATGTTATTGAAATTATTCCGGCATATAGCCGTGAGCAGGCACTAAGAATTGAATATTTCGGCGATGAAATTGAAGCGATTTTAGAAACTGATCCGCTTACAGGCGAAGTAACCGGTCGCAGGCGTAAAACCGTAATTTATCCTGCCAGTCACTTTGTATCCGATAAAGATAATCTTGAGACAGCGGTAGAGCGGATTCGCGCAGAGCTTTTCGATACGCTCAATGATTTTAAGCGGGAAAACAAGCTTGTAGAAGCTCAGCGTATTGAACAACGCACAATGTATGATCTCGAAATGATTGAAGAGATCGGCTATTGTAGCGGTATTGAAAACTATTCACGTCAAATGGATGGCCGTGAAGAAGGTGATCCTCCGGCTACGTTACTTCACTATTTCCCAGACGATTTTCTTCTATTCATGGATGAATCACACATTGCGGTTTCGCAGGTTGGGGCCATGTACAACGGGGACAGGTCCCGTAAAACAACCCTTGTAAATTTTGGTTTCAGACTTCCGTCAGCGCTTGATAACCGTCCGCTGTGTTTTGATGAATTTTTAGATAAAATTGGCCAGACAGTTTATGTGTCGGCAACTCCGGGGCCGTGGGAAATTGAGCGCGCTGAAGGGCTTGTGATTGAGCAGATTATCCGGCCTACGGGACTTCTTGATCCTCTAGTGGAAGTTCGTCCTTCAAAAGCTCAGATGGATGATTTGCTTGCCGAATGTAAAATTCGTGAAAGCAGAAATGAGCGGGTTCTGATTACAACGCTGACTAAGCGGATGTCGGAAGATTTAACAGATTATTTCAATCAGATGGGCGTAGAAGCAAAATACCTTCATTCTGATATTGTTACGATGGAGAGAATGGAGATTATTCAGTCGTTACGAGCTGGAGATTTTACTGCATTGGTCGGGATTAACCTTCTTCGAGAAGGTCTTGATATCCCGGAAGTGTCTTTGGTGGCGATACTAGATGCTGACAAGGAAGGTTTTTTGAGATCAAACAGATCTCTCATTCAGACTTTTGGGCGTGCTGCTCGAAATTCTGAAGGCTTGGTTATACTTTACGCCGACAGAATTACCAATTCAATGCGAACTGCAATGGATGAGACTGCACGTAGACGATTGAAACAGATAGAATACAACAAAGAGCACGGAATCACCCCGCAAACCATCAGTAAATCTCTGGATAATATGCTGGGAACATTGTACTCTACTAGATCATCGGGTGACAAAGTTAAGTTTGCTGCCGAAGAAATGGCAGAATATGGACTTGATCCCGTTAAAATGGAAAAGATGGTTCGTAAGCTGGAAAAAGAGATGCGTAAATATGCAAGTGAGCTTGAATTTGAAAAAGCCGCTGAACTGAGAGACCGTATTCAGATTTTACGGAATAAACTTATTACGTTGGGCTAACGCTCGCACATCTGGTGGAAAACAGGAATGAAATCCAAATCCATATATTCAAGACTCCATAACCTCAGAAGAGAATTTGGTATGTTTTGGGGGCTTGCCGCCGGGTTTATCTATATGACTCTGGTCTTTATAGGCGGCATTATCGGGTACATGTGGATTGAGGGATGGAATTTCTTCAATAGTTTCTACATGGTGGTAATCACCCTTTCTACTGTGGGGTTCATGGAGGTTTTACCACTTTCTGAGAACGGTAGAATTATGACCTCGATGCTCATACTTGGCGGGGTCGGTGGTTTTGCATATTTGATTGGTGCCTTTTCTCAATTATTAGTTGAGGGGCGGGTACAAGCTCTTCTTGGGAGACGCAGGATGCAGAAGACAATTGGAAAATTAAAAGATCACATCATAGTTTGTGGGTATGGAAGAATCGGTGCTATTGTAGTCGAAGAAGTTCGAAATGAAGGTATCGATGTTGTTGTCATCGAAAATAGCCCGGAACTTGTTGCCCAGATGGAAGCTCAGGATATTTATTGCATTGAAGGTGATGCGACTAATGATGATACGTTGAAAATGGCCGGACTTGGTCAGGCGAAGTCTCTTATTGCAGCACTTTCAGACGAAGCGGCAAATGTTTATGTAACTCTCATTGCTCGCCAGTTCAGCTCAAAAGTGAATATTATTGCACGTGGTAATAATAAAACCAGTATTTCCCGCCTTGAATTTGCCGGAGCTGATAGAGTCGTGCTTCCACATACTATCGGCGGAATACGTATGGCTCAGTCCGTGCTAAGGCCGACTGTAACTAACTTTCTCGATATCGCCATGCGCGGTAAAATTGATCTTCAAATGGAAGAGCTGTTTGTTACCGAGAGTTCTGAATTTGTAGGACAGGATTTAATTGAGTCCAAAATTCGTCCTCGCTTTAACTTGATCATTATCGCGATTAGAAAAAACACAGGCGAAATGGTGTTTAACCCCGGCCCTAAAGAAGTGATTGATGCAGCTGATACTCTTTTGACCGTCGGAAAAATCAGCGACCTTTCAGCCATTCAGAAAATTTTATAGTTGATTGAATTAGTTCATTTGGCTAAGTATCTGAAGTCCTTTTCTTCCCAGAATATCTATCTACCCTGATTGTAATTAACTTTCAGGGTGGTTTGGTTTTCTTCAAATAACAAAAATATTTAATCGAAATATACCGTGAAAAAATCAGACGAAAAAAAAGTTAAAGAGCTCGTAAAAACTCTTGAAAAACATAATGAAGGTTATCGCCGTGGCATGCCTACCATCAGCGATGCTAGATACGATGAACTCACTGAAGAGCTACGACAAATTGTGCCGGAGCATCCTTTTTTAGGTAATGTCGAGCCTGAAAGTTTTAGTAATAAAGTTGAAATAAGGCATCCTAAGCCGATGCTTTCGACTGAAAAAGCTTATACTGTTGATGAGCTTGAAAGATTCGTTTCGCGTGTTGAGAAAGAAGCTAAAGTGCTTGGTATTAAAGATATTGAATACCGCATTACGCCTAAACTCGATGGTCTCGCAGCTCGTGATGATGGCAAAATTTTTGCGACCCGTGGTAATGGTGAAGTCGGGTACGAAATTTCCAGTGCATTTGCCAAAGGTGTCATAGCTGTAGGCGGCCGTGGGCTGGGCGTGGGCGAAATTGTTTGCAGCCAAAATTATTTTAATGAGCATCTTTCGGACGTATTTGAACATCCTCGCAATATGGTTGTTGGCATTGTTACCTCTGATAATGTTAATGAGGCTTCAAAGCAGGCTCTACAGGACGAAGCTATAAGGTTTGTACCATATAGCACTCTTGCGAAGAAGGTCGTTAATGGAGAAGAACTTGTCCGTGACTTGTGGAAGATTTTTGACGAGTTGTGGGAGCAGGCTGATTATCCTTTAGACGGGATGGTTGCCGAAGTTACCAATACAGAACTTCAAGACACTTTGGGCGCAACAGCTCACCATTATCGTTGGCAGATAGCTATCAAGAAAAAAGGCGAATCAGCTGTTACCACAGTCAAAGAAATTCGCTGGCAGGTTGGGCGTATGGGCGCAGTTACCCCTGTCATGGAGGTTGATCCCGTGCCTGTTTCCGGTGCGACTATCAGCAATGTTACTGCGCACAATGCCGGAATGCTTCGTGACCACTCCATAGGTAAAGGAGCGGTCATCAGGATTATTCGCAGCGGTGAGGTTATTCCAAAGTTGGAGGAAGTAATTAAGCCTGCTGATTCCGTTGAACTTCTCACCCATTGTCCATCATGTAACGCAGAACTTTACTGGTCTAATGATTTTCTTAAATGCCCCGATTTTAGCTGTCCCGCGCGAGTTGAACAGCGTCTTGAGTATTGGTTTAAAACTCTTGGAAATGCTGACTGGTTTGGTAAAAAGACCATTGCACGGCTTGTAAAAGCTGGACGCAAAACTCTCGAATCTGTTTATGAAATGGGTGAAGAAGATTTCGTAAAACTTGATTTTGGTCCGATTCAGTCTTCGAATCTAGCAGAAGCCATTTATATCAGCCGGACTAAGGAAACTGATGATTGGAGATTTCTAGCTGCCTTTGGAATTCCTGACCTTGGCAAGGCTGACAGTCGTAAGTTTCTTGGACATTTCAAGCTGGAAAATGTTGTTGATGTTAAGCAGGAAGATCTTGTTGATATTCACGGATTTGGGGATCTTACCAGCCACTCTGTGACGAAGGGAATTGGTGCTATTAAAGAAACCATTCTCCATATGCTGGCTAAAAATTTCAATTTACGTCGCACTCCGCTTGAAAGTGATACGCAGGATATTTCCAGCCCCATTGTGGGGAAAGGAATAGTTTTCACTGGTAAAATGGAACAGGGATCACGCGAAGATATGCAGGCTATGGCTCGTAAAATGGGGGCAAAGGTCCAGACGTCAGTCACAGGTAAAACGAACTTTCTTGTCTGCGGCAGTAATGTCGGTGCTAAGAAAATGGAAAAAGCCCGTGCAAAGGGCGTAGAAACAATGACTGAAAGCGAATTTATGGGTATAGTAAGCGAAGATTAATTTTTATAGTTAGACTAAGTACTTTATATATAGCAATTAATTGGTTCATTAATGGGCCGTAAAATTTCAGGAGCACAAAATGACTGATATAGTAATCATCGGCGCAAAAGGGCGCATGGGCGCAACACTTGTTCGTCTAATTCAGGAAAGCGACGATATGAAGCTTGCAGCTGTAATGGAACGTTCCGGCTGTGAAGAAGGACTTGATGCTTTGGGCTGTGTTTGCGGAACATCTCCTGATGAAGTTCTCGTTAAGGTTCCCGGCGCAGTGATTATCGACTTTACTGCTCCTGCTGCAACTTTGAAACTGCTCGAAATAGCCGTAATCACTGGCAATCCTGTGGTGATCGGAACTACTGGTATGACCGCGGAAGATCTTGCTAAGGTTGAAGAGTTTGCAAAGAAAGTTCCTATCTTCTTCGCTCCAAACATGAGCGTTGGCGTCAACGTGCTTCTTAAAATTTTACCTGAATTGGTTCGCATGCTCGGACCTGCTTACGATATGGAAATGACAGAAATTCATCATAACAAAAAGGTCGATTCCCCGAGCGGTACAGCTCTCAAGCTTGCTGAATGCATGGCGGAAGCTCGCGGACTCGTCTACGATGAAGTTAAACAGCATTGCCGTGACGGTATTATTGGTGCCAGAACTAAAGATGAGATTGGCGTAATGGCTGTTCGCGGCGGAGACGTTGTCGGTGATCACACTGCATACTTCCTCGGACCTGGTGAACGCATAGAAGTAACTCACCGCGCTCATTCCCGTGACACATTTGCACAGGGCGCAATTAGAGCTGCCGGATGGCTAGCAGAGCAGAAGCCCGGTAAGATCTATTCAATGGCAGACATTTTCTAAAATTAGTTTTTAATATCTTGGCTACGTATTACAAAAAATGTAGCTGAAATATGGATTTAAGGTTAATAAGGTCGTATCGGTTTATCCGATGCGGCCTTTTTTTGTTAATAAATTTAGTAAATAAATTCAGCAAATAAATTGGTCTTATTTTACAAAGTTAAACTTGTACTTTAACTTTTAATATTGTGTAGTATCGAAGTAAATATGAAAAAAAAGAGTGAAATATCGAGACAGACATTTTTATCGCTAGGTGCGCTTGGCGTAGTTTTTGGTGATATCGGAACCAGCCCGCTTTACGCCCTGAAAGCATGCTTCAGCGGGCATCATGGAATTGCACTCAATTCCGGTAATGTGCTTGGCGTACTCTCGCTTATTATCTGGTCTCTTTTTGTCGTGATCAGTTTAAAGTACGTCACCTTCGTAATGGCTGCGGATAATAAAGGTGAGGGCGGAATTTTCGCTCTCTACGAACTGATTAGTAAAAAGGGCAGTAAACAAAAAGTAACGTTTACACTTCTCCTTGCAATGATTGGCGGCGCATTGCTCTATGGCGATGGGGTAATTACTCCAGCCATATCGGTTCTGTCAGCAATCGAAGGACTTGATATTGCCACGCCAGTTGCTCACAAATACACGACCCATATTTCATGTGCCATTCTGGTAGCTCTATTTGCCTTTCAAAAATGCGGTACGGATAAAATAGGGCGACTATTCGGCCCTGTCATGGTCGTTTGGTTTATCGTAATAGGTACATTCGGTGCTCTATCATTTGTAAATAATCCCGTTGTACTTGAGGCATTCAGCCCATGGCATGCTGTTAGGTTTTTCGCTGAAAACGGTTTTGCTGGAACGTTAGTTCTGGGAGCTGTTGTTCTCTGTGTCACCGGAGGTGAAGCTTTATTTGCGGATATGGGACATTTCGGTAGAAAGCCTATAACTTTGGCGTGGTATTGCTTAGCCCTGCCTAGCTTGTTGCTAAATTACCTAGGTCAGGGCGCATTGCTAATAAATGACCCGAAGCTGGTAGTTAATCCCTTTTTCAGCCTGTTTCCAAAATCTATTCTATTGCCGATGGTAGGGCTCGCAACTTTGGCGGCTATCATTGCCTCACAGGCGATAATATCAGGTGCTTTTTCGTTGACTGCTCAGGCCGTTCATCTCGGTTTTATCCCGCGTATTAGAATATTTCAAACTTCTGAGCTTAATCCCGGCCAAGTGTATGTAAGCTCCGTAAACTGGCTTATGGCCGCTCTTAGTATCCTACTTGTAATCTCATTCAAACAGTCTGAAGAATTAGCAGGCGCATACGGTATAGCCATCACCGGAACCATGGTTATTACAACCTACCTGTTCTGGTTCTACTTACGCGATATTCGCAAGTGGTCTTTCGTTTCTGCCGCGCTGCTTACAGGATTTTTCGGATGTTTTGATCTAGGATTCTTGATTGTGAACTTCACAAAGATTGGTGGAGGAGGCTGGGTTCCGATCCTGCTTGCCGCAATCATTGCGTATGTGATGTACATATGGATTTGGGGGAGAGCGGAAGTCTTTGCGAATGTAAAGGAAAGGGGGCTGCATGTTACAGATCTGGAAGATCTTATAGAAGAGTATTTGCTAGCTAAGGTTCCCGGAGAAGCAATTTTTTTAGCCGCCTCTGACTTTGTTCCTCACGCTTTCGTGCAGCATCTCAGGTGGAACAGGGTTGTTCACGAGAAGCTGGTTTTTGTACAGGTGAAGACTTTAAGCGATCCTTATGTAGATTCTGGAAAACGAATTTCTATTAAGAATTTGGAAAAGAACATTTCGTGGCTTACAGTATCATATGGTTTTATGGAGAAACCTAACGTTCCAGTAGCTATATTTCAGGCATATAATCAACTTGGGGTGACTCAGGATGAATGCCAGTATTATGTTGGGCAGGTTTCTATCAAGCTTAATAGAGAGAGATCTGATTATGGGCTTAGACGGAAAGTCTTTATAGTGCTCAGTTCTTTTTCTGATAATCCTGTAGACTATTTTAAGATCCCTGAAGAGCAGGTAATCACCATCAGTACAGGAGTAAAAGTCTAGCTAAATTTTAAATGATTCACGATAATTAATTAATGAATGTAATTGCTCATAAAATCGTAAACTAGCTTCATTTCAGTTTCGAGGGAGTGCAAGTCTTGATCTGCCTTACTGGCATCTCCTGAAAGAGCACTCTGTTCAAGCTCTAGGCAGGCTGCTTTAACTTTGTCCGCACCCATTGTTGCTGCTGCGCCCTTTAGCGAGTGGGCCAGATATTTAAGTTCTTCCATTTGTCCTGATTCTAGTGCGTCTTTGATCTTAAGAACTCTAGCTGGTTCATCTCTAAGAAAGACAGTGAAAAGTTTCGTCAGGAATTCTTTTTTAGAACCCATGGATTTCATCCAATCGCTATTAATTACGTCGTTATTATTCATTTCGTATCCATAGTTCAAAATTTAATTCATATCCACAAGTTTTCAAACATAGATCGATAATATGTTATATGTAAAATTTTTGTGCTTTTATTGCCATAAAAAAAGGGCCTGAAGTTGATACTTCAGGCCCTTTAAATTGCGGTGTATGATTTCTACAGTTTGCAGAGTTCGTCGCTTGGAATCATTGGAATGTTCTTTTCAGTTAGTAATTCGATAGCTTGCTCTGTTCGATCAAAGCGGAAAATAATTACTGCACTGTCACCAGACTGTTGAACAAATGCGTACATGTATTCAACGTTGATGCTCGAGTCTCTAAGCATATCCAGCAAAGAGTGCAATCCGCCCGGTTTATCGTTAACAACAACTGCAACTACAGTAGTTTTACCTACGGTGAAGCCTGCGTCTTTGAGTACTTTTTGAGCAGTTTCAAAATCGGATACAATAAGTCTCAAAATACCAAAATCAGAAGTGTCGGCCAGTGAAAGGGCGCGAATATTAACTTTCGCTTCACTTAGAAGTCTGGTTACTTCTGCAAGTCTTCCTGAACGATTTTCAAGAAATATAGATAGCTGATCACATTTCATAGTGTTCCTCGCTTTTATGTTGGTCTGTTACTGGTTCTCGTTGCGAAGGTCGACAATTCTCTGGGCTTTACCTGCTGAACGCTCAATAGACTTTGGTTCTACAAGTTTAATGCGAGCAGTTACCCCAAGGAATTCTTTGATATTTCTTTGTATCTTTCTTTCGAGTGTCTGTAAATTTTTAATTTCATCTGAGAAGGTGGTTCCTGCAACTTCTACCTTTACGGTGAGAATATCAAGGTTTCCGTCTCTGTGAATTTCGAGCATGTAATGAGGTGACAACCCTTCGGTTTCAATAAGGATGGATTCGATCTGTGAAGGGAATACATTCACACCGCGAATGATAAGCATATCATCACTTCTGCCTGTTACACGCTGCATTCTGGCAAGAGTTCTGCCACAACGACATGGAGTGTAGTTTAGCTTGGTGAGATCGCGGGTGCGGTAACGGATAAGCGGGATGCCTTCTTTGGTGAGGGTGGTGATAACAAGTTCACCGACTTCACCTGGTTCAACAGGTTCGCCTGTTTCAGGGTTGATTATTTCAGGTAAGAAATGATCTTCCATGATGTGAAGGCCGTCCTGCGCTTCCGCACATTCCATTGCAACACCAGGGCCCATGATCTCGGAAAGTCCGTAGATATCAAGCGCCTTAATGTTCAGCTTATCCTCGATTTCTCTGCGCATGGACTCTGTCCAAGGCTCAGCTCCGAAAATACCTGTCTTGAGCGGCAACTCTCTAAAGTCAATGCCCATCTCTTTACCTGTTTCATATAAGTATAGAGCATAAGAAGGTGTGCAGCAGAGCACTGTCGCACCAAAATCTTTTATAACCATAATTTGGCGTCTGGTTGCGCCGCCGGACATTGGAATGATGGTAGCACCGAGAGCTTCAGCTCCGTAATGCACACCGAGGCCGCCTGTGAACAAGCCATATCCGTAAGCATTGTGAATGCTATCTGCCGGGGTTGCTCCTGCAATTGCAAATGAGCGGGCCATCATGTCTGCCCAGTTTTTGATATCACGCTTAGTGTAACCAACAACTGTTGCCTTACCTGTAGTTCCTGATGAAGAATGAATTCTAACGATATTTTCACGGGATACAGCAAACAGCCCGAATGGGTAGTGATTGCGGAGATCCTGCTTCTCGGTAAAAGGCAATTTGGAGAGATCTGAAAGAGATTTAATATCTTTAGGTTCTATACCGAGTTCTTTAAACTTTTTGGTGTAGAAAGGAACGTTTGCGTAAACTTTTTCACAAAGTTGTTTGAGACGTTTGAGCTGTAATTTTTCCAGCTCTTCTCTCGGCATTGTTTCTTTATCTATGTCGAAGATCATTATTTGCCTCCTACAGGCTGAAGGGTATGGTTTCTGCCTGAAAAAAAATGTTGCGCTTATGTCTTAAATCACGATTGTAGGGACTTTGTTTCATGAAAAAACAAGATGCTGAAAAATAAAAAACCGTGATCAATGATGTTTGGAGCTATTGCATAAGTGGCTGCTCACAGTCAAGTTTGAATGTGTAGAGTCACTTTTAATCATATTAAATGAATAAAAAATCAATAATATTGTAAATGATTGTAAATATGGCGTTGGTATTGATTGCGTATCGTTCATAAATTCTCTATATCATTATATTGTAGGTTAAATGCTGTGGGACGGACTGTGGCTGATTATTCATGATGGATGAATATCACACAGGGGAGTTAGAAGCCCTATATCCTGATTTGTCACAGTTAATCCAAAGCGCGTATCTTCACACAAGGTTCGCCGAGTTAATAGAAAAGAATGAAAACTAAAAGTAAGAAATTTAAAGAGATTAGTACTCCGGACAAACTCCAGCTTGTATCAGAATGGTTGGACGAGAAGCAAGCAATAGACGTTGTTGCAATTGACGTAACCGGGATTTGCCCGATTTCAGAAATCGTAATGGTTGTCAGTGCTAAAGGTGTTCGTCACGCGCAGTCTCTGGCTGACAACACACTTGGAAATCTTTCCAGAGACACCATCGAGTATCTTGGAATGGAAGGTTACCAGACAGGCGACTGGATTCTTCTGGATTTGAACGATATTATCATCCATATTTTTCAGGAAGATAATCGCGAATTTTATAATGTTGAAGGATTGTGGTCTGAAGGGACCAGAATTGAATTAGATATTAACCGGTAGGCTCCTGCCTCCGTATTTGAGGTTCTTTTCATGTCCAAGCAAACTGATGCTCCCACAGTTCTCCTCATCTTAGATGGATGGGGAATTGCTCCAGCCAGTAAAGGTAACGCTGTACAACTTGCGAAAACGCCAGTTTTAGACAGTCTTTTTAAAGACTGTCCGAATACTCATCTGAAATGTTCCGGCAGAGCTGTCGGACTACCGGATGGGTTTATGGGGAACTCGGAAGTTGGGCATACCAATATCGGCGCCGGGCGTGTTGTTTTTCAGGACATGACCAGAATCGATGTGACCATTGAGAATAATGAACTTGCAAACAATGATGCCATTTGCGATTTGATTGATAATGTTAAAGCTACAGGCGGAAGGCTCCATTTTATGGGACTTCTCTCTGATGGCGGAGTGCATTCTCATGTGAATCATCTTTACTCACTTCTTCAAGTGGCTAAAGACGCCGGCGTTAGCGAAGTTTTCGTTCATGCATTTATGGATGGACGCGATACTTCGCCGACAAAGGGCAAAGAGTACATGTCTGAGCTTGTTGATAAGATGAATGAAATCGGTATCGGGAAGGTTGCGACCATCTCGGGCCGATATTATTCTATGGATCGAGACAAGCATTACGAGCGCAATGAACTTGCGTACAGGGCGCTCGTTCTCGGCGAAGGGCAGATTGTTACAAATCCTGTTAATGCCGTCGAGGCCGCTTATGCTGAGGGGGAAACCGATGAATTCATCAAACCTCGTATTCTGGCGGATGTTGACGGGCTAATGCTCGATGAAGACGGAGTGTTCTTTTTCAACTTCCGTGCTGACCGTGCTCGCCAGTTGTGTAGGATTTTGACAGATGAAGAGTTTACCGAATTTGAAAGACCTATCGTTCCGGCCTTTGCGGATTTCGTGACTATGACCAGATACGAAAGTGATTTTTCTTTTCCGGTAGCTTTCGCTCCTCAGAATATTGTGAATCCTATCGGTGAAGTCATTTCTAATGCTGGCCTTAAGCAGCTTAGAATTGCGGAAACCGAAAAATATGCTCACGTGACGTACTTTATGAATGGTGGAAGGGAAGAGCCTTTTCCTAACGAAGATAGAATCCTCGTACCTTCTCCCCGTGAAGTGGCTACCTATGACCTTAAGCCTCAGATGAGTGCTGAAGAAGTTACTGAAAAGCTTGTGAACGCTCTGCCTGATTATTCTTTGTGCATATGCAATCTAGCCAACCTGGATATGGTTGGGCACTCAGGAATAATTCCCGCAGCTATTTCGGCCACTGAGACTGTTGACGGATGTGTCGGTAAAATTGTTGATGCTGTAGCCAAACTCGGCGGTCAGATTCTTTTGACTGCTGATCACGGAAATGCAGAGGAGATGATTGATGCGAATGGCGGTCCTCAGACTGCACACAGCTTGAACGAAGTTCCGCTGATTTTCATTGGCGACGCTTTCAAGGGGCGTATTCCATCAACCGGCGCTTTATGTGACATAGCACCCACCATTTTGAATTTAAAAGGCATTTCTGTTCCAAGCGAAATGACCGGAAAAAACCTTTTTGAGAGTTAATTAATGTCTGAATCCGGCAAGCCTATATCTCCAGTTCGTCCCAGCGGAATGGAAGTGATTTTTATGTATAAATGTCCTTTTTGCGAAAGGTCTGTCCCACTTATTGCACCTACTCAGCCTATTATGGTTCAGTGTGATTCATGCCGTGAAAAATTTCCGCTTGTGCCTGTCGATGATAAATTAGTCAGATTTTACAAGACAATGCTAGCTAACGGAAATGCCGCAATGGACCCCGATTTTTTCTAAGTTAATAGCTTTCACTAATTAAATCTAAATTTCATAAAAAAAGCCTCTTTCTGCTAAGCAGAAAGAGGCTTTTTCAATTCGTATAATCGAGTCGTTTATCTGTAATACAGGTTTCTACCACCAACAGTGAGGAAAGCCTGATGCAGATTTCTGCGAATATCTCTACGATCCCAAATATCCTGAATGTGACCGCGTGAGAGAGCATTGTATGCGGAATGGTAATCAGGTGGAATGTCCATACCTGTTGTTTCTTTGATAACACCCGGGCCAGCAAAGCCGACACGCGATGAACGAACAGCATACTGATAAGGAGAGCAGCCAAGGAAACTTGCTACAGGTCCTGCGTATGAGTTTGTATCATACAAAACGATATAGAGTCCGCCGGATTCGATGTAGCGGCGTACTGCGAGAGTACAGCGTGGCATCTGAATGAGTCCGTTTGTGCCTTCCTGAATTCTGATTCCGGCTGTTCCGTGAACGTATGCCAGAAACGGGTATCTCTTTTTGCCCGCAAGCTCTAGAGCGCGAACAAATTTTTCACCCTCAGCAGCTCCAACTGATCCGCCTCGGAAAGGGGCAACCAGAGTCGCACAGATTACTTTAGTGTGTTTGATATGACCTTCGAAGGTCACGCAACCACTCTGAAGCCCGGTTTTTTCTTTCGCAGCATCCAGTCTGTTCTGGTAATTTGGAAAGTTGGTCGGGTTTGTAGCACAAATGGATTTGTTGAATTCGCGAACTGTTCCCCAGTCAAATAAATTAGCAAGGTACCAATTATATTCCATTGGGAAATGATGTCCACATGTCGGACATACACCGGCGAATTCATCAAATAGATCGCGAGACCATATTTCGAGACAGCCGTCTTTTTCCGCGTTAGGACAGGTTATTTCTCTGTCTTCATTCGCTCTAGGGCTGACGAAATGTCTGTAATCTGCCGGTGGAAGCTGCTCTTCATCCTGAACAGACAGCTTGGTCAATGCGAACTCAACTTCTGAGTTGCTTTTGGTAGTTAAACCTATTTTGCTGGCTGCGAGGCGCTTAAGTTGATCCACCTTGTTCGTGACAACATGGATTTCATCTTTTGCTTCTTCGGCAAGTCTTAAAAACTTAGTTTGATATTTTTTGATTAAATCGTATCGGATAGTGGAGTAGGCTGCAGCCATTGCATCCACTTTCGCTGAATTGATTTTTTCAATAAAGGTTCTTTTGTCTTCGTAGGCATGCTGAGCCATTTTACGGTATTTTTTGTATCTCTTCCAAAGCAGTCTTTCTTTCTCATTGGAATTGATTGACCAGCGTACGAATACGGATTCGTCAGTAAGAGCCTTCTTATTGCGGCTTTTAATTGCTGTACCACGGAAAAGGCGAAGTCCTTTAACGCTTAAGACAACTTCATCGGTAGCTCTGATAACTTCGGATCTTACTACTTTGTAGAAATCGAAGTGTTCAGGGCGGGATCCCAAAGGGGGCTCATGAATGATGCCGTCAATGTATCCGAAACCGAGGTTGTCTTTTGCTGTGATACACTGATTTTTAGCGCAGGAATCGATAAGCTCTGAAGATGCACGCATTCCATCGCGGAGACGTCCTTCGATCGCTGCAGCACCCTCTGGAGAAATTACAGAGTAGTAACCGTGTGAAAGCATAAGGCGTTTGTCAGCCATTGCAATAGCTTCCGCACCGCCGGAACCACCTTCGGATATTACGGAGATGACTGGAACTTCAAGCCCGCACATTTCGTAGATATTCTCAGCAATCTGCTGTGCTGCGCCCGGATAATCTTCAATAGGATAAGATCCGGGAGTAAATACATAAGTATGGATAGGAATATTTTCACGCGCGGCAACTTTCATGTAACGCAATGCGTTGGCATTACCCCATGGTTTAATACAGCCACCGTTACGAAATTCCTGTCCGTGTCCTTTTTCCTGACCAACGACCATAACTGGCTGGTTGTGCACTTTTTTGCCGACTCTTCTGGAGATGTAGGCGCGTGCGATGACCATGCCGGGATCGATGCTCATGTCATCCTTGCCGCCGACAACTGTGTAATTGTCGTAAACATTTTCAAGAATATCCTTAAGGCATATTCTTTCGGAATGACGAACGATACGGACTTTGTCCATGGGGGTAAGGCTATTATCAATATCCTTTTCAAGCACGGCCAAGCTTTCGCCGACGGTGTTTAATTTATCCCACAGTTCTTCCTGAGTCAGATTGATATTGCGGTCTAGGAAGGAATCAAGCTTCTGGGCGAATGCTGTAAGGCGTCTGTCCTCGACTTCACCGAGAATGTCGCGCGCATACTGAACTCGCTTGCTTAAACCTTCTAGTTTTTTTTCTATATCCATGGTGTATTATTAGAATTCCAGTAAATTGTTTGTTTTCTTGGCCAAAAACTTGAGGTTGGACTTGAGCGAAACATTTTTTCTGTCCTTACCTTTTAGTACGAATTCGTTAAGGAATTCATGACCGCGTTCTTTAGCCTCTTTAAGGTCCTTACCCCAGATAATGGCAAGAGCCAGATTGGGGTCAAACTCTGTAGGGATCTGATATGGCAGTTTTTTGGGAATATGTGTGTGCATTTTGAGCCAAGAGTGCTCTTTCCAATGAAGTTCTTCAATTTCCCCTGCCCAAGGAGCGAATTTGTCATCGGTGTCTTCTGCAATGATTCTGTATTCGATTCCTACACCATTAAGAGTAATGTCTTCTTGAGTATATCCAAGCTCGTCACCAAGCGCGAGTCTGATCTGTTCTTTGATCAGATTAACGTCTGAGTCACCTTGAATGCTTGAAATCTGAGCTGAAACACCATTTTCAACCTGAATTCTGGTGTTTACCTCCATCAAGAAAGGAGCTCCCTTAGGTGTAACAATCCATTCCCATGTACCGACACTATCATAATCAATGCTGTGGGCCATCTTTAAAGAATGGGCTACAATGTCATCAATGACTTTTTGCGCGTCAAAGGAATAGGTCATGCCTTCCGGGTAGAATCCCGGAGCTACTTCGATTCTTTTCTGTCTGCCGGGACTCTGTACCGAACAGTTTCTAGTTCCGAAGTGGATATGATGCTTACCTGATTTTTCAGAAACGATTTGTACTTCAAGGTGATTGAAGTTGAAGATACGCTGTTCAATAAGAACACCTTCATCATTAAAAGTACGCAACGAGAAGTTTCTAATTTGGCGGTAAACCTGACGGAATTCTTCGATGCTATATACTTCATCGATTCCCATTCCGCCACCACCGGCAGATGCTTTTACAAGAACTACTGGGTTTTTAACACCCTGTTCTTCTTGGAATTTAAACAGGTTGGATGCAATTTCTTCAGCTTCCAACTCGTCATAAATAGCTCTGTCAGAACCAGGAATAGTAGGAACTTCAAGCTTTCTAGCTAAGCGTTTGGTGTTAATTTTATCACCAAGATCGCGAATAACTCTCCATGAAGGGCCAACGAAAATCATCGCCCTTTCTCTTTCAGTTACTCTGCGAGCAAAGCGGTAGTTTTCAGAGAAAAAACCGTAACCCGGATGAACCGCAGTACAGTTTGTTTGATCAGCAACGGAAAGAATATCTCCGGCATCATTATAAGATCTGATTTTGTAAATTGATTCTTCACCGCCTAGCTCTCTTGCAAGAGTAACGTGTCCTGAATCTTTGTCCTCAGCCGTGTATACGCTAACAAAGCCAACACCGAGGTCTGTACATGCCTGCATAATACGCACAGCAATCTCACCTCTATTGGCGATCAATATTTTATCTTTTTGAGATTTCAAAGCGACTCTCCTGAGTCTTGCGAGTTTAGTTCGATATATTAGGGTGAATAAACAGGTTTTTTTAAAAAATACGGAATCTTTTTAAGCCAACTGTAATCCCTGTCAAGCGAAATGTAATTAACGCCCATGAAGGTATACACTAGATGTTGTGTTCTTATTTTAAGAATGTCTTTTAATTTAAGGTTCTTATATGGATTTTAAAAAGCAAAAACTATACTGTTTCAAGTTTTTGAATTGTTTGAAGTTTGGTTTCACGTTAACTAATTATTCGGCTTTAATTATCTATAGGTTGAACTGATAAAACAAAGACTGCTTATCGTCAAATTCTAGATTTTTTTTTGCTATAAGATTGTTGATTTGGTTTATCTTTTTAAGTGTCTTAATTAATTCGTAAAAAAAAGATATACTCATGTTTTAATCTGAATTTTAGAAGAGAAATGTGAAATTAGTTTTTTGTGTTCAAAAAAAAATCCCGCAATCTTTAGCAGAGTGCGGGATTTAAGGGCTGTTTTTTACTTTTACATGATATCAAAAACATCGAGTATGTTAGATTCATTTTCTTTCGCAAGTCTCGAGCTTTCTTTGGCTTTCAGAGTATCTTCCATCACCTGGGCTACGGATACATTCTTGTGCCCCTCAGGTAATTCCAATTCTTCAACAAAAAGCTTTGTGTCTGAGAACTTTTGCGGAGTGAATTTATCCTGATACACAGACATTCTAGTGTATATGGTAATGTGCTCAAGAGCTATTTCAGGTTGACCGAGTTCTTTATATGCTCTTGCCAGCTTTCTGTGGGCCAGCCTTTTGTGGCCTTCATCAAGGTTAAGCTCGAGTCCTTTTTTGATAGTTTTTATAGCTTCTTCAGTTTTGCCCTGACGCAGGTAGCAGTCTCCAAGCATAATATAGCTAGGGCCGTACTCTGGATCGGCATCAAGTGCTTTTATAAAGTATGTTTCCGCTGCGGTGTCGCAGTTTAACATAAATGCTACTGTTCCTGTCTGGTGTAGGCCTACAGCTTCTTTTTTGGTTCCGCATCCTGTCAAAATAAGAGCAAGCAGTACGGGGACGCTCAGAATTTTGATGGTTTTTGCAAACCGAATAGATGAATTATTCATCATGGATAGGATTATTCCTTTTTTTTTGCTAAATTAATTTAAGCAGTTTTTACCTTTTGGTGTTCATGCCTTAATCTTATTGAATGAGCAAGGGAATCTATATTGGTACCATTTTTATAAAGTGTCCACCATATTTTTCGGTTTCTGAATGCTGAACCTTGCAACTGCTTATTAATTTTATCTATTTAATTTTCGGAATTTCTGCCCAGCATGTCGTATAGTCAGGCGACTTGTGATTTCTAGTCATTTGCCAAGGCTGATTAATTCCTTCTGATGCGTAGTTCAAGGTTCCCTTACCAAACCTAGTGTTTGCAGCATCCAGTATTTTCATTAATTTATTCTTTTTCACCTTACTTTCACTATCTGCAAGCTCCAGAAGGTTAGCCTGTCTGTTATGTTTATGGACTAGATCCAACAAAACAACTCCGGTTTTTTTGAATTTGTATCCGGGACGGTAAATAGATTTGATACCATTTAGAGCTGCAGTAATAAGATCCGGCGTATAATCTGTTGCTACCGGAAACATTTTGGTTGTGGAGTTTGAGTATTGTGGAAGAGAGTTATGGGGATTTGTGGCTAAGAAGATCATTATTCCTCCAGTCAGTGATTGCTGTCTTCGTAGCTTTTCCGCTGCGCGAGTCATATAGGCGGCAACTGATTCTTCGAGTTCCTGTAAAGTGGATATCGGCTTTCCAAACGATCGTGAAGTCACAATCGTTTTTTTGGGTGGCGGTGAATTTTCAAGTGAAAAGCATGAAATTCCACGAAGCTCCAAAGCTGTATGCAGTCCCGTTATCGTCAAATTTTCCTTTATCCATAGGTCAGGCAAATTCTTAAAGAGGCGGGCAGTTGTTATTTTCCTGTCTATAAGTTTTTTTCCGGTTTTTCTACCAATTCCCCATAGGTCACTTACGGGTATTTTTTCTAAAAATTTATCATTTTTATCAAGATCACAGAGTCCGAATACTCCGTTCGTCCACGACTCTTTTTTTGCGAATCTGTTTGCCGCTTTGGCTAGGGTCTTAGTAGGTCCAAAGCCGACTGAGACAGGTATTCCTGTCCATTTTAGCACCTTATTGCGCATTTCGTGCCCGATTGATTCTAGATTATTCAAATCGTGTCCCCCGAATTCAAGAAAGGATTCATCAATTGAATAAACTTCCATTGATGGTGCAAATGTGGCCAAAGTGTTTACGACCCGCTGAGACATATCTCCGTAGAGCGCGTAGTTCGATGAAAAGACGCTGACTCCGTGTTTTTCGAAAAAAACTTTATATTTGAAAGCCGGAGCTCCCATAGGCACGCCAACATCTTTTGCCTCTTGTGAACGAGCTATGACGCACCCATCATTATTAGATAATACTACAGCTGGTCGATTCCGTAACGATGGATCGAAAACTCGCTCGCAAGAGACATAGAAATTATTGCAATCAACAAGTGCAAGAATTTTCATAAACTAGCTTTGTGTATTATATATGTTACTACGCCCCATATCTCGAAAGAAGTATCTTCCGTCACTTCGAGTTTGGGGAAGTCTTTATTTTCGGGCATAAGAAATAATTTGTTACCAGCTTGTTTTAACCTTTTGACAGTCAATTCTCCGTTGAAGACAGCGATAACTATAGAATTGTTTGCGGCATCCAGTGCTCGATCAACTATTAGTATGTCGCCAGATTGTATGTTTGCATCTTGCATGGAATCGCCATATGCGCGCACAAAAAATGTGGCGGTTGGGTTCCGTATAAGATGTTCGTTCAGGTCCATTTTTTTGTCGATGTAGTCATCCGCAGGGGAGGGGAATCCTGCTGCAACTTCTGAGAGGTAAAATGGAAGCATCATTTCAGAATTGATTTCCGGTAAGAAAAATCCAGAATCACGGATATTGTTCATTTGGGTGAGATTGTCTCATTTATTTACAAGGTTCTTTTTGTCGATCTATTGTTAACACATGAGTGGGGGTTGTCAATCTTAAGTAAACTCATTCCCCAAAAAAAGAGCCTGCAAAAATGCAGGCTCTTTAATAATATTACTAATTAAATTACTATTAAATTATTTATTCATGAGCTTGGCAACCAGTTCTCCGAGTACGGCATCAGCCTTTTCATGAGGGACCTGACATGTTCCAACCTGTTTGTGACCACCACCTCCGTACTCTAACAACATACTTCCTATATCAACCGTACTGGTACGTTTTATGATGCTGTGTCCAACGGAGAAAACAGTATTCTGCTTTAGCTTACCCCAGATAATCTGGATGCTTACGTCACACTGTGGGAACATGGAGTAGATAGTAAATCTATTTCCAGGATAAATTTCTTCTTGCTCGCGAAGGTCAAGTATTACAACGTTTGCGAACACTTCCGAACGTTCCTCAAGCATGTTACGGAATTGCTGATCTCTTTCCATATAGAGGTCAACACGCTCTTTCACATCCGGCAGTTCGAGTATTTCAGTGATAGAGAGGGAACGGCAGTATTCAATGAGATTTTCCATTAACTGGTAGTTACTCACATTAAAATGCCTATAGCGTCCAAGACCCGTTCTTGGGTCCATGATAAAGCCAAGAAGAATCCAACCAATCGGATTCTGGACTTCTTCGGCTGTAAGGTCACCGCTATCTACTTTATCTACGTAGTGCAGCATTTCATCAAATTTATCGTCGAACTTTTCGTGTCCTCCGAAATATTCCCAGATAACTCTGGCAGCACTTTTTGCTTTTCGGGACATCCCTTTAAAATCTAGATCCATGCCCAAACGTTCATCTTCACTGGAATGATGGTCAAACCAGTATCCACATCCTTCTATATATGGAACGTTGGCAACTATGTCGTTGGGGTCACCGGGATATTTGCCGTCTTGAATGTCTTTTGGGTGTACGAACATCCAATTATCCATGATTCCTATATCCGTGAGAAGGACTGCACAGGCTAAGCCGTCAAAGTCAGATCGTGTCAAAAGACGCATGAACCACTCCCTATGGGTTTTCAAAAAAATAGATTTCGATCAAACAAGTAGTTTAAAACTTATTGTCTCGAATTTAAGTCAAAAAAAAATTAATTACAATCTGATTTTTGGGATAGCACGACCTGTCTTTTTAAATAAGTATTAATTTTTCGGCTTATTTTATTACTAAAACAGGGCAGTGAGCTGTGTTGAGTACTTTGTGGGTTACGCTTCCCATAAGCAGTCCTTCAAGGTCCGTTTTGCCCTTGGAACCTATAATGATGAGATCACAATTTTCTGTTTCTGCCACGGTTGTTATGGATGTAGTGGTTTTTCCCCCTATAATTTTTTCACTGAGTTCTACGTCTTGCGCTTTTGGGTGCTGAGTATATTTTTCAAGGATGGCGTATGATCTTCTAGTTGAATCATCTATTGCTTTTTGAAAATTAGGCTCACCTAGTCCTGATGGAACAGGGGGATGGCAGTGCAAAAGAATTACTTGCGCTTTGGTTATTTGTGCCAATTCAAATCCATATTCAACTGCGCTATCAGAATGTTTTGAACCATCTACTGGGATTAATATTTTCGAAAAAATCATATTGAACATCCTCCCGGAATTTTTCGCACAATACGTGAACCTTGCGTCTGGTGCAACCTGCTACGAGTTAAGATTTGTTGTTAGGAAGTAAAAATTGCGTTTTCGTATGTAATTCTAGCTTAAATCAGATAAAACTGAACGGCCATTCAGTTTTATTTGAAAGAATTATTACTTTTTATAGAACTAATTTGTATTATTATTTTTACGTAATTGTTGTTTGTTTTGTTATTAAATCAATTAAATAAGTATTTTAAGTGTGTATGTCGAGCCTGTTAATGCTTTACGGTTTTACTTTATTGACTGTTGACAAAATAAAAAACTGAACATAGATATAGTCTCAGTTGATGCCGATATAAATTCTTATGAGTGACTATACATAAGGGTGAATGTTTTTTTGATGCCGTAGAATTCCTTCTATTGGGACTGTAGGGGTCTTTAAATGAAGTTTGAATGACGGCAGCACGAAAAGTAGGTTTTCCTACAGCAGTCATCAGTATGAATGCACTCAGCCATGACACCTAGACTTGACCGCATCAAGCCTTGTTATTGTCAGGTATCAATTTAGCCTTCGAAGAAAACCTGTGCATACGTTAATGATATATGCACTCGAATTACGAAAGTTAAACATTCTTAGAAACCACCTTCAGTTTCTATTCCTCCAAACAAAAGCTCCTCGTTAAATGAGGGGCTTTTGTTTTTTTGATTGCATTGTTGACGTTTATATACGGCTTACGTAAATTCTTAAGCGTAAATTAATAAAGTAAAAGAAGAGAGCTCGATGACTAAAAAGGAACTGGTTTTACAGATTGCTAAAGAGCTTTTCGGAGAACTTGGGTACAATGGTACTACTTTTAAAAAAATAGCAGATCGCGCTGGAGTTGCGGTGGGGCTATTGTCTCATCATTATGTCAGCAAGGAAAAACTTTTTAGAGTCGCAGGGCTAGATGTTACTGAAAGGCTAAGTTTAGCTCTCCAGAATGAAGTAATTCAGGCCGAAAACGGCTTTGATGCTGTTTGTAGATTTGCTAAATGCTATCTTGATTTCTCCATAAATCCCGATGAAAATTTTCTTGTACTTGTCAGGTGCTCTCCTTTTAGTGATATCAAAACTGGAGAAGACCGCGACGCGATGGTTCACAAGTTTGCTCAAATTCCTGTGCTGCTCGAGACCTGTGTGGCTCGGGGAGTTCGTGATGGATCAATATCAGATTTACTTATACCAGAGACGGCTTCTGTTGTGCTCTGTAATCTTGTTGGTGCCGTCAGAACCAAGCTCTTAACTCCATATAGCCCTCCAAAATTATATGACGAAACTCTGAGATTTATAATGCGCAGCATCAAGGCCGCTTAACATTATCTCATTATTTTAGCGTTTTTTTGCATTGCCATTCCTCTTATTTTACTCTTCACTCAATCAGACTCATTATATTATTTGAATGTTGTCATTTCAATTAGTATAGATGTATGATGTTGTTTAATTAATAGTTATAAAATTAATTAGGCTTCAGATCATATAAGGAGGTCTTTATGCGAGTTGTAATAACTGGTGGAACGGGGTTTATCGGCAGAAAACTCAGCAAGGCTTTGGTGGCAAAAGGCTATCAGGTTTACGCTCTTACGCGTTCAACACGGACATCTGATATTGCGGGAGTCAGGAATGTTGTGTGGGACGGTGTGTCTTCATCAGGATGGGAGGAATTTGCAGAGGGAGCAACTGCAATCGTAAATCTTGCGGGAGACAATATCGCTTCCGGTAGATGGAATAAAGCTAAGAAGAATAGCATATTATCCAGCCGATTGAATGCTGGTAGAGCTGTAGTCGAATCTGTAATGTCCGCTAAAGTTCGTCCTAAGGTTGTAATTCAGGCTTCCGCAATCGGATACTATGGTCCAAGAGGCGCACAGCCTGTAACGGAAGATGCTGCATGCGGTAATTCTTTTTTGTCCGACGTTGCAAAAGAGTGGGAAGCATCTACTGCCAGCGTTGAAGATTATGGCGTTAGGCGGGTGGTTATTCGTACAAGTATGGTTTTGGGTTCCGGCGGTGCTCTTAGTAAGATGATTGGCCCTTTTAAACTTGGGCTTGGCTCCTATATTGGTGATGGTCATCAGGGCGTTTCGTGGATTCATATTGATGATGAAATAAGAGCCATAATATTTTTGATTGAAAATTCCTCATGTAAGGGTGTCTATAATCTATGCTCCACGCATCCTGAAACGTTCAATAAGTTCGCGGAAACCCTTGGTAATGTTGTCGACAAGCCTGTTCGCCTTCGTGTTCCGTCATTTGTACTTAAGCTTATACTCGGCCAGATGGCGGAGGAAATTCTTATCAATGGACAGTTCGTATTGCCGGAACGTTTAATTACTGCCGGATTTAATTTCGAGCACCTAGATTTGAAAGAAGCATTAAGCCACTTTGTTGATTAGGTAAGCTTTTAAGTTGTTGGTTTGGTAATATTTTCTGGTTTATTAACACATACGTTTCGTTTGTAACTTGAATGAGATTTACTATTAACTAATAGGATGTAGCTGAGTTATAAAAAATGGAGGCTACACTAAATGTTTAAAAAGTTTATTGCTACAGGAGCTATTCTTGTCCTCAGTGCAGGGTTTGCGTGCGGAGCTGACGTTGAAATTGAGAAGTATGATATTGATACCCCTTTAAAGTATAATGTTCCGTACAACGGGAAATATGCAGATCGTATTCCAGAAGGTTTCCCGATAGGGATCGGTTCCGGTATGACTTATATCGGTAAGGCCAAAGATGGATCTCGCATGTTTTACGCAATCGGGGACCGTGGGCCTAATGCCGATAGTCCTAGAGTCTTGGTTAACGGAAAAAAAGTTCCATCCAAAGTATTTCCTGCTCCTAATTTTACTCCTACATATGGTGCGCTTGCTCTCAAAGATGGCAAAGTCACTCTCCTTAGCGCAATTGAGATTAAAGATTTCAAGGGACGCAATATTTCAGGTCGTCCATTGCCTCCCGGTACTGTCGGTTCAACCGGAGAAGTTCCACTTTCAGATTCATATAAGATCCTCAGCTACGATAAAGAAGGGATGGACACAGAAGGGATTGCCATTGATCGTAAAGATGGAAATCTCTGGATATGTGATGAATATGGCCCGTTCATAGCTAAAATGGATGTAAATACCGGACGTATCCTTAAGAAGTATTCTCCAGGGGATGGACTACCTGCCATCGTTGGAAAACGTCAGCCGAACAGAGGAATGGAAGGTGTGGCTGTGACTCCATCCAATTTGGTGCTTGGTGCGGTTCAGTCTATTTGTGATGTGGGTGGGAAAATTTCAGCAAGCAAAGCTCCCTTCACCCGTCTAGTTTTACTCGATCCTGAAACAGGCAAAACAAAGATGTTTGCTTACCCCATTGATGTTGATGCGTATAAAAAATGTAAGGATGCCAAAATCGGCGACCTGCATGCTATAAGCGACACTAAATTTCTAATTGTAGAGCAGGGTAAAGGTAAAGACGGGCTTCGTAATATTATCTATTTGATCGACATTGCAGGGGCCACAGATTTAAGCGGTAAAAAGACTGCTGGCGGGAAAGAGCTAGAAATGGTTTCTGGTTCTGATGAATTAGAAACTCTCGGCATAAAGATGGCTACGAAAACAGAGATTATCAGTTTGCGCGAACATGGCTGGAAGCCCAGTAAGGCAGAAGGGCTGGCATTGCTCCCTGATATGAGAACGATAGCTGTATGTTCAGATAATGATTTTGGATTCGGATCTGTCACTGTGAATCCGGTGGAAGATAAAAAGGGGAAGGACGTTAAGAAGGCTACAAAGTATGTCATAGATGATGGCAAGCTTACTTACGATGGAGGTGAAGTTCAGACATCATTTGAACTTCAGGCTACGGGAGAGAAGGGTGGATTTTGGATGATTAAGCTTCCGAAGACAATTGATCAATATTAATTGGTTCGTTGTGTGTCGTTATGAAATAGTTTGATGGCTTTAGTTTATTATTGGGCTGTGGGGTTAACCTCACAGCCTTTTTTTTGGATTTTCACTTACGGTGATGTTCTCAATTTTCTTTTATTTCGCCTTTTCTCTTTTTTCGCATGATTTCTTGAGCGCCTTTTTTTGTTTCAGGATGTGTAAGCGGACTAGCCTTTTTGTGAATCGCGTCCCCAGATTCTCCTGCGATTTCCATTCCGGCTTCGCCTGCAATGCCGCCTATTTTTCCTAAAGAACTTCCAACTTTGTCTGGAAAACTTCTTTTCCTTTCATAATAGCCAAGAATTTCAGAGGGGTCTGAATGTCTAGGCACAGAGCTATCGGTTTACTGTATTTTTTCGTGCTTAGTGTTTTTCTTATCTCCGTCTTTTTCTTTCTCCTCACTCTTCCCCTTAAGCCCATCCCGATCCACAAAATTATTCGGATCATCCCAGCAGTAGCCATAAACATCTACATCGTCGCCAGCAAACCCTATAGGATCAGGAGTGGCAAAACGTCCAACTTCAGGGCCATACTCACGGTATCCGAAATGAACTAGGCCGGTGTCTTTAGCGAGAAGTCCCGCAGCGAATCCTGAGGAATATCAATAGTTCCATCAGTATCGACAATGAGATTGCCAAACGAATCACATATAATTTGCTTTACCTTCTTCGTCATACGCGAAGACTTTCACATTTTGCCCCGCGCCATCGGCTACAGCTTCAAGTGTCGTAAAGTCCTTCCATAGATACTTTTCGGTAACCGTTCCATTAACAGATTTGGCTATGCGCATATCTTCGGAATCAAAATGATATTCGATAATACGACCATCAGGCAATTGAGCTTTGTGAAGCACGCCTTTTGGCAGATACGAATGTTTTGTAATCTGCCCATGGTCATGCTTCAAAACAAGCCGACCTTTGGCGTCGTAAGAATACTTAACCTCGCCAGCCTGAATAAGTTTCAGATTCTTATCGTAAACATACTGACGCTCACCAAAACTTACAGTGCCAGCGAAAAGACGCTCGCCAAACTTACCGTACTCGTACGACTCACTGCTTCAGCTATGATTTAATAGGTATTAAATTATTTATTCTGCGATTTTGATAGAATTTGAGAGGGATAATCAGAATTTAGGCGTAGGACTGCCAGATGACGAGATTACGGGGAAGTACAAAAAATATAGGAATGACAATGTTATAGAATATGGCAAAGCGAAAGGCTAATCTCACAGGCCAATTGTAATACCCTGAAACGGTAAATCTATTTTGGATGGCGCGTGGCTAAAGTATAAAGTAAAGTTCGACGGCGGATGATTACTTACGCCATTTATATTTGGAATCCTTATTCTTCTTTCTGCCGGATTCAGATTTTCGTTTAACTCTTTCAGCGATATTTTCTTTGTTCAGTTCAGATTCTTCAATAAGTTTTTGATAATTATCAAGTCTGCGTTGATCTATTATTCCATCTTCAAGAGCGGCTCTAATTGCACAGCCCGGCTCATTTTTATGACTGCAATCTGCAAATTTACATTGCTCTGTCAATTCTGAAACTTCATTGAATGCGTTGTATACTCCAGACTCACAATCATAAAGCTGTAGCTCTCTGATTCCCGGAACATCAATCAAAAGTGCGCCAGAAGGCATAACGTGGAGGGATCTGGATGTAGTGGTGTGCCGCCCTTTATCATCACCAACACGGATAGCTCCGACCTTTTGCTTGCTAGTGCCATTTATGGTGTTAAGCAGTGTAGACTTGCCAACGCCTGATGAGCCTAAAAGAACAAGTGACTCGCCTTTACCAAACCAATTTTGTAAAGCCTTAACGCTCTCAGTGTCTTTGGAATTTACAACCATTACCGGCATGGAATCATGTAGCTTTTGAGCCTTTTCGAGATATTCTTGTGGGTCCTCGGCTAAATCTGCTTTGGTTAGGACCATCACAAATTCAATGTCTGCTTCCATAGCAAGGCATATATACCGCTCAAGGCGATTCAAATTAAATTCGGTATTGCAGGATGAGACAATAAGCAGTGTGTTGATATTGGCCGCGATAGGCTGGAGTTTTATTTCCTGCCCCGGGCTCATGCGTTGAAGTAGACTGCTGCGTTCAAGTAAACGAGTAGGAACCTGCGTTTCTTTGTTAAGTAATAGCCAGTCACCGACAGTAGGCTGTTCATTTAGACTGCCCACGCCAGTTTCTGCGATTTGCAAAAGAAGTTCTTCTTTTCCAGTGGATACGACCAGATGTCCCTTATGAGTTTTGGTAACTCTGGCGGGGAGGGTAGTGTCTTGCTCTTCGGAAGAAAGTTGTTCTTGGAAGGATGGTTTCCAGCCAAGTTCGTCTAGGGAATATTCGATTTGATTCAATGAGACCTCTTAAAATGCGAAAATTTGGATATTCAACTCTTACTTAATTAGAAAACTTACGTAACAAATAAAGAACAAGCAAGAGCCATTTTGGAACCTTTAACAGCTTTTGCAGTTAATGTTCTCTTTCTGTTTTACTTTATCACCTGCTGTGATATAATCCAAGTAGGATTATAAGCCTTGTTTGGTGTTTAAAACGACATCAGGAGTGTGGCTATGAGTAGTGAAGTCAGAGATCTTATCAATAAATACTTGCCTGATTCTACAATGTCCCGTTTCGGGAAGGTTTTTATAGATACAACCCAGTTTATGAATATTGACTATAGTGATGTCATAAAACTTGGTACTGAACATTTTTTGGTGCTAAAAAATGAACAGGAACGGCGTTTTGGATTATCCGATCCGAAATATTGGGTTAAGAGAGGCAAGCATTTAGAGTCTGGGCAGCCTCAAATTTTGAAGCTAGCTTTTTACGAAAAATTCCCAATGCACATCGGGCCATTTGAAATTAACTGCTATAGAAGCCCGCGCAAGGAAGCTAGAATTCTGGAACTTGTGAAGGGTGATACGCGCTTTATGCAGGGGTGCTCTAATTATGATGTAGCTGGCAACAATGTAAGGGTGCTGGACATAATACGTGGCAAGCGTCTTGATGTGGTTGTACACAACATACCTGTCGATCATAAAACTTATTTTCACGAGCATTTTCCTAAAATTTTAGAGAAGTATATTGACTCGTGCGATGCAATCAAGTTTCTACATGACAATGACGAAAAGCACGGTGATATTCGCCGGGATCATTTGTGGGTAGAAAGTGGAACTGGTGCGTATAGGTGGATCGATTTTGATTATGCCTTTGAGTTATATGAAAATCCATTCGGACTGGATCTTTTTGGATTAGGATCCATTCTTATTTATCTTGCCGGTAAAGCAAATTTAACAATGCAGACTATGCTCGAACTGGGCATAGATAATTCCATTCTCAGCACCTTGAATACTGGGGATTATTCTATTGTTATCGGCAATAGAGTCGTTAATGTTCAGAAAATATATAGTTATATTCCAAGTTCGCTGAATAACATTTTAATGCATTTCGCATCATCAACTTCGGTCTTTTATGAGTCTGTAGATGAGTTGCTGATCGATATGAGAAAATGTTTAAAGGAAATTCGTAAATTATAATTCCTGAAAGAGTCTAACTCCAAAAAGGTCCAAATTTCGAAGGAGGATATTACCATGACACTAAATAAGATTCTCGTAGCATTTGATGGGTCTGAGAACTCTTATAAGGCTATTGAATATGTCGGCAATATTATAAAACATTGCCCGATCTGCGGAGTTACGATTCTGCATGTTGAACGTCTTCCTGATAAGGATCTTTTTAAAGATGATGATGCATGGGCAATCCAGTGTGAAAAAAACGAGGTTGATATTGGAAAAAAGATGTCCGAAGCCAAAGACATTCTTGTTAAAATAGGCGTATCTGGTGAAGTTGTTGTTGCGCAATATTTTGCTAGTTGCAAGTCGCCGTTTCATGATACTGATATTTGTGGAACAGGAAGAAGTATTGGTCTGGATATATTGAGAATAAGAGAAGAAGGCGATTACGATACACTTGTTGTAGGCAGGCGCGGAGTAAGCAAGGCTGAAGAATTTTTGTTTGGTTCGGTTTCAACAAAAGTGGTTCAGTCCGCAGTTGATTGTACCGTATGGGTCATAAGTTGAGTTTCATTATTTATCTAAAATGAGAAGTAGGATTGCCCCAATGTATTATGTTATAAGTAGAGTTGCGATTCTAGTCGCATTAATAACTTTGTTTTTACCAGTCTGTGCAAATGCGAAGCCTAAGGTGTTGGTCATCGAAAGTTATCATGCTGAATATGAATGGAATAAGAATAATGAAAAAGGTTTAGAGTCCGTTTTAAAGGGTAAAGTCGATCTTTCTTATTTTAGAATGGATACCAAGAGAGTTGTTGCTGATCAATATCAAGAAAGAGCAGATCTTGCGTGGGATGAGTATATAAAATCTCAACCCGATGTTGTGGTATTGGCAGACGATAATGCTTTGAAGCTACTTGGTCCAAAATTTTTGAAAACAGACACTCCCGTTGTATATCTTGGAATTAATGGCAATCCTCGAAGATATATCGAACTCAATAAAAATATTACAGGGGTGCTTGAGCGCCCATTATATAAGAGATCTGTTAAGTATTTAAAACAAATTCTTAATCTTGATAAGAGTAAAATTTTAATTTTATTGGATACTGGAACAACTGCAAAAGTGTTAATGGATTCAGTGTTTGACGGTATGTATTCTGCAAAAATTGGTGACATACAAATAACAATTCAAGAGGTTGCTACTTTTGAGGATTGGAAAAATATTATTAATAAGTCCGCAGATGACGGTTATTCCGCAATAATACTTGGCTTATTTCAAACTGTAGTTGATGATAATAATGATCATGTTAAAAGTGATGATATCTTGAAATGGACTTCTAAAAATTCTCCCGTTCCAATTTTTGGTTTTTGGGAAATGAATGTTGGAAAGGATAAAACAATTGGTGGGCTGGTATTAAGTGGAGAAGTACAAGGCATAACTGCGGGGGAAATCGTTCTATCTATTTTAAACGGAGTGCCGGTACAACAAATAAAACCAGTAATTCCTTCCCGTGGTTTATTTGTTTTTAGTAAAACAGAATTATTTAAATGGAAAATATCATTGCCGCGATATGTGAAGGGTATAACCAAATTTATTGAATAAGTTTTACTCCGTTTGCCACCGATTGAGGAATGTATTCTGTGTAGATATTCTGCACAATAACATAGCCGTAATATAAAAATAAGTAACAGTCTGAATTGGTTTTAAATACCATAATTTATATTATCAGGAGGGGCTACTTTGGCTGACAAGCAACCGCGATTGTTCAGAACATCCGCATTTCTTTCATTGACTATAGGTGTGCCGTTTTGCGTTTTCAAGTTTCTGTTCGGCCTTTTGGCTTATCAAAATGGATACGTTTTACTTAGTATTGTTATGGTAATCTGGTCAGTGATAGATCTGGCCATGAATTTTGTGCGTATCACTAAAGAGCTATTACAGCTCCGTAGGCCTGACATTGAATTTTGCTCTCTCGCTCACCTTGGGCGTAGGATCGGCAGAGCTCCACTTCTTTTGACTATTGACACATTTTTATCATTTTTTATCATTTGTTTTGTTCTATGGTCCGGCTGGATTAAAGAGCTTTCGGAATGGGGCGCATACATGTGGTTTGGGGCTACTACTGTTAACCTTATGGGGTTGGCATTGATGAATGTTTGTATTGAAGTTTTTACAGGTCCTAGTAAAACTGAAACTTCGCAAAAAAAAGATTAGGAGGCTGAAATGACAACAGTAACTGCCCATAGAGGGGCAATTTTTCATTATAAAGACGATGCTAATCTTCAAAATGCTGCTGATTCATACGAGTATTTTGAAGACGGAATGCTTATAATTGAAGATGGAAAAGTTGTGGCTGCCGGGGAAGCTCCAAAGCTAATTGAAACGCTGGCCGATGGTACTACAATTATTGACCACGGTGATCAGTTGATAATGCCGGGCTTTATTGACACTCATGCTCATTCTCCACAGGCAGGTGCTATAGCTGGTTACGGAGAACAATTGCTAGAGTGGCTGAAAGGGTATATTTTCCCTAGCGAGGAAAAATTTTCTGATCCTGTACATGCTCGTACTGGGGCTGCTTTTTTTCTGGATGAGCTGCTGAGAAATGGAACTACCACGGCGTCCCTTTATTCTTCATCGCACAAGGAAGCTACGGACATTCTTTTTCAGGAAGCTGAGGCTAGGAATATGCGCATCATTGCAGGGAAGTCGCTTTCGGACCGCGATGTGCCTGAGGGGCTTCGTGATACGCCGGATTCAGCTTATGAAGACTCAAAAGAACTAATAGAAAAATGGAATGGAAAAGGGCGGCTCTTGTACGCCATCACTCCGCGTTTTGCTCCAACTTCTACTAAAGAAGAACTTGAAGTTGCTGGTCGTCTAAAGAGAGAATATCCGGATCTGTATATGCAGACTCATTTAGCTGAGAACCTCCATGAAGTTGAGCTTGTAAAATCACTTTTCCCTGAATCGAAGGATTATCTTGATGTTTATGATCATTATGGCCTGCTCGGAAAACGTACCATCTTTGGGCATAGTGTCCACCTTTCGGATAGGGAGTTTGAGCGCATAGCGGAAACAGGTTCTGTCGCATCATGGTGTCCTACATCTAACTTTTTTCTCGGCAGTGGTATTTTCGATTACGCACGGGCAAAGCGTATGAATGCCATGATAGCAATGGGTACGGATATTGGCGGCGGTACTAGTTTTTCTATGCTGGTAACTTTGAGCGAGGCGTACAAGGGGACGGCCATTCGCGCCGAAACTAAGCTTTCGGCCTTTGATGCCTTCTACCTAATTACTTACGGGGGAGCGCGAGCACTATCGCTGGAAAACTCCATAGGTAACTTCTCGCCCGGCAAGGAAGCTGATTTCGTAGTTTTAGATTTGGAATCTACACCGCTCCTACGCTATCGTATGGAATACACCAAAACTCTGGCGGAACGGCTGTTCGTTCTCATGACGCTCGGTGACGACAGAGCTGTTGCTAAAACATATGTTGCGGGACTGGAGCACGTTTCTAAATAAAAGTTTGGTAAAATAAATTGCTTGAATAGGATTGCATCATAACCATATAGATCAATGAATCTTTTTAAGATTTATCCATGGAGTCATAATGAAATCTGGAATTCGGAATTTGAGATTTACTTTGGCCATGCTTTTAACCATTATGACAGTTTTATTGATTGCAGACCTTTCTCAGGTGTATGCTGAAAAGGTGTCACCGGAAGGAGTTCTTTCACTATTAAAGGATGGTAATAAACGGTTTTACTCCGGCAACCCAACTCATAAGAATACTGATAGCATAAGGCTGAATCAGGCTGGAACGGAGAATCAAGGTGATCATGCATATGCAACGGTAATTACATGTTCTGATTCCAGAGTTCCCGTCGAGAGAGTTTTTGACGCCGGGGTTATGGATTTATTTGTGATTCGTGTTGCAGGAAATGTTGTTCAGACTGACGAAGCCGGTAGCATTGAATATGGATTAGCACATGTTAACACTCCTGTTTTAGTCGTCTTAGGCCACAAGCAATGTGGCGCTGTAGAAGCCGTTACTAGTGTGGTGCAAGGTCATAGTCATACGTTTGAACGCAATATTCCACCATTGGTAGCTCCCATCGCACCAGCTGTTAAAAGGGCGATGGCTCAGCATTCAAATATTGAAGGAAACGAGATAGTTCCTTATGCCATAACAGAAAATGTCTGGCAGTCTATTGAAGATCTATTCATGGAAAGTCCTGCTACGCGCAAGCTTTTTAAGAGTGGGAAGGTCAAAGTTGTCGGTGGTATTTATGACGTTTCTAATGGACAAGTTGAATGGCTTAGTGAGGATAAGGTTCTATCTATCCTAAAAAAAGTTGAGGCAAATCCGAAGCGCGGAATATATGCTATGGCCGCTAATGGTAAGGGCGCAGTCCCTGTTCCTAGTCCAGATGAGATTGCTAAAGGTCCCGCTGATAAGCACACATACCCTCCTATTAAAGGTAAACCGTCTCCTTCTGAAGTAATAATGTTGCTTCAGGACGGAAATGATCGTTTTTCATCAGGTTCTACTATTCATCCTAATTCCGGTATTTCCCGTATGAATCAGTCAGGTGCGGAAAGTCAGGGCAAGCATGCTTACGCAACTGTGATTACCTGCTCGGACTCGCGGATTCCTGTTGAGCGTGTTTTTGATGCTGGAGTTATGGACCTCTTTACGGTTCGTGTTGCTGGAAACGTTGTGCAGACTGATGAGGCTGGAAGTATTGAATATGGCCTTGCTCATGTAGATACGCCGGTTCTTGTTGTTCTTGGACACACACAGTGTGGGGCGGTAGCAGCTGTTACTAACGCGGTGCAGGGCCATGGTTCTGAGCTTGAATGGAATATTCCACCACTAGTCGCGCCTATTCTGCCTGCGGTTCAAAAAGCTATCTCCATGAATCCAGGTGTAAAAGGTGAAGAAGTAATTCCTTATGCTATTGAACAAAATGTTTGGCAGTCCATCGAAGACCTTTTCATGCAAAGTCCCGCAGCTCGGCAAATTGTAAAGACTGGCAGATCCAAGGTTATTGGCGCTATTTACGATGTTGCCACCGGACAGGTAAAGTGGCTGCCTACTGGGCAAGTTATGGGGATATTAACTCGGGTAGAGGATAATCCTGCTAGGGCTCTAAATATTATGGACGTGGGTGATTCTGAAAATTCTCAATAAAGTTGAGTTACTTTTTGTGCATAATCTACATTCTTACATTACTAAAAAACGCGAAGTCCTTAGGGGCTTCGCGTTTTTTTTAGTGATGTGTAATTGTTGCTAAAATGTAACACAATCTGCATTGATGATAATTCATAAGCTCACTACTTTGGGCTAGTTGGTTAAATAAGAAATTTATATATAATTTTATCTTGCCTAGGAGATACATTGAATGAGTAAAAAGCTGAACGTACTTTTCCTTTGCACTGGCAATTCGTGCAGAAGTCAGATGGCGGAAGGGTGGACAACACATTTAAACAGCGAGGAAATCAACGCTTACTCGGCGGGAATAGAAACTCATGGTTTAAACCCGAATGCAGTGAGAGTTATGGCTGAAGCTGGTGTTGATATTTCGAAACATAGATCGCGTCATATTGATGAGTTCAAAGATGTTCCTATTGATGTCGTAGTGACGGTTTGCGGACATGCTCATGAAACCTGTCCTTATTTTCCCGGTAATTGCAAAGTTACACATGTGGGTTTTGATGATCCTCCGAAGATGGCTAAAGAATTATCTGAAAAGGGCGGTTCCGAAGAGGAGCAACTCAATTGTTACCGAAAAGTACGTGATGAAATTAAAGTTTACGTTGAATCACTGCCAGAAAGTTTAGAGTCTCTTTTCAAATAGTATTCATTCATATCTGAATGGATTTGCAAAGTTTAACATTTATATAACTAATCGTGGATAACAAAATGAGTAATGAAATTAGCTCCGCAAATGATCGTAAAATGACCAGCCTTTTCGAACGTTATCTGACTGTTTGGGTTGGACTGTGCATTGTCGGTGGCGTTTTTCTCGGCAAGGTCGCACCTGATTTGGCTAAGACATTGGATGGAATGTCTATTAATGTTAATGGCGCGCCTGTTGTGTCCATTCCTATCGCGATTTGTCTATTTTTTATGATGTATCCCATTATGGTTAAAATAGATTTTGCCAGCGTTGTTAAGGCTGGTAAAAGCGGAAAACCAGTATTTCTTACGCTGTTCATCAATTGGTGTATTAAACCGTTCACCATGTACACAATTGCTCTATTCTTTCTTGGCTATTGCTTCAAAAGTATGATTGGCGTTGATGCTATGGACTTGGTGAAAATGCCTTTCGGTCTGGATTTGCCCGTTGGTTCGGTACACGGCTCTGGACTTGTGGTTTTGGCGGACGGAATTAAGATGTTGCAGATTCCTCTTTGGCGCAGTTACTTCGGCGGCTGTATCTTGCTTGGTATTGCACCATGTACCGCTATGGTCCTTGTCTGGGGTTACCTTGCGAAAGGTAATGACGGGCTTACTCTGGTCATGGTTGCCATTAACTCTCTCGCAATGCTTGTTCTTTACGGCGTGCTAGGTGGATTTTTGCTGGGAGTAGGGCAATTACCTGTTCCATGGCAGGCTTTGCTTTTGTCTGTTTCAATTTATGTAGCGCTGCCTTTATTTGCTGGATATTTTTCACGCAAATGGATTTTAAAAGTAAAAGGTGAAGCGTGGTTCAATGATAAATTCCTGCATGTTTTAACGCCTATTACTATCAGCGCGCTGCTATTGACTCTGGTTTTGCTTTTCAGTTTTAAGGGAGAAGTTATTTTAGCAAATCCAATGACTATTGTATGGATTTCCATCCCCCTATTTTTGCAGACTGTGTTGATATTCGCATTCGGCTACGGCGCGGCAAAACTCATGAAACTCAATTATGAAGATGCTGCTCCTGCTGCGATGATCGGAGCCTCAAATCATTTTGAGGTGGCAATTGCTACAGCGGTCATGATTTTTGGACTTTCATCGGGAGCTGCTCTTGCAACTGTTGTGGGTGTTTTGATTGAGGTTCCGGTAATGTTGATGCTTGTCGGTTTTTGTAAGAAAACAACTGACTGGTTTCCGAATTCATGATTAGTTTTTTATGGAGAGTCGGAGTCTTACCGTCTCTCCATTTATATTGTTTTGTGAAAGTTTATATTTAATTTTTAATTGTTCTATTACAGGTGTTTATGTTCTGTGTTGGTTGTTTTTAATATTATACTATTTAGATTTTCTTTATATGAACTTATCGTTTTTTACATATCCTTCTACCTTTTGCTAAATCTATTTTAATAACTCTCCTTTATTAGCTTTGCCCTTGGCAAATTTGCGGCTATTATGAAGTTAAATTTTTGATAATTAAACACCTTTTCTTCAAGGAATAGCAGTAAATGGAATCCCTAAAAGAATTATATCGCATAGGAGTAGGCCCTTCATCCAGTCACACAATGGGACCCCGGATGGCGGCAGAAATCTTTCAAAAAAAGAACTCTGTTGCGGCTGGTTACCGAGTGACTTTGTTTGAGAGTCTCGCTGCTACGGGGAAGGGTCATTTAACTGATTGGGCGGTTCTTAGTGTACTTGGAAAAGACAAGACCGAAATTGTCTGGAAATCTGAGGAGAAAATGCCTGAACATCCTAATGGTATGCTGTTTGAGGCCTTGGATGCGAGTCGTGAGATTGTAGATTCATGGAAAATATACAGCGTTGGAGGCGGGGCTATTCGAGAAGAAGGTACCAAGTGTTCCGATATTAAAGCTGTTTATGAACTTAATGATATTGCTTCGATTATGGCACATTGCGAAGATAAGGGCATTACATACTGGGAATATGTCGAAGAGTGCGAAGGTCCTGAGATTTGGGGTTTTTTACTCGAAATATGGGCCGTAATGGAAGAATCTTTAGAACGCGGACTTGATGCCGAAGGAGTTCTTCCCGGTTCAATTGGACTTAGAAGACAGGCTAAATCTTATTATCGTAAAACAAGGCTCGCCAGCGCCGATATGCAGTTAACCGGACTTACGACTGCTTACGCTTTGGCTGTATCTGAAGAAAATGCTGCAGGCGGTGTTATTGTTACAGCCCCCACTTGCGGTTCATGTGGCATTGTTCCAGCGACTCTAAAATACCTTAAAGATGTTTACGATTTGAAAGATAATGATATTATTCGCGCTCTTGCCACAGCTGGATTGTTCGGGAATGTTATTAAGATGAATGCCTCTATTTCCGGTGCGGAAGTTGGTTGTCAGGGCGAAGTTGGATCTGCTTGTGCTATGGCTTCAGCCGCTGCAAACCAACTTATGGGCGGAACATTACGGCAGATAGAATATGCAGCTGAAATGGGCCTTGAGCATCATCTTGGACTTACTTGTGACCCTGTTGATGGACTGGTGCAGATTCCGTGTATTGAACGCAATGCCTGCGCTGCAACGAGGGCTTTAGCCCGTGCTCAAATGTCCATTTTGTCAGATGGTTCACATCGGATTCCATTTGATGAAGTCGTTACTGTTATGAAAGAAACAGGCCATGACCTGCCAAGCTTGTATCGTGAAACTTCAGGCGGTGGACTTGCGAAAGCTTATAATGCCCGCAGTAAGCGCTAGGATCACAATATTTCGTAGATAAGGATAGTTATGACATTTTACCTTAAAGCGACGCTCATTTATTTTCTCTGCTACTTTTATGTTCGGCTGTGGATATGCCGCATGCTTGAGCGTAAACCCAAAACAAAGCGCGGAATATTGATTGCTACTGATCTTATGACGGTAGCGCTTCCCCTGACCCTCTTTTTTAGGGGTGACATACCATACTCTCTCAAACTTTTCATGCAGGGTGCAGGTTACACATGGGCGGCAATAATCGCATGTATGGTCCCTCTTGGACTGTGCTTTGAGCCGGTTCGTCTCGCTGTAAAGGCCATGTTTCCAGCATACATTGTTCCAAAGGCTAAAATATTTGCAGGGCTGTGTCTTGTTTCCGCAGTGATGGCCATTGGCGGATATATCAACGCTACGACCCCTGTTATACGCGAAATTGAATTTGATCTTCGAACTGGCAACAGTACCGGAACTGAAATTGACATTGCCGCAATTACCGATCTGCATGCCGGAAAGCTGATGAGCCGAGAACGTGTTGCTGGGATTGTAACTTCCATAAATCAAATGACACCAGACCTGATTCTTTTAGGTGGTGATATTATCGATGACTATGATTGTGTGAAAAGTGGTGCTGTTTCAGAACTTAAACGATTACATGCGCCGCTCGGGAAATATGCAGTTCTTGGAAATCACGAATACTATCTAGGTGGAGATTGGTCTGAAAAGCTGCTTGAAAAGCAAGGTATAAACGTTCTAGTTGATGAAGCTGTTTCAATTGATGATAAGTTACTTCTCGTTGGGCGTAATGATTTTGCAGCATTAGTTCGCGGGGGAAGTCGCAAGCCACTTAATCTTGTGATTCCAAAAAACAACAATTTGCCCATAATCATACTTGATCATAAACCTGCCGAGCTGGAAGAAGCTGAAAATGCAGGGGCAGCATTACAAATTTCAGGACATACTCATAATGGCCAGCTTTTTCCTGTTAATTTCATAATTGATGAAATTTATGATAAGGGTTGGGGAGCCTTCCAAAAAGGAATGACACAGTATTACATTAGTTGCGGAGTAGGGTTTTGGGGGCCGCCGATTCGAACAAACAGCAGGCCGGAGATTTTACTTATTAGGATTAAGATTTAATTTTCTTCGTAACAATATTTTATCATAAACTTTTGAGTATTTACTAACTACCCTGTATTGTTCTTAAAATAACTTGGTAAATCGTGTTTTTGCTTTAAAAAATAGTAACTTTAATATATAATATGTTAACATTTGTTGGTTCAACTTTGCGTATTAAAATGGTAAGAATGTTTTTCTTAAGTTATTATCCTTAATCTTAAGTTTATTTACTACGTATTTATCTGTTTTTTTGTAGACTGGCTGTGGTTTTTTTATATTATACGGACCATTAGATTTATGATTATTTGATTTTTGGAGATTGCATGCGTATTGAAGTTGATCCTTCTGGTTCAGTTGAAACTTTTCATAAGCTTCTTGAAATTATGGACAATGACTCCGAGGTAAAAGGAGTTATTGTTTTTGCATGTGATGCGAATGGATTCACTCCTACACTGCTTGATCCTATTCTGACTCAATTTTCCTTGCCTTTGGTAGGGGGGACTTATCCTGTAATTTTACACGACCGCGATCAATTTAAGACTGGTACTATTGTTGTTGGTCTCCCATATTCATTTAAACCTCATATTTTACGCGGGTTGAGTGATTTTGATATGGATTATGTAAATCCTCTGATCAGCTCCTTTGAGTCTGATGAAATTCCATCGACCTTACTCCTTTTTGTAGATGGCTTGTCAAAACGAGTCGCCTCGTTTGTGCATTCTTTGTTTGAAGTTCTGGGATTAGGACTAACTTATGTTGGTGGAGGAGCTGGTTCTTTAGACTTTCAGCAAAAACCTTGTGTGTTGTGTAATGATGGGTTGCTTGAAGATGCAGCTGTCATGGCAGGAATAAATGTGCCTAGCTCAATTGGGGTTAAGCATGGCTGGACTCCAATTTGTGGCCCTTTCAAGGTTACGGAATCCGATCATAATGTATTAAAATCACTAGATTGGAAGCCTGCTTTGGAAGTTTATAGAGAGGCCATTTGTGACCATTCAACCGAAATAATTTCTGATACAAATTTTAATACTTTTTTTAAAGCTTATCCTTTTGGAATGGCGAGTCTCTTTGCAGAACCCATTGTACGCGATCCTGCTTTTGTGGACGAAGAAGGCAATCTGGTTTGTGTTGGAGAAATACCGGAAGGGTCATTTGTAGAGATCCTTCATGGTGCACCTGATACTATTATTGAAGCTGCGCGACAGGCGAACGAGAAATCTAAGGAACAGAGTTCCAAAGAACCTTCTCTAAGTATTTTAATTGATTGTGTTTCGCGTTATCTTTTTTTAGAAGAGCAATATCAACAAGAACTTGATATTGTTCAAAACGACAAAGTTCCCTTGGTTGGAGCTCTATCTCTTGGAGAAATAGCTAATAACGGTGAAGAATATTTGGAATTTCATAATAAAACTGTCGTTGTAGCTTTACTGGAAAACGTATGAGTATACGTATTCAAGAACAAATACTTTTCGATTTGGCCATGGCGTTTGGCAATAGTCTTGATTTAAAAGATGTCCTCACAGAAGGTTTGCCGATCTATTTGCGCCGCCTCGGTTGTATGGCTGGAGCCGTACTTATGACGTCTACTGATGACGGTTTTCTTGGTTGTAAAATCGTTTCATCCTATCCAGTACTTGGTAAGACTCCCGAAGCAATTACATCTCTTATAGATATGGTTAAAAGTAATTCCGACTGTAAAGCTACAGATGAGTTTTGCTCAAAGCTCCCCATGCATAAAATCATAGCTGGGCGTAATGCATATCTTATGGAATTACCGGGTTTCGGTTTTTTAGTTCTCCTTAAGAGCGGTCACCCCCTTGGTAAGTCGCTCATAACTTCACTTCTGCCTATTAATACAAAAATAGCTAACGCGTGTATCTCCTGCGTCAGCTATCAACGTTATGCTGAACTGAACTCAGAATTACATAAAGAAGTTGCCGAACGTAAGATTGCAGTTCGCGAACTTATGGATAGCGAACGTCGTCATCGTGTTATTTTTGAATATTCCCCGCTTGGTATGATCCATTTTGATTCCGATGGCCTTATCAAAGATTGTAATGAGCCCTTTGCTCGATTAATGGGATCTACAAGACAAGATTTGCTTGGATTTGATTCAGTTCAAAATACCTCTCCAAAAATGAGCGCAGCTATTAAGATAGCTATTTCTGGCACACCTTCACTGTATGAGGATTACTATACTTCTGTGGTTGGCGGAAATGTTGTTTATCTGCGAGCTGTTTTTAATCCTGTTACACCCGGTAAAGCAAAGTCAGAAGTTATTGCTACTATTGAAGATTTTGCTAAACGCAAAGAGGCCGAAGAGTCCCTTCGCCAAAGTGAGTCCAGGCTTAGTAAAATACTTTCTTCAATTCAGGCTGGAGTACTTTTAATTGATCCTGCAACTCGTACCATAGTGGATTCTAATACCGAAGCGTGCAGATTAATAGGTCTTGAAAAAGAACAGATTGTAGGCCGCGTGTGTCACGATTTTATTTGTGCTGCTGAAAAGGGTAAATGTCCTGTTTTGGATTTGAAACAGGATGTCGATAAATCTGAGAGAATTCTTCTTACAGCAAGCGGAGCAAAGCTGACCGTTCAAAAAACGGTAAGCACAATTATTATTGATGGAAAAGAGCAACTTCTCGAGTGTTTTGTTGATATAACACAGCGCAAGGAAGCAGAAGAGCAGCTTATAAAAGCGAAAGATGCTATCGAGAATTATGCTAAAATACTTGAAGATACGAATGATCAGTTAACTAAAACAACTGCATCGAGGGATGACTTAGAACAAGAGGTTGCCGATCGCAAGCGGGCTGAAAGCCGTTTAAGAGAAAGCAGGCAACTTTATCAAGAACTTGTGGAAAATGCCGCCAGCATTATTTTAAGAATTGATAAAAATGGTCGCATAACCTTCTTTAATGAGTATGCAGAGCGTTTATTTGGATTTTCAAGAGATGAAATTATCGGTAGAAAAACTGTTGGGACCATTATTCCTGAAGTAGACAGTTCTGGTCGTTTTCTTAACGGTTTTGTGGATAAAATGTTCCATAATCCTGAAGGTTTTGTTAATCATGAAAATGAAAATATGCTTAAAGATGGAAGCCGTATATGGGTAGCATGGTCGAATAAGGCCTTATACAACTCTGATAATGAATTTACTGAAATGCTTTGTGTTGGATCGGATATTACTGAGCGGAGAAACTCAGAAAGAGCATTAAGATTCGCAAAATTGCAAGCAGAGGCAGCGAATAGAGCTAAATCTGAATTTTTAGCGAATATGAGTCATGAAATTCGTACTCCAATGAATGCTATTCTCGGAGTTGCAGATTTACTTGCTGATTCTGAATTAAATGAAGAACAACGTCATTATATACGTTTATTCGAGTCGGCAGGTGAAAGTTTAATGAATCTGATCAATGAGATTTTAGATTTATCGAAAATTGAAACTGGACATATGGAATTAGAGTCGGTGCCATTTAGTATACCAGTTCTGCTTGGTGATATAAGTGCTATTATGGAGATTTCAGCGGATTCTAAAGGGCTTGATTATTCAAGTATTATTTCTCCAGATGTACCCTCATTAGTTATGGGTGATCAGGTACGTATGAAACAGATATTGCTTAATTTGGTAGGCAATGCTGTTAAATTCACTGAACATGGAAGTGTCTCTGTTTCTGTTATAGCCCATAAAATTAATGATTCCAGCGTGTCTATTAAATTTAGTGTTTCTGATACTGGTATTGGCGTTTCAAAGAATCAATTAAGTACTATTTTTGAAAGCTTTGCGCAGGCTGATTCCTCTACAACCAGAAAATATGGTGGAACAGGCCTTGGTCTTGCTATTGCCAAAAAGTTTGCAGATTTGATGAAAGGTGAAATTCTAGTTGAGTCAGAAGAAGGCGTTGGTACGACATTCCATTTTTCAGCTCCATTTGATGTTTGCACTGAAAATTGCATTACGAACAAATTGAATAGTGAAAATGATAAGAATAATTATTCACATATAGAAAAGAAGAAAATTCTTGTTGTCGAAGACTCTGAGAGTAATAGAATGCTTATTGCTTTTTATATTGGGGAATCCCAGCATGAAATGGTTTTAACTGAAAATGGACTTGAAGGGTTAGAGGCCTTTAAAGAAGGTGATTTTGATGTAGTCTTCATGGATATTCAAATGCCTGTCATGGATGGGCTTGCTGCAACAAAAGCAATTCGGGAATATGAAAAAGAGCATTCACTTGAGCCTATACCGATAGTAGCTCTTACTGCTAATGCATTTAATGAAGACAGAAAGCTGTGTTTTGAAGCTGGATGCACCAGGTTCCTTGCTAAACCAATTAAAAAGAGCGAACTTTTTATGGAAATAAGTATGCTCTGATTAGTCTATTTTTTTTCTAAAATTCAGGTTTGAAAGAACCACTTCTAGCCGTTTCATTTGTTGAAAAAAACGCTGCGGTGTGTTTTTATATCTATATGAAAACATTATTTGTGGTCATGATTCTGATACAGAGTTGTGGACACGCAGTTAAGTCGCTATCCTGACTTTCACAGGAAAAGCAAATGACTAATTCCAAACGTCGAACTTATGATCTAGAGTTCAAACGCAATGCAGTTCTTTTAAGCGAAGATCCTTCTCGTACACATTCTGAAGTGGCAGAAAGCCTCGGAATTTCTTACGCCATACTTTATCGCTGGCGACGCGAGTACTCTCGTAGCGCAGGAGCAGCCTTTTCCGGGCATGGGAAGGACGTTTTAGAAGAAGATGTGCCGGACCCTAGAAGTTTCTTGGAGCAGTTTTTATAGTTGGTTATCAAGACCTGAATCAAAGAGATTTATTGAAAATAAGATGTTGAAGAGTCATATTCGTGAGCTTTATTTTGAGCATGGTCAAATGGCAGGAAGCCTTATGATCATTGCAGATTAACAAGCAGAGGAACGGTTTAGAAAAGTCAGCCGAGCACGAATTGCAAGAAAAATAAAGGCCATGGGATTTCAGTGTAAAACGGTACGAAAATTTGTGGTTACCACTGATTCCTTTCACAAGGAAACAGCCGCGCCCAACCTGTTGAACCGCCCCTTTTCTGTATCTAGACCGAACGCAGTTTTGGCAACGGATATTACGTGCATAAAAGTAGGCAGAAAATGGTTTTATCTTACAGTTTTTATAGGCTTGTTTTCACGGATTGTTGTTAGATGGGATTTAAGTGATTCTCTGGAAAGAAGTTCAGTTATTCGCGCCTTCAATAAGGCTTTTCTCCGGCGCAGGCCTGCTAAAGGACTAATGGTTCACAGTGACCAAGGCGTGCAATCTGTTCGTCGGGAATTCAGAGAACAGCTCGCAAAACATGGCTGCATCCAAAGTATGAGTCGAAGGGGCAACTGCTGGGATAATGCGGTTGTCGAGTCCTTTTTTCTCACTTTGAAAACACAAATGGTCTATCTCAGAATATTTTCAGATAAACATGAAGCAGAAATAGCTCTGTTTCAATATATTAAGGCCTACTATAATCACAGAAGGCGTCATTCTAGCAATGGCTTGAAGTCCCCTGCTGAATTTGAAATCAACTGTCAGGAAAATATTTTTGTGGCTTAACTAACTGTCCAGAAAAGTGTGGCAGGATCAGGTGTTACTGAGGCAGAAAATTCGACTAAGGAACTGTTCGGAGATGAACGGGTTATGAATGTTTTACTTACATCAAATAATATATTAATGGGTGATAAGCTTGCGGAAGCGGTAAGAATATGGCGCAATGGCGCTGAACAAAATGATGATACTACTATCGTTGAAATCCTTAGATCCTAAGCCTTACTATTTAATATGCTGGAGTAGTTCATGATTTTATCCAAAAACCGGAATAATAATATTTTCGGTTTTAAGACTATTTATATAATTTCTATTTTTCTATTTTGTTTGTTTTTGAATCCTTCCAATAGTTCTGCGGTGAGTAATTCTTCCGAAAAGCTGATCGGTGTTTTAGCTAAAAGAGGAGCTATCCAGTGCCTTAATAACTGGCAGGCTACAGCCCAGTTTTTGACCCAGAAAGTTGACGGAGTGACTTTTAAAATAGTTCCATTAGCTTTTGATGAAATAGAACGCGCTGTTCAGAATCGTGAAATTGATTTTATTCTTGCAAATTCATCTATCTATATAAATCTTGAACATTATTACAATGTTACGAGAATTGCTACGATGAAGAATCTTATTGAGGGGAAAGGTTATACCCGGTTCGGTGGGGTTATATTCACGCGCTCTGATAGTAACATTAAATCTTTGGAAGAGCTGCCGGGTAAAAAATTTGCTGCTGTAGATGAGAAATCATTAGGTGGTTGGCGGGTTGGCTTATACGCGATGATTCCTTTTTTACCTAACAAGGAAAAAAGTTTTAAAGAGCTGCTTTTTACAGGAACACATGATTCTGTAGTTGTGGCTGTTCGTGATGGAGTTGTTGATGCGGGAACAGTTCGTACCGATACTCTCGAAAGAATGGAAAGAGAAGGTTCCATTGATATTAAAGATTTTAAAGAGCTTAAATCATTAGATTGCCCTTGTTATGGCTCTGCTTTCCCATTCATGTTAAGTACACACCTTTATCCTGAGTGGCCTATCGCGAAGCTTGAGCACGTATCAGATCAACTTGCGCGCAGGGTTGCAAGTGCTCTTTTTGCCATGCCTGCTGATAGTATTGCAGCTGCGGATTCTTTAGTAACAGGTTGGACTATTCCTTCGAACTACCAGCCTGTTCATAATCTGCTAAAGTCTCTTAAAGTAGATCCTTATAAAGATTTTGGTAAGGTGACATTGTGGGAGGCGGTTAAGCAACACCGTGGAACTCTCGCTGTCGCATGTGTGTTGTTAGCTGTATCGCTACTCTTTGCTGTTACTTTCTTTTCCCTGAATAGGCGCCTAGAATCCAGCAAAGATATCGCTGAAAAAGAGCTATCAATGCGTATAAGCGAAGAGACTAGGCGGAAGGATGTCGAGAATATGGTAAGGCATGAGCTACGCTCACCTGCGGCTTCTATTTCCTCTGGTATGACTTATTTACAAATGGACGAAGATTTATCTGCCGATCAGTTACTGCTCGTTGATGAAATCAAGAAAATGGCTGATCGGATGCTTCATATAACGACGCTCAATCAGGAAATATCAAAGATGGAGTCGGGGAGATTCAAACTCAAAGATGGGTTAATTAATATCTATGATATAGTGGAAAAAGAATTAAGTCTTATTCGTAATTATGGAGAGTCTAGGGGAATCACTCTTCGGACAAAAGGTTTCAATGAATTAAGTAAAAGGCCAATTAAAGGTGATGAAAGCCTGATCGGAATAATGATCCGCAATTTGATTAGTAATGCTGTTGAAGCTTCACCAAATGAAAAGGATATACTTATAACTTTTGACAGCACTGACTCGATTATATTGTCTGTACATAATTTGGGGTCAGTTCCTGTTGGAATTCGTGAAGTTTTTTTCGGTAAGTATGTAACCAAAGGTAAATCATCCGGAACAGGATTGGGAACTTATTTAATTAAATTAATAGCAGAAAATCACCGCGGCTCTGTGTTTCTCGATGCTTCTATAGAAGGTGAAACGACAGTGGGTGTTGTTCTTCCAATATTGACTTTTGATGAGTAATATTCTTCGGCTTAAATAGCCCTTTGAGCTATCTCGACTATGTAAAAAAGGCTTGTTTCAAATTTGAAACGAGCCTTTTTTTGCGTGGTTATTTTGATGACGCTACATATTTTTTTTGAAAGTAACAAAACGGTTAATAGTGTATTGCGCAGCAACAACAAAGCAGAGGGCAGCTAATTTTGCAAAGCTACTATTTAAATTATAGTTTCCTACCAAGACCAGCATAATGAAATTAGATACAACTATTCCGCTTATACCAATCGCAAAAAAGATAGCGCAACGCTTTAGGAAATTGTCAGTAACTTTGAAATTGTATTTGTAGTTAAAGATAAAGTTATTCAAAATTCCAAGGAAAGAACCTACCGTGTTAGCAATTATGTATTGTCCGTCAAGGATTGCGTTTAGAATATAAAAAGAACCGAAATCAACTACAGCACCCCATATGCCAATTAATATATATAAAATAAGGTGCCTATCGAGAATGTTTTGCATGTTTTGTACTACTTAAATGTCAGCAATAAATCTGAGTTATATTTGTAAAGTGTGTAGTAATGATTTTTAGCTATAATTGGCAAAGCTGGGATGTTTACTGTTGTTTCAAGCGGTTTATGGTCGATGTCTTGGTAATTATCAATATGTAAGCCGCAGCCGTAGTAAGGTAGACGATACTTAAAGCCCCAAGGATTATTGGTATCTAAAGAGTCCATTATAGGAAATATTTTTATCATACGATTGAAGTATCGTGAATGTGGAAGCTGTCCTGAGTAATAGAGCTTTGTATCTTTACCCGGGTTTGAGTTGTTGATATCCAGAACAATTGAAGTGATTAGCGGTTGATGAAAGTCTGATTCAATTTTAACCAGATTACCGGCTAGATAGCTGAATCCTAATGATGTTAGCAGCACAGGGACTACCAGCAGGCATAATATCTTTTTATTATTAATGAACCAGCCCGGCACAAGCAAAAGGAAAGCTGTAACGCCGCTGAATGATGTCAAAACCTGTACGTTTAATCCTGAATATTTTTTTAGTACGGCCATGTGTATGAAGGAAAAAGTAAAGATTATTAGCGGTGCAATGATGATAAGCAGAAGACCTATCTTCGCAGTAGAGTTGATCTTCGCCGCAAGGACATTCTTTTTATATAAGTGGACAACAAATACTATGCTTATGGTGAACAGCAATGCCAAAAGGATTGTTTGCATTTGACTTAGTGAGATCAGTATTGATGTAGCCATTTGCAGGCAGTTATCAAAGAATTGCTGCAACCCTTGCCCTGACAAATCCAACGTTTTTGCATTAGCTGCGCGGCGGGCAATATTGGCAATAAAAAATAATTTTAAAAACAATTTGTACCCAACGAAAGCCAGCACAAGTTGCATCACGCGGTTTAACAGGGTTTTAAAAATCCCGTTAAATTGATTTTTATACGCGCTATATACAAATTCAATTACGGCTAGGGACATAAAGAAGCCCAGAGAAGCCTGATAAGAGTTCATGCTTAGAAAAATACAGAGAATACAAGCCGCGTGATATTTAAGCCTTTTTTTGTTGGTTTCCGGTAAAATGAGAGCAAACGGTATAATGAGTAATACCAGACTTAAAGCAAGTCCCAAGCTGTCCAGTTGGTATATGAAAAGACGCACTAGGAATGGATTAAAGATAAATCCGAAAGCAATAATCGCTGCGATGAAAGCATTATCCACATCTATGAATAATTTTTTAATCATAAATCCGCCCATAGTGAAGATGGGAATGGATAATAACAGGGGTAACGGAGCAGGATCGTAAATACTTGTGGAGTGCACTAGAAAGCGCATTAGCAGGGAGGGAAGCAGCCGTCCGTCATCATCCCATGAATTACCTGTTAAGATTCTGCAAAAGTCATCATTATACGGAGTGTTTGCTATTAGCATAGGCAGGACATATAGAAATGCCATCCCTGCAAAGAGCATAATAAAGTTTTTATCTTCCGTATTTATCTTAAAACCTTGCATGATCTCTCCAAATTTCTGTTTTATAAAATTGAGCGCACAATGAAAACAGGTCTATTCTTTGATTCCATATAGGTACGCCCCAGATATTCACCTAAAGTTCCTATACCGATAAGTTGCAATCCGCCTAAAAATGTTACTGCTACCATTATAGATGCGTAACCGGGCACATCAACACCCATGAAAAGTACCTGTATTAAAATTTTCATGGTCATAATAAAAGATATACCTGCCACTAGTGCTCCGATGTAAGTCCAGACGCGCAAGGGGGCGGTTCCGAAGCTAGTTAAACCTTCCAGAGCGAAATTCCATAATTTCCAGCCGTTAAACTTGGATTCTCCCACAGCTCTTTCAGGGCGCACATATTCAACTTGCGTGGTTTTAAAACCTACCCAGGCAAAAAGACCTTTCATAAACCGTTTGGATTCAGGGAGGTTGTTCAGCGCGTTCACAACAGTGCGGGTCATTAATCTGTAATCCCCGACATTGTCTGGTATCGATGGTGTTGAGATTTTATTATTCAACTTGTAAAAACAATTCGCTGAAAAACGTTTTAGAAATGTGTCACTGTCTCTGTTGCTGCGATGAGCTAGGACAACATCAAATCCTTCGTTCCATTTAGTGATCATTTCAGGAATGAGTTCCGGAGGGTCTTGCAAATCCACATCAATGGGAATGGTGATATCACCGTTTGCATATTGTAATCCCGCGGTGAGGGCTGCTTCTTTGCCGAAGTTACGGCTGAAGTCAATAATCATAATTTGTGGGTATGATTTTTTTAATGAAATGAGTTTTTCCAGAGTGTCATCTGTACTGCCATCATTAATAAAAATATATTCTGCCTGAATACCGGGTATGGTTTTTATAACTTTAGAAACACGTTTCATAAACATGTATAGAACTTCTTCTTCATTATATACGGGTACAATGATGGATAGTACTTTGTTTTCAGGCACTTGCCACACTCCTTAACTGATTATATTGCAGTTTAATTCTGCTCGGATAAATATTGTTATTACACCACGAAGTCAAGTTTTCGCGCAGCAGACTCTACTACATTATTAGTATGTGATACTGTCCATACACATAAAAATACCCCCTCATTATCTGGCTGAATAGTAAGGGGGTATTTATTCTTATTAATGATATTTACTGCTCGCGACCGATCTCTTTTCCGTTTTTAAAGGTGGGGTATGTCCAGCCTCCCGGTAAATTAGCCTTGGGCGCTGTGAGCGGGCCGTATAATTCAGGGCGTCTGTCCTTGAGATAGTTATACTCAGGCGCAGGGTGAGTCATACCGTAGTATTCAGGAATACAGTCTGCTATCAGTAACGTGTCTTGTCTGTGATCTGCGGCGATGATTATGTCAGCGTGGGGGCCGATGACGAGGCTGTTTCCGCGGTAGAGCCATTCATCTTTTCCACGTTTCTCATAGCCTACGCGATTGGCATAGGCGAAGAAAACGTTGTTGGCGTAGGCATACGCTGGAAGCATTATGGTAGATATATCAGGGTAGGGAACAGCGCTTCGTTTGCCATTGGGTAAACGGTAGTAGCCATCAGCTGCTGTGGGGCCAACGATAAGTTTGGCTCCGTTGAGAGCTAGTATTCGTGAGAGTTCTGGAAATTCGTTTTCATAGCAATTCAGCACGCCCACGGGAAAACCGAAAACCTCAAACACTGGTGGTGGTTCACTTCCAAATGACCAGTTGTCACGTTCTTGCTGCCCGTATAGGTGCGTTTTTTTATAGCTGGTCACCAATTCGCCTTTTTCATTAATCAGGGCGATGGAATCGAAATAAAGCAGTCCCTCTTTGGTTTTAACCTTTTCAGCATAAGGCACGAGCATGGCCATTTTTAATTTTGCAGCAATTTTTTTTGCTCTGGTAATGCTGGGACCGCTAGAGAATTCGGCTACTTTTTTAGCTTCATCAGGGCTTAAAGTGTATCCGGGAACGTATAGTTCGGGAAAGGCTAGAAGCTGAATGCCCTGAGCTTTAGCCATCTGAGCAATATCTTCCAGACGGTTCATGTTTTTTAGGGATGCGCCGGGGCCGTAATCGGCTTGAGCCTGATAAATCCCCAATCTAATTCCTTTACCCGATGGTGGCAGGGTTTGATAGACAGAACTCTGAACTTTCAACATACGATAACTATCTAACACGGTCTGTTCGTAATCCGGTGGACAGCAATCCGGCGTAGGTGGACCTGCAAAAGCCAGAAGCGGGAACATCATACACATAACTAAAGCGATAAGTGTTTTCATCGATACATCTCCATCGTTATTGAGGTGCTGGAGTTTTCGTAAGCTCCAAACAATAGGCTACTTTTAATATTATCTGCGTTTCGCTGGGCGCTGAGAAGGTTTCGGTCTGGGCCTATTAGGTTTTTCAGGCTTGTTTGGGCGATTTGGAGGCCTGACAACGGGGCGGTGATGATGGTGGTCGTGGTGTGATCCCCATGATGTGCCATATTGGTAATTGACACCGTAGTTAACCGGTCCCCCGCAGGCTGAAAGTATAAATGCGCTTGCGCACGCCAGCAGTGCTGCGAGAATGAGCTTATTATATCGTTTCATTTTAATTGTTCTCCAGTTGCTGGATGCCAAAGACTGCACCAGTTGGATCAGAAAGAATAGCTATGTGGCCTTCTTTAACGCTCATGTCTGGGGATATAAGAATTTTGCCCCCAAGTTCCAGCGCCTTAGCAGTGGTTTGAAGGACATCTTCGACAAGAATATAAGGAACCCATTCAGGTGTAATGTCTTTCCATGGGATACTGACTACTCCAGCACGCCTCTTACCGTCGCTGAACAGCATGCGATATTCAACTTTTGCATGCACATCTACGAGATTCACTTCATAACCAGCGAGCTTTTGGTAAAAAGACACAGCCATGTCAACATCTGTGGTCCACAATTCACATCCGAGCCAGCGGTTAGGAATAAAATTACCATCCTGCGGATCTCCGGTAGAGGAGGTCAGAAGTGCAACTGCGGCTTTTTGCGGGTCTAGAATTATGGCAACTTTGCCGCGATCTGGAAATTCTTTGGAATCTTTATATACGGAACCGTTATTGTTTTGGACGATAACAACGGCGCTGTCGACATCTGGAACTGACATGTATGAAAGCCATTGCGAAGATTCTGATTTGGTGCTGCGATTAATCATGTTCGCGATGGGTTTACCATTTTGAAAAACGGTTTTCACATCGGGATTAGCTGTACTGGTATCCTGAAAACCCCAACCGAAAAGAGCATGATAGAAGTTCGAGGCAGCGTTTATATCCGTTGTAAAGAGATCAAACCATACGAATTTACCCGAATAATGTATGTCCGTAGCTGTCTCAGAGATAGGTGGTACTATGATCTTGCTAGCGCATCCGGTCAGGCCGAAAAAAGCGAGGAGGATCAAAGTCGCAACTAATTTTGTTACAGGGGAATCTGAGAGATGTTTTCCAGTGTGTGTCTTCATTCGAGTTCCATACAGTGTAGAGTTGAGAGAATATGGCATTTCGTCTTTTTGAAACGGTTATGCAGACTTTTTATACTTATTAAGAAATAGCATACGCTTGCTAGTGAGTACATTAGTTAAATTGTACTCTGTTATTTATAACTAGAAAAGCCTACCTTCTGATTAAAAGATTGGCTTTTGATATTTAGTCTTTGGGGAATGGCGATAGAGAGAATATGCGGAATCGTTTGATAACTTTAATTGCGATAGTTGATAAACAGAATTTCCAGTAGCGCGAAGGATTTTAATTAGGTATAGTAACTATGTTTTATGATAATTGAATTTATTTAACCTTATATTAAGCTTTTAGATTTAACTCAATCAAACAAGTTCAATAAAATTGAGATTGAAAATATGTATAATCTTTTTGTGACAGGTGAGGAAGGAGCATGGGATTCTATTCATTATAGTTATGATAGAGTCCGTTTTTTAGAATACACAAATAAAGATATTGTAGAAGTTTTTGAAGATTTAAACCAAGAGCAAAAATCTAAGTTGATGTCTTTGCCTTGTTTATTTGCTTATGAAGGAAAGACTGAGAATGTCCGTTTTGGCTATTTGACTTCTATTGAAGTCAAAGGAAGGTCCGTTTTAATTGAGTATAAGTTTCATCCTAAAGTTCAAGAAATTCCTTTTCCAACCATAGAGCCAATCTCTCAATTATTAGATATTCGTAATTGGGAAATGAATAGAACTCACTGGGCAGTTAAAGATAAGAATTTAGTAGAAATATTACGTCACAATTCAATTATTGATGAGTCTTTGAATCTGGCAAAAAAGAGGGGAGCGAATGTTAAAAATCCTGCCAATCTGAGATCTAACCCTCCTAAAATTACAACTGTTAAAGGGTTTATTGAAAAAGTATTATCTGAAAGAAAAGGTGAGAATGTTGAAATTTTTTATCGAGGTCATTCTGTTAGGAAAACATACAAATTAGAACCGTCATTGTTTCGCAAGGATGATAATGGTAACTACCTTTATTTGAATGATGAAGATATGTTATACAAAGAATTGATGGTTTCTAATTCTTCTGATTTTAGGTCTGATGAATATACTTTGGATCGTTTGGTTAGGATGCAACACTATTCTCTTCCAACTAGGCTTCTTGATGTAACTTCAAATCCTTTAATGGCTTTGTATTTTGCGTGTAAATCTCAATGGGTAGATGAAAATAATAGAGTTGAAGTAAAAGAAAAGGATGGAGAAGTTGTTATTTTTAAGGTCCCCAGAGAAAAAACAAAGTATTTCGATTCTGACACTGTAAGTTGTATTTCAAATTTGGCTAGATTGTCGAAAGATGAAAAAAAATCGATTGATTTTACTCTTAGCCGTGAGAAATTTAATAAGCAGAGGACAATAAAACGTCTTGTTCATTTTATAAAATCCGAAAAGCCTTTTTTTGAAGCGACAATCATGCCCAGTGATTTACGAAAAGTTATTTGTGTTAAGGGTAAAAAGAGTAACGTCAGGATTTCCTCACAGTCAGGGGCTTTTTTGCTTTTTGGGAATGATGCCGTATTTAATGAAAACGGAACACCTGATATAAATGTTGCAAGAATCGCAGTTGCCAATAAAATTTCTATATTAAACGAACTAGATATTCTCAATATTAATGAAAGCACTGTTTTTCCATACATTGAAAATTCAGCAAAGTACGTTGCTCAAAAATACAAGTTTAAAACCTAAAAATACACAAATTTATCGCAAAAAAAGACAAAAAATCCGGCATATTGATAATTTCCAAAATTACGAGAATTTATCAACTATGGATAAAATTCAATTTTCAGGCTATCAATACTCCCCGAATGTAGCTCTTTGTGCATTAAGCACTTAAAAGAACGCGTGATTGTAGGGTAAAATTCTAGCATATTAATCTTTCATTTTTATTTCTTTACCCAACCTCGAGACTGCATACAATCATTATAAGTGCTGGTTGCTTTGCGATTGTCTGAAAATTTATCACTATTTCTTGTTAGCTCTCTCTGGCCATTTTCATTACTTGGTCCGACGTTGGTCCGCTGTCCCGTTCTTTTCGTACAAAATTCTCGGTCTTCTTTGTAGCTTTCTTTTTTTAATTTTGGGTCAGAAATATTGTCGTTATGCCAAGAGGTACAGCCACCTAGAATTATCAGCAATGCTGCAAATATTATATATTTTTTCATTTTTACGGCTCTGTTAGAAAAGTAAGTTTTTTTTTATTAAATTATTAAATGCGTATACTTAAGTAATATTTTTTCGAACGAAAAGACCTAGTTATCAATTACGATAACTAGGTCTTTTCGTTTTTGGTAAATCAAAGGGAATAGCTTATGCTTAATATTATTTAGCAGGTAGGGTGAAAAGTTTTTGTAAATAGTTTGTAAGTCCCTGATTTACACCCTGACCGCACTGGGCAAAGGGGCAACCTAATTCGTATGGAACTTCGATAGGGTCTGGAGTTCCAGAATAGATTGTATCATTCACACCTTTCTCTTGTTTTATGAGAAGTTCCACAACCAAATAGCATGCATTTGGGCTGTTCTTTACACGTTCAATGCTAGGAGACCATTTTTTTATTACCACAGGGTAATTTCTAAACGAAGATCCGTACGATAAAGATTTTGAAAATCCTACCTGCTGTGATTCTCTATGAGCAGCCGCCTTGGGGGAGATAGAACCGATGCGAGCTTCAATAAGATAGTCCACTTCACCATATGGTTGATATTCGTAACCCATACCGGATAAAGTTTGAATTGCGTTTTGTACAATGGGGAGAGCGCCGACCTTTACTTGTTCCGGGTTACCGTTTCCTTTCAACTGAAAAAGAACAGTCTTGACGTTAAAGGAACCGGGGGCCGGGATGAAAGAAGATATCGGTGTAGGGGGAGTTGTAGAGCGAGTAGAGCAAGCTCCTAAGCAAATCATGATACAAAGTGCCAATAATTTAATCACAGTGAAATTTTTACGCATAACTATCCATTTGTTGTTTTGTTTTGAAGTAGAATTATTAGGCACAGTTTTTATGTTGCTATATAGGTCTTAGTAATTAAGACATTATATTTTGCGTCATTGTGAATTGATTTTATTTAATCAATGTCCGGCGGAAGAAAAATTAAGACCGATTACACCTGCTATGACTAGTAACAAGGAAAATAGTTTTAAGGAAGTCATCTTCTCTCCAAAACAGTAAAATCCAATTACTGCCACAACAGCTGTTCCAAGCCCAGCCCACACAGCATAGGCAACGCCGACATCTATTTTTTTCAAAACTACAGCCAGTCCCCAGAAAGATAATCCGTACAAGACAAAGGCAGCGATAGTTGGAATGATTTTAGAGAAGCCGTCGGATAATTTTAAGAACGTGGTTGCACCAACCTCGAATAATATCGCGGCAAGAAGAATAAGCCAGCTTTGTAACATTTATTACCTCTTTACTGAAATTAATTAGGAAAATAGCCAATAAATCAGTAAAGATGAGCTTTTTAACGCAAATATGGATTGATTTATCCTTCTAACACTTTGCATTTATGAGCACATAAGCTTACTCAAAATCGACGCTATGAGAATCTTTACCCAGAGTAAGGCTGGCGACAACCCTAGGGGTTTGACTTATAACTTTACCTCGGCGAATAACGTAAAGCCTCGTTGGATGAAGGCGCATGGCTTCGAGCTTTGAAGTCGCTTGGAGTACCACCATATCAGCATTACAGCCCGGGGAGAGTCCATATCCTTCAAGGTTAAGAGTTTTAGCTCCATTCGTTGTGACCGCATTAAAAAGAGCTTCCTGCTGGTCCACACCAGTCATGTGCAGGGCGTGCGCTCCCATATGTGCGACTTCAAGCATGTCATGGGTACCCATAGGATACCATGGGTCCATCACGTCATCATGCCCAAGTGATACGTTGATACCCTGAGCCATGAGCTCGGGGACTCGCATTAGCCCACGTCGTTTAGGATAGGCGTCATGTCGTCCCTGAAGATTCATGTTAACCAGCGGATTGCAAACGCAGTTCATTTGAGCCTCGGCCATTAATGGCAAAAGCTTTGAAACATAATAATTATCCATGGAATGCATGCTGGTGAGATGTGATCCGGTTACGCGCCCGTGCAAACCTAGCCGCTGAGTTTGGTAAGTGAGCATTTCAATATGGCGGGAATGGGGATCGTCAGATTCATCACAGTGCATGTCCACCATAAGCCCTCGCTCTGCCGCCATTTCGCAGAGTAGCTTTATTGACTTACTACCATCGTCCATAGTTCTCTCAAAGTGCGGAATGCCACCCACCACATCCACTCCTTTGTCCAAAGCTCTTTGCATAAGAGCTAGCCCATCCTTACAGCGAAGTAATCCGTCTTGCGGAAAAGCTACAAGCTGAATATCTATGAAATTTTTCATTTCTGCGCGAACTTCTAGTAAAACGTCCACAGCCATGAGGCTCGGATCAGTGGTATCTACATGCGACCTTATGGCAAGATTTCCTTTGGCAATAGCCCACGTTATAAGCTTGAGAGCTCGTTTTTTGATGCCCTCAGGAGTTAAGTCCGGCTTAAGTTCTCCCCAAATTTTGATTCCTTCTAGAAGGGTGCCAGATTGGTTCAGTCTAGGCATGCCCATGGAAAGCGTAGCATCCATGTGAAAATGAGAATCCACGAATGGCGGCGTAACTAGCTGCCCCTCAGCGTCAATAATCTTCACTGCATCCGCTTTAATGGCAGGACTAATTTCAACGATTTTTCCATCTTTGCAACCAATGTCCACAAGATCGTTCTGTCCATCTACAGTGCTATTTTTGATGATAAGTTCGAGCATTGGGGCTCCTTATTTAACGTTTAAAATATCGGAATTGAGGGAGTTTATACTCTCATTAAAAAAGTGAACCAGTTTGCGCGAATTTATACGCATGTCGAATTCCTTTAAAACTTTTTCTCTTCCGGATGATCCCATCGTTCTCCCCAATTCTTCATTTTCTATGAGAGATTGAATTGCTTGTGCGAGCGGTTCTTCTTGCTTTGGTGGGACGAGGAAACCGTTTACTCCATCTTCCACGAGCTCAGGAATGCCAGATAGTCTGGTTGTGACCACGGGTAATCCTACACACATGGCTTCCATTAGTGAGACTGGTATTCCTTCCATATCTCCTCTAGCTCCTTGCACGCTCGCCATGACAGCTATATCCGCTTGTAGTGTTAATTCTGAAACTTCTTTACGAGGTAGAGCTCCGTGTACAATCACATTTTCCGTAAGGTTCAGTGCTGCGATTTCGCTTTCTACCTGAGTTCGAAGCGGACCGTCTCCTACCAAGTGTATTAGAAAATCTGGCTCAGTAGAATTAGTCTTTAATTTGTTAAGTACTCTTCGGCAGGCTTTTAATAAGTATGTATGACCTTTCATATCTTTGAATGACGCTACGCATATTAATCGTATTGGGCCGGGAGTACGTATTTCAGGACGTGGCTTAAATACTGTAGGATCTACACCGCAGTGGATGGTGTGCAATTTACTGTTTAGTTCGATTCCAAAGCGCTCAGTAATCCAGTTCCGGTTGAATTCAGATATTACAACAGCAAATTGTGCTTCTTTGAGTTTTATATCCAGCATACGTGTATCCATGAATATGTCATGAGCATGGGCCGTGAAACTGTATGGAATTCCAGTTAGCCGGTTTACAATAAGTGCTGCTGTGGTAGCGTGAGTCGCAAAATGGGCATGCACATGACGCACATTATTTTTTTGCATATCACAGGAAAAGTGCACGGCCTTTGCCCATATGGCTAATGTGCCGGCAATAAATTTGGGGCTTGGAAATGCTTTAAGAATGAGTTCTGAGAAGGTGCGAAAATATTTTAGCGGTGAATGTGCTATAAAAAGCAGGTTTGACTTGATAATTTCTATTGATAGAAATGGTAGATAGCGAGCGCGGAGTGTAAATTGCTTGGTTTCAGGGTGTTCTGCAGAATCATGGTGCCGTAGCAGGGGGTATAGTTCAATGTGTAATCCTGCGTGTTCCACCTCAAGCATTTCATAGAGTACAAACGTTTCAGTTACCTTGGGAAAGCGGGACATTGTGTAGGCAATTGTTTTGTCTGATTGCAGGGATTCAGTCTTCTGTGCAAGACTCATTTGGGTATCACTTCAGCTGTCTTGATAGGATCCCATTTATTGAACTTTTTACCGGTTATTGTATCCCAAAGAGCAAGAAGTCCACCCCAGTTTCCAAGTATGAAATAGTATCCAGCATAGCTTATTTTTCTGATAAAAACCGGGCCTTGGTGTTCAAACAGGCGGTGCATTGCAGCCAGAAGGTAACAAAAGATCTGAGCAACTAGCAGGGTAGTTATTGTCAGTGACTCTGGGGCTAGTATCATGCAGGAAAACAACAGGCCCAAAAGAGCCAGAGGAAGTATGCGCCGTAAGACTTTGTTAATGAACAGGCTGAACGCGAAAAGTCCATAGTGAAGTGGATTAAGCAAACTCCGTTTGGACATTATTCCACGTAAACTCCCGTTTACAATGCGCCTGCGGCGTATAATCTCATGTTCCCGGTGCTGTGAGGGAATTGGGATTGAAGCTAGAGCTCGTGGTTCAAATACAAAACAGTATCCGGCTTCCACAACACATAGCGCTGTGTAAAGATCATCAGTTACCCCCTCAGGTAGTGATGGAAAAAGTTTACGGCGTACACAGTAGATCTTTCCGTCATTGGAAGAAATGGAGCATTTGATACTTTCTTGTACTTTTATGTAGCTGTCAAAGGTCGTATATAAATGTTGAGCAGCCCCAAGTGCTCCTTTGTTGGCTATAATACTTCTCTTGCCACAAACACCACCGATGGTTGAGTCGCATAAACGAGAAGCCATCATAGTGAGTGCATCGCTATTCAAAATAGCATCTGCGTCTGTAAGAAAAACTAAATCGTTTTCCAACATTGGGAGGGCTATATTGATGCATTTGTTTTTTCCTTGGTGTTCTTCAAGGATAAGACTTCGTATGCAGGGATTAGCGTTTTTTAGTATGTCTTCAGTTCCGTCATCTGAGCCATCTGAAACAAAGAATATATCTAGTCGTCCTTTTGGATAATCCAGAGCTAGACAGTTTTCAATTTTAGCAGGAAGTAATGCTTCACCATTCCTGACCACAATTAGCAACGTCGCTTTCGGAGGAATGAATACATTATTCTTGCAGGGGATAGGCTCAATCTTCAAATGAGAACTGAACAGACTTAAGAGAACCGGGTACAGGAAAAAGGTTACGGGTATCGCTGCCGATATCAGGAAAATGCACCATGCAAAAATAATCATTTTACACCTTCATGATTCTCTAGTGAAAGGTTTAGAGCTACCTGCGACATTGCTAATGTCACTAGTAGATACTTTTGGAACAGATCGCTAAAGAGCAGAAGGAAAAATAGTAGAACTAAATATGACAATCTGTAGGTTTTCGTAATCATAGCCATATCATTGTTTTTGTTAGCTATAAAGTTGCGGATAGCCCTGTTGTAGTTGCGAAGGCCCTGAATAAGAGCTCCAAGAAATAGAGAAAGGCTCATTAGTCCGCCGCCGACTAGAACTTCGAGGTAAGTGTTATGTGCAGGGCGTTCGCGATCATGCCCGGACCTGACCATTTTGTCGGCAATAGGGTTTGCTGCGTAGTATTTTTTGAAAACTCCCGGTCCTGATCCAAAAACAGGACTTGCTAAGAATCTTTCCCAGCCAACGATAAGATAGGATGCACGTCGCTTGAGTGATCGGTCTTTTTGACCGAATGAAACCAGACTGGCCTGTCTTTCCCAGTATGAGGAGGGGATTACTGATATAGCGCCTACAACAAGAAATCCTGCCAGAGCCAGAATAAGACCAAGATAACGTGCAGACAACAGGCTGGCGTAAGTGAATGCAATCCCAGTTGAAAGTAGGACTAGTAAGAGCATTCCGCCTCGAGAGTATGTTGTCACCAATCCCAGTAGATTCACGCATATAAGTAATAGAGCTAAGAGCCTAATGGACGTGCGCTTGTTCTTTACGAGCATGCGGGCCAGAAAAGGCATAACAAATAGGATCATTAGTGAAAGGGAGTTAGGATCTGTTGTAGCTCCAAGGCCACGTTTAAAGCCGCCTCCACCAACTTTTTCAGCAAACCACGAAATATTGAAGAAAAAACCAAGTGCTGCAAGAAAAGAACCCGTGGAAATACTGGCGATTATCACATTTGGAAGTATGCGCTTAAACCCTTTTCGGGTGACAAGGATCATACCCAGTCCGATAAATAAGTAAGCCACGGCCTGGAGTATAACGGTTTTCATGGCAGCTTTTGGATAGGCTGAATACATAGAAACAACTAAAGATAAGGCGAGGTATGGCATCAGCCAGATCCATAGTTTAGAGCTTAGCCCCAATTTTTCCTGTTTGTCTGTGAGTAGTCTGATGGCAAGAAAAAAGACAATGCAAAAGGCCAAAATCCAATGGAGTCGTAAATACTCCAAGCCACCGATATTGCGGTAAGCTGCAAAAGGCAGAGAAAATATTATAGCCATGTAACCTAGCTCGAGGTTACGTGATACCAGAAAAAAGAATACCAGTCCCAATCCAGGGGCTACTGCCAAGATAGGTTTGTGTGTTGTCAGCAGAAAAAGAGAAAGTCCAATAGTTACTGCCGCAGCAATGACGTATACTGGATTGAATCCCTTGCTATTATTAGTGTCGTTCATAATTGTATAGACGGGTTATGCAATGCTCATTTTCAAATAATATTTGTCTATAATGTACTTCTGTAGGGGACTTTCGCTTTCGTAGATGATTACATATTCATATTGGTATTCACTACGGGGGGGAGTTGCTCTTTTTACTACCACTTGCCCTCTACCGTATGCCCGCTTGTTTTTAGATCTCCCTCCTTTTTTTAAAGAGGTCTCCATACGAATACTGTATATCTGGTCAGTCAATTTCTCATTTGTCCAAAAACGGCAATGAGTCTCGTTAATATCTTTAAGCAAGCCGGGTGCCAAATACCCTGCATATCTGTATGCAGGCGTCTTAGCGTGTTTATCCGTGTTCTCTTCAAAAGGCGCAAAGCAAATTTGAGCTTGCTCAAGTATTACGCGCTGTAGACGCCGTTTCTCAGTATAACGGTTTAGGAGTTTCGTGTTTATAATCCCATCCAGAAAAAGGCGTGCTACTTTTTTTGCCATGTTGCATATAAGAGCCCGTGTTCCGTAGCAGGCTATTTGTATGTCTTTTAAAAGCTGTCCTTCGCGCATGGAAAGGTTGTTATTAATATAAGCGCGGATGTGTTTTGGGGTGCTGTGCGGGGTAAACAGTTGGGTATAGCCCACCAAGCCTGGGTACATCAGGAAACGTCTATCATACCTAGGAATAGTGGCGCACAGCTTCTGATATACTTCCGGGCGAACCGGTCTCGGACCGACAAGAACCATGTCACCAAGCAGGACGTTTATAAACTGTGGAAGTTCATCCAGTCTGGTTTCACGTAGAAAGTTACCCAAGCGTGTATGCATTCCATGTTTTGAGCTGTAGATTTCAGCCCCTATTTTCTCCTGCGCACCTACAGGAAGAGTCCTGAACTTGAATATATAAAACATTGTTTTTTTATAACCAAGCCTTGCTCCACTATAAAAAATAGGGCCTGGGTCATATATCTTAATAAGGATTATTATAATCAAGAATGCTGGAAGTAAAAAAAGCAGGATAACTAAAGCCACAAGCTTGTTAATGACCATTCTGAGAGTGGAATTTTGCTTATTTTCATTCTGTAGAGGATTTTTATTAGTATCCTGAGAATCGCTTTGGCATGTTGTTTTTTGATCACCGGCGGCATTGTTTTGTGCCTCTACTTTTTCAATTAAATTCATGTCTTAGTGGCCTTTTTGTCCGTCGCGTGAGGGTCAAGTACCCATCTAGGGATAGTAAATATAGTTTCCAACCCTGCGTACTTTTCTGAATCTTCGGGAGTTTTGAATGTGTGATCAAAAAATTCTTTAATGAATCCAAGGCTGAGGCCGGTTATAAAACCTGCCAGCAGGGCAATGGGCAACAACATTTTGACATTTGGGAAGACTGCTTTGCCTGTGGTCATGGGGGTGCTTAGCACCGAAACCCGGAATAAAGCTCCAACATCATTGCTTCCGCCTATTCGTGCTTCTTCAAGACGTTTTGCAAATGTCCCATAAGAGTGCTTTAATAAGTCTATTTCTCGTTGGATGCGCTGCTGCTGGATGAGCTGAGTATGCAATTCAACGTTTCGGATTGAAATTTCGTTGAGGCGTTGGTTGATAATGCTGATTCTCTCGATACCACTATCGAGTATGTTACGTTGATTTTCGACGTATTCCTTCATTTCGTTGCGTAATCTACCGTATATATTTTGTATTTGTTCCCGTATAGCTACCGATTTGGGGTGTGTTTTCGTGTATATTCGCAGCAAGTTACCTTCTTCAATTATTAGCTTTTGAAGTTTTTCACTCAACTGGTTGATGCTGATGTTCTCAATAAAAGAGAAAAAGTTCAGGCTCTTAGACCGGAGAGAGTTGTCAAGATGGTCAATGAGTCCTTCGCGTTCAACTATGTCATTTTCAAGCTGACTAAGTTGCTGTTCCATATCCCGCTTACGAGTAAGGTTGTGCTCTATTTCAACATTGGGGTTGGGAGCTCCAGTGCGGCCGACTAGTTCTATTAGTTTTGTTTCGTTACCCTCAAGGTCTTTCTTGAAGCGGTCGACTTGATCGGAAAAGAATTGTTTAACTTTTCCTGGATTGTATATACCCCCACGGTAGCTGACATAGGCGGTTATGATATGATCTAGAGTTATTTTAGCCTTTTCGGCGTCGGTGCCGGATATTGCGACTTCAATAATATTTGAATTTGGAACAACATTTATATCAAGTTTTTTTTGTAGCTGTATAACTTTTTGAGAAATGATATCAGGGTCTAAGTCCTCTTGTGTATAGTACTCGTCATTTGCAACCATAGTACGGATTGTGTTTTCCAATACGTCTGGTGACATCAAAATTTGGACTTCTGAAGCAAGGTCTTCTTTGTTAAGCTCAAAATTTCTTATTTGTGTATCTTCCAAAGCTTCTGGGCTTTTTTCAACTTTTTTACCTTTAACTAGAACCTCAGCAACTGCGGAATATTGTGGAGGCCAGAAAAGACCCACCAGTGCGGCGAAAAGCACAAAGGTAACAGTAGTACTAAGTATCAGATTTTTCTGAACAAAGAATATCGTGACTATTTCACGGAGATGATTTTCAGTTCTTATCATAAATTATACTCATCTAGTTACTAATACCAAAGGTGTCACCACCGAATGAAATTCCCCATCCGCGGAACATTATAATCTGGCTGATAGCTTCTGACATTCTGCTTGCTTCATAAACACCGGATTCAGCAACGTAAACAATATCATCAGGCATGAGATAGAAGAAATCACCCCCTGTCGGTGAAGACATCGCTTTGGCAAGGTTTGCAACAGTAGATTTGAACTGATTGCCCTTGCGACGGAAAACCATAATATCATCTAAACTGGCTTCAGGAGTAGCTCCTTGGGCCAGAGCCAGGGCTTGAAATATTGTGATCGGTTTGTTGATTTTGTATGATCCTGGTTTGAGAACTTGGCCAAGAACATAGACCGTGCTTCCGGCATGGTCCTGCAGAAACAGGTCAACGTGTAGCCCTTTAAGGTATGATTTATAAAAAGTATCCAGCTCTTTTTTTACTTGTTGCATAGATTTGTTGGACACCATCAAATCTCCAAGCATAGGAAAAGTTGCGTATCCGTCCGGGCGAACTGTAACCAGTCGGCTTAAACCTCGGGAAGCAGTGTGTAGATCTTTTTTTAATTCTTTAATGCGTTCGCGGAATTCATCAACTGTCACGTATAATTGTGGATCGCGAAGAAACTTGGAATACTTTTTTTTCAGATTGTCCTGAAGCTGACCTGGGGACTGATTAATTACGCTTACGTCTCCAACGTAGGCAAGGGTGATCTTTCCGTCCGGCCTTACGCGTTGAGTTTCGTTCAGGTCAGGAAGCTGAACAAATTTAATTGTGAGCGTGTCATTGGCTGTAATTATATACTTCTCAACTTCATGCAGAGTCTTGATTTGGAAAAGAACATCAAGGACATCTCCTGGAGTGAGTGAGTAGCTAGGGAAAAGGCCGCTTGTAGGCGGGTATATCCCTTTATCAGCACTAAAGGTGGTAGTGCCAATATCAGTTTCCTGCCCTGGTACTAGAGCCGAGCGGGGAGAACAAGCTGACAACAGTGCTATGAGCAAGGTTGTTAGAAGCAAGTAGGAAATGATATTTATTTTTTTATGTAAATTAACCATAATGACGTTATATTTTCCCGTACAAGAAGCGGGGAATGTAAAAATTTCTTTTGTTGAGTACTACACCCAGTACATTGCCTTTTATGCGCTGGATCTTTTCTATGCTGTTCTGCACGAGTTCCCATTTAGTGTGCTCAGCTTCAACAGCAATTAACACTCCGTCAAAACATGCTGAGATCAAGGCCGTGTGAGGAGTTCCCCACATGGATGAACCGTCAAAAATTATATATTTATAAGAATTTTGAAGTTCGGAAAGAATATTTTTAAGGACCTCGGGGTTATCCAATTTTCCGGAATTTCCATTACTGGTGCCATATGGAATAAAAGATAGTCGTGGGTAAGCTGTTTCAATAATAGTATCTTGAATTTCAATTCCGCCATTAAGGACATTAAAAAGACCTGGTCCCATGGGGGTGCCAAGGAGGCTATGAAGCTCTGGATTCCCGACAGATCCATCAATCAGAAGGACAGTGTTAGCGCTGCCTTTCATCAGGGAGTAAGCTAGGCTCAGGGCTGTTATCGTTTTACCATCTCTTCTTGATGCACTTGTTATATAGATAGATTTAACATCACTGTTTAAGGCAACGAGGTTTTCTTCCGCCAGAATGGATTGGTTCATGTTGTTTTGCAGAAGCTGTTCCAGTTCCGGTACTAGCTTGAGGGCTGACTTTTCAGTTTGAAAGAATCCCTTAGTTTTAGCTCTATTGACGGGCCTTTTTTGGAAAAAACTGCGCAATAATATAAATATACAGGCTATAGCCGTAAAAGAGAGTGCTATATTTGCGAACATAGCTGAAAAAACACCTTCATCAGCTAAAGCCGTTGCATTGGTTTTAAATCTTGAAATGATATTATCTGTATCGTGACTATCAATAACGCTTGGTACAACACTTGATTTTATTACTTGTGGATCTTCTTGAAATTCGACTACATCGTAATTCTTTTGAAGTGGTGCGAGATCAGCTATTGCCGTGTCAGTTTCGTACTCGGAACTAGCTAGCTCGACAGCCTGTTCATAGGGTAGTGGTGTTGCCAACTGAGAAGGTTCTACAATTTCAATTGTATCCGGACCCTCTTGTCTGTTTATAACGGGGGCCGCAACAGGCTCAATAACAACCTGTTCTATAACAATAGGTTCTATAACAACCTGAACATCTTTTTGCTCTTTTGGGATTGTATCGGCTATATTTTCATCCTTATCTGGATGCACCAAGCGGTTTGCAATTATTTTTGCCTTTACCACGTATGGACCTTCTTCTATATCGAAATTCGTCAGAGCCTGTTCTGCGGCTGCATGTGTTTTATAAATACCTACCCTAACCGCGTATCTCGAAGATATTTGTTCTATTCGTAGGGTATTGGATAATTTCGGAAATAAATCATTGAACGTTGCAAACTCGTTTAGTGCTTCATCCTTTGATTCAGGACTTGCCAATTGGATTGAATAGCATGTCTTTTCTGACGCCAGATAACTGCTTAGTGTGGCGGGCTGGGAATTTAGAACTTTATCCTGAATGTTTTTAGGATCTTTTGGAGATTCTGATCCTATTATGCTAGCAATGTCGGTTGGATATACCAATCTTTCCTCTAGAATATTAGGATGTATGATATACCCCCCCTTAGAGAAGGAGCGTACTGCATCCAAGACCGCTTTCGCTTTATGCTTATCTTTGTAAGCCCCAACACGGAGTGGGTATTGCGATAGAATTTTTTCTATACGTAAGCCTTGGCTGTATTCTGGGAACTTGTGGATGAAATTAGTATAACTTTTTTTTGCTCTATCTGCGGTAGAGTACGTATCCAGTTGAATAGAGTACCACTGGGGAAGGTGTTGGTCCTTATTGGATTTTGCCAACGCAGACATCGGTTTTAAGGCAATAGAAAACGCCAGAGCAAGAATTAACAAAGTAAAGACGCAAAAAAGCTTCCCGATCGAATTTCGATCAGAAGCAAAATTATGTTTTAAATGTACCATAACTGAATGTTGAAATTTTAAGATAGGCACCTGGAATGCTTTAGCAACATTCTTTTTGGTGCTTTTAATTCTCGGCAAATGAACTCCCTTCAATACTCCGGCCGAAATATAATAGCTTAAATTGTCTATTTATTCGTGAACCATTTAAAAAATATTAAACTTTTTAAATGGTTATTTATTACCGCTCCCCTATGATCACAACTAGTGCATTTTAGAATGCAAATCAATAGAAAAAGGGCGGAGAATCGCGCTCCGCTGCGGGTTTATAACACGAAAAAAATAGATTATTTTCTGATGCGAACTCGAGCAGATGCTCGGCCAAGTCCGTTATAGTTTACAGCCCGTATAACGTAGTCGCAACCAGGGAGCAAATTTCCTGTCCAGCTTGTGCCTTCTATACCGCGTGCGACAACTTTGTAGTCAGAACCTTCACATCTTCTTTCAACTTGGTAACGGTTGGCAAAACGCACACTCTTCCAAGTAATAATTCCGTTATTCTCACGCGCTTCAGCAGGTGGAGGTAGCAATGACGGTGTGCGAAGGTCCAACACTCGAAAGGCAGAGTATGGTATCGCTCGAATGGTCTTAGGAAGTAAGGTTTTACCCCATTGGGCAGTCCCTTCGTACTCAGCATATATTTTTGGGTGTCCGCTGGTATCAATGAGTATCATGCCGTATTCTTGTAACGCTCTGGCTATTATACATCCTGTTCGGTCAAGTCCCCATGCTTTGAAGTCGGCTTCGCTCAGACTTGGGTCCAACTGCAAGCGCGTCCCCATTGGAGGATTGGGGAACATATCTCGTCCATCACTTCGGGTAGATGGAGGTATGTTTAAGCGGCTGGGGTAGTTCATACCAAAGGCAATAGCGTGTTCAATTTTGCCTCGCTTAATCTCCCACGGGCGGATCAATCCGACAAGATAAGGTACACCTGCTCCACGGCTAAGAAAGCCGTAAGGAGGGATTCCTTTCCATTTGGTATTGTACTTGTATAAATTGGTACATATCCAGCTGTTACCTGATTTTTCAATGCGCCAGAATCCCCATTCTTCTCCTGTATCAGGGTTCCAGACAATGATTTGTCCATCTCGGCCTGCTGCAGGTTTTGCATCAGCCGGAATTGGTGCGGAAATGATGCCGGCTTTATGAACTTTTACTCTTCTGCCTTTGCGGGTTACTTCAGAAAATTTGCCAGAATACACGACTTTGGACATGGGAGTTTTGCTGTTCACAATATAGACAGGCATGGTGTAACGGGTTGCGTCAGATCCGAACACTCCGTTCATGGCATCTGTATATCCACTGCTGTATGCATCATAGGAAGGATTCGGTCCGATGGGCATGTTCCAAGGGCTGTCATCTGCGTAGGGGCGAACCTCTCCGCTTGCTTTCTTCGCAGTTGCAGCAGAGACAAATAGCATTAACTGCAGGGTCAATATAATAATAGGGAAAACAACTTTTTTGGTCATGAAAGCTCCGTATGATCTAAGTTTAAGCATAGGTAGAGGGAACATTTATGGTTCAATTTTTCCGCGTAAAAGAAGATTGATTGCATCAAGGATTCCTAGAACCCTACGCCACTCCTCTTTGGATAGCTTGAGGCTGGCAATTACTGTTCTGTCTAGCAGATAACCGAAAACTGCCCATGCAAAAAACATCTTGCTCCATGAATTTTTCTGGAGAAAATCACGGAAGAAAAGCCACCTTCCAATTATGAATTTTCGTCCCCATGTGCGCTTATCCGGACGCATAGTCGAAGATTCTAGATGAACGAGTCTCGCTTTTGGGGTAAATAATAGGCGATACTTGCGCGAAACTCTATAGCTAAAATCTTTGTCTTCTCCGAAGCCAAATTTTCTATAGGCATCTGTAAAAACAAATTCGTTAAAAATTTCCCGCCGATAAGAACTTACCCCTCCATCTAAAAAGTCCACTTCGGTTGTTTTCATCAGAGGGTAGGGAGTGGTTCCAAAGTCAGTACCAAACCCTGAGGGCAGAACTTTTCCTTCATTGAAACCGCAGACTAAGAAAGGAATATTCCACATACGTCTTGCTTTACGGATGAAGGTTAATTGGGGTTTGTTGGTAATAGCTCCGCCGACCCCGCCAACATTATTATCCGGGTCATTACTATAAGCTTTCATTATTTCAGCAAGATATTCGTTTTCCAGAATAACATCATCATCCAGAAAAAAAAGAATATCTTGTGTGGCAAGCGATACTCCGAGATTCCGCGACTCTGTCAGCCCGGGTTTGTCTTTGCGTACATAGTGGCAGCTGATTCCGGCATGCTCGAGCTCATCCCAAAGCGGGACCGATTCAAGGTTTCCATCGTCCACCACGATAAGCTCTTCAGGTCGTTGGGTCTGGCTGAGAATGGAGCGTAGACAATTTTCAAGGTCATAGGGTCGATTGTATGTCGGTATAATTAAGCTTGCTGTATTCAATACTTTAATTCTCATAGCTGTGTTCGGAGTTGTCGAAGGATAAGTTCAGTTGCTTTTAGTTTTAGAAATAGATTTAGTAATACTAATTTCATTCTTTAGCTGGAGATACTGCGAGTTAAAATCCTGTGTCCCCGACAAGGAGATCATATAAAATGTTCCAGAGTCGATATTATCATCTAGTATTTTATGCTCCTGATTAAGTGAGTACTTATTGTATAGTACGCTGAACCTTCGAAAATTGTGGTAAACTTTGTGCGTTAAGTCCAATACCGACTGTAATTGATCTATAAGCTGTTTCCGCAACAGAACTGAGGAATAATACTTGTCGGCCGGAGTTAGACAAATCCAGTGCGAAATAGGGGCTATATTTACCGCATCAATTTCAGAACGAAAGTCTTCTGGAGTGACTCGTATGTACGGATTTGCCAGCCTGTTTATTTTTTGACTGGACTGAAGAATCTTAGGCATATGTGGCAGTAATCTGTACAGAGTTTGGCGGAATAATTTCTTTATTGGTTTTTCCGGCTTGGTTTCTTTGTAAACATCACTGAATTTTTTTAAATGATAGTGGTGCATAACAAGATGCCTGCGAAAACACATAGCTCGGTTCTTATGTAGGATAAATGTATTATCGCTCAGGTAACTCCATCCGTCGTGCAGGAGATTCATCAATATGCTGGTTTTTCCGGCTCCGCTTATTCCTGTCAGCACAACAGCCTTGCCGTCCTGTACAACGACAGCTCCTTTGCAGAGAAGGGCGTTTGAAGTGTCGCGCAGAATTATATCGACTCCTGTAAAGAGCATATCAAGCACTGCGCTTGCGCATTTTTTACGATTTGTGAAATATAGGGTGTAAGGTTCCTGCAGAGTCAGTAGGCAGTCTGGTTTATTTCGATGAAGGAGTACTGCGTATAGTTTGTCCTTGTATTCCAAAATATAGTGCTGTTCCATCAAATTTTTTCTTTTTTGAAAGAGATGGGGAGGAAGTTCTAATTGTGAGATTGGTTTTAGATGTAAGTTAGTCGCGGGAGTATCATCAGTCTCCATGAAATGTCCGTAATCGTTTACTAATGCTGTAACTAAGTGTTTTGGCAGATTGCTACCTTGTATTCGGAGCAAATCATATATTTTGAAATCTACTGCTGTTTTTGTCATTGGTTCAGCTCTCACTATGTTTTTTCCAGAAACGAAGCCCTTCAAGTTCGGGGAATCGGCTAATTGCTAGTAAGGTAACAAGTGCCACAATTGGCATATATACGACTAACCCGAGTGCATTTGCACTAAGGGATGACCACTGTGATCCTGCCAGCATACGATAACTTACTAAAAGCAGATACATGAGGGTGGCCGGGAGTGCCAAAAGAAAAATCAAACGTGTCCAGTTTGCTGCTTTATATCCGGCTTGCTGTTGAATAAAGCGGAGTAACAAGCTGAATAGTAGAGCAAGTGAAATTGTGGAAGAGATTGCCACTCCTTCGATCCCAAAGCCGGCGTAAGCTGCTGTTGCGCAAAGGAGTACATTTACCACCAGCACTATGCCCGCAGGGCGCAGAGCTGCCAACTGCCAGTTCTGTGCGACAATGATGCCTCGTGTTATATAGCAAAGCCCAAGAAAAAAAGAGCCAGTCATTAATATCTGGGTTGCCGGAATGCCAGCCGCGTATTTTGGTAGTAACCAACTAATCACTATGGGGGAGCCAAAGAATGCTCCGCCTACAAGAAAGGGCATCAAGTATGCGGTATTGATCAGTGGTCTGATGAGAAATTCTTGAAGGTTTTCACTTGCTGTCTTTGAAGATAGCGACTGCATTAGTCTCGGTTCAATAACTTCTCGGCTGACTGTAGGCAGTTGCATGAGAAGGTTGAAAATCATGGCGCCCACACCATAGTATCCTAATTGTTCGTTACCCATAAATCCAGAAATAATTAAGCGGTCTGTTGTGCGAATGAACATAAGCACGACACCTAGAGCCATGATGGGGAACCCTTTGCGTATTAGGTCTACGTATGTGTTCCAATTGAATTTAAAACCTGGACTTACAAGGGTTGGAGCTCTCAAGAAGGCTGCTACAAAGAGTACGCTGGTGATCATGGATACAAATAATCCGTAAATTTCAAAGAAATATACAAGAGGTAGGGTCGCAAATGTGGCCGTTGCCGCAAGATAGTTGGTGCGCCCTACAAGATCAAATCTTTGCCGCGCCTTGAGAAGGGTAACGCAAAAATCATTATGCCATGTGATTAAGATAACCATCCCGATGGCAAGAATCCCAGTTCGTTCTTCGGGGGAGACGGCCTCAGGCCAAGATATACCAATGAAAAATAGGATGAAAAGTATATTCGCACCGAGGTTACCGAAGAAAATGGAGCCTTCAACTGCTGCAATTTCGCGTTTTCTACCTTCAGCTATCATTTGCGGTATTGAGTAGCGGGCAGAGGTGCTAGATCCAAGATGGACGTAAGAAGCATAGTTAGGAATGATCTTGAGAAGGCTGAATAGGCCGAATTGTTCTGGAGTGAGAAATTTGGGGCGGAGCACGGCCACAAGGAGGCCAATTATTTGTTTTAGGAGCATGCTGCTGAAGTAATGGGCTATCTCTTTTCCTAAGGATTCCTGTCTCTTACTCCCCATATTTTAGTTTTCTCCAAGTTGTGTTGCTAAACGTGAAAGAGATAACATTTATATAGCTGTTTGAATCGTGTCAATGCAAAGGCTGTAGTTATACAGTTATATTTGCTCTCGAGCATGGATATATTAATGAAGACCTCTGCAGTAGTCAGGTGTTTAGAAGTTTACGAGAAGATATATAGCGAGCATATATTGTAATACATTATGACTTCAAGGGGGATGGGTGCTTTGGGGCCCATTAAAAAATCCCCCAAGAATAAATTTTAATGTTATATAAATTTTAGAAATACAATTTATATATCGTTCAGTGGCTTGGTCGTTTCAATGTTTTAAAGGACGTCTGGCCATGGGGGAATTAGTGTAAATATGAACTATATAAGCAAATTAGGTTTCCTAATTTTTTCGTTCTTAATTTTAAGTAGTTCCAGCGCATGGGCGGAAAAAAAAGTTACTTTGCAACTCCGCTGGGACTATCAATACCAGTTTGCCGGGTATCTTGCCGCCAAATGGATGGGGTATTATAGTCAGGAAGGCTTAGATGTAGAAATTAGGTCGGCTATCACCCCACAGAATGAGATTCTCTCGGCTATTACAGAAGTAGATAAAGGGCGTGCTCAGTTCGGCATTGGTGCCGCTGATGTTCTTATCGCACGAGATAAGGGAATCCCTTTGGTTCTCGTGTTATCAATTTTTCAGCAGAGCCCGGCAGCTTTCTACGCTTTGGCCGAAACTCCTATCAACTCTCTGGCTGATTTCGCTCGGCTTAAGGTCGCGAGAAGGGTCAACGATCTTATCGATGTAGAGCTGCAAGCCATGCTAAGATCCGAAGGGATTGATCCGGAAGCAGTCATTCCTCACAAGCATACTCCTGGAATATCAAATCTTCTCAATGGGAAAGTGGACATTGTTCCGGGCTATAGTATTTCTTTTCCTTACGAACTTTCGGAAGCTGGAATCACCCCCCGCATCATTAATCCTTCTCAGTATGGTATCGATTTCTATGGAGATTCATTATTCACGACTGAGAACGTGATCGAGAGTGACCCTGATATGGTTGAGGCGTTTATGCGCGCAAGTATTAGGGGATGGAAATATGCCCTTAATCATCCGCAGGAGATAGCAGATAGAATAGTAGCGGAGTTGCCTCGGATCGCCCCGGTTAATGATTTAAAGAAATTTAATACTTTTCAAGCAAAAGGGGTCTATGATCTCACTTTGTATCCCGTCGTTGACTTGGGGCATATAAATTCTGATCGGTGGAGTAAGATACATCAATACTTGAAAAAAACTGGCCTTGTTAAAAATAAATTTGATTCTCTTAAGTTTATATACGCACCAGAAAAACGTAAGTTGGCAGAAAAAGAGCGATTTGAGCGGATTATCCTTGTTGGTTTAGCTCTTATCTCTTTGGTACTAGTGCTTGCATTGTTGTGGATTCACTCACTTCGTCGATTAATAAAATTAAAAATAAATACAATAAAAGAAAGTGAACAACGCTTTGATCTAGCAATGGCTGCTGCTCAGGATGGTTTGTATGATTGGAACCTTGTAACCAACGAAATTTACTATTCACCGGGTTGGAAAAAAATGTTGGGCTATGATGACGATGAACTGTCCAATGATGTTAGCATATGGGAAAACCTAACTAAGCCCGAGGATGTTGAGCTATGCTGGAAAATGCAACAGGAAATGATCAATAAGGTTCGTGAGCGTTTTGAAATTGAATTCAAGATGCAGCATAAAGAAGGTCATTGGGTAGACATTCTAAGTCGGGCTAAAGCCATTTTCAATGCTGAAGGAAAGGCAGTGAGAATGATTGGAACCCACGTGGATATAACTGATCTCAAGCAGGCTAATGCTGAGCTTAAAAGCAGTGAAAAACGATTCCGCTTGATGTTCGAAAACGCACCGCTTCCATACCAGTCTCTAAACGAACACGGTTACTTTCTAGATGTAAACAAGAAATGGTTGCAGACTTTGGGGTACACCAAGGACGAAGTCGTCGGGAATTGGTTTGGAGACTTTCTCATAGATAGCTCTAAAGAAGATTTTGATAGAAACTTTCCAATGTTTAAGGATGCATGCCTCATCAATGGTGTTGATTTCAAAATGATGCATAAAGATGGAAAGGAAAGGGATGTCTCCTTTACCGGAAGAGTGCAACTTGATGAGAATGGGGCGTTTGCGTGTACGCATTGTATCTTTTCGGATATTACTAAACAAAAACAAGTGGATGAATCTCTTAGAAGGAGTGAGGTGCGTCTTCAAGAAGCTCATCGTTTGGCCAAGGTCGGTAGTTGGGAATTCGACCTTCAGACGGGAGAAATATGGGGTTCAGATGAAGGTTTTGATATATACGGGATCGAACATCCTACTTCAAACCTGCTTCCCGTTGATGATATAGAGGCGTGTATTCCTGAAAAAGAACGAGTTCATCAGGCCCTTGTTGATTTAATTGATAAAGATAAGCCATACAGTCTTGAATTTGATATTCAACCAGCTGACGGTTCAGCTCGTAAGCAGATTATTTCGAAAGCAAAGATTGAACGAGACAACAAAGGAAATCCCTTACGAGTGTACGGAGTAATTCAGGACATTACAGAACTCAAACGGTCACAATCTGATTTGGCTAAGAGTGAAGCCTATTTGCGCAAGGTTGTGACCAAGACTCCACACCCAATGGCTATTTTGAATTCCGCTTATACCGAAGTATTATTTTACAATGATTCTTTTACTAAAACTTTCGGATATACGCTTGATGATGTTCGTACCGCCCAAGAGTGGTGGGAAGCGGCTTACCCAGACCTCGAATATAGGGCCAAAGTAATACAATCATGGATGAGCGTTGTGAAAGAGGCCTCAGAAACAAATCAGGAAATTACTCCGCAGGAATGGCGCATGCGGCGTAAGGATGGAGAGTTCAGGGATGCTGAGTTCACACTTATGCCTTTGGATAAGGAATTTCTCATTTGTGTGACTGATTTGACGGAATATAGAGCGTTGGTGGATTCCTTGAAGAACGCGAAGGAAATGGCCGAGGCTGCGAATCACGCCAAGTCGGAGTTTCTGGCTAACATGAGCCATGAAATACGTACTCCGATTAATGGCATTATGGGTATGCTTCAACTCTTGCAAATGACCACACTTAACGAAACCCAACAAAAATATGCCGCCATTGGAATTGAATCATCCAAACGTTTGACCCGGCTGCTTTCAGATATTCTTGACTTGTCGAGGGTTGAAGCCGGAAAAACTCAGATTCAATCCGCCCCCTTTCAACTTGAGAAAGCTGTCCGGGAAGTTATGCAGTTGTTTTTGCCCAACGCCAATCAAGCCAATGTGGAACTTCGCCTGCATTTTGATTCAGATGTCCCTCCCTGGGTTATGGGCGATAAGGTCCGCTTACAGCAAATATTTACTAACCTGATCGGCAATGCTTTGAAATTTACCCACTCGGGAAGTGTTACAGTAGAGGCTAGTCTTTTGGCTTCTCCGCGACAGGAGTATGCCCGAATTCTGTTTTCAGTTGTGGATACGGGCATGGGCATATCAGAAGAAGTTGCTGAGATCTTGTTTGAACCTTTTACCCAAGGTTCAGAGGACTTTAGACGTGGCCAGCATGGAGCGGGACTTGGGTTGTCTATCTGTAAGCGGCTGATAGGAATGATGGACGGCGGTATTTCAGTGGAGAGTGAATTGGGCAAAGGAGCTTCTTTCTATCTAAGCATACCGTTCATAGTGGCTGAAAGCCAAGCCTCACGCTCTTCGGCCTTGGCAGAAATTGAAAACTTTGATTGTTCAAGTGTGCGAGTTCTCTTGGCGGAAGATGATAGAGTCAGCAGTTTGGCAGGCGCAAGGCTTTTGGAAAATCTCGGTTGCATTGTTAAACCGGTCACAAATGGAGCAGCGGTTATAGATGCGCTGAAAGATGACTCTTTTGATATTGTGTTCATGGATGTCCAAATGCCAATCATGGACGGTATTGAAGCAACACAAGCAATCAGATGCGGGGAAGCCGGTGACGAAACAAAGAATATTCCTATTATAGCGATGACAGCATATGCAATGAGTGGCGATAGGGAGAAATTTATTGATAGTGGCATGAATGATTATATTGCCAAGCCTGTTAGTATTCACAGCTTAAAAGATGGGTTGAAGCGGGTTTTGTATAGAAAGCAATAAGCATCTACCTTAATGCACTTACAATTGGCACATAATATCATCTCCGGGGGAGGATATGAACCACGACAAAGCATACATACTTATTCTGGATGATGACCCAACAAATTTGCATCTGTTGAAAGCGATGTTGGAAATGGAGAGCAATCTTGTTGCAATATGCGCCACCACTGGAGAGGAAGCTCTACAACTTTTTGAGGAGCACGAATATGCTTTAGCCATCCTCGATATGCTCTTACCCGGCATTGATGGGCTAGAGGTTCTTAGGCGTATGCGCGAGAGCGAGATTCTGCGCAAGATCCCCGTTTTATTTGTCACTGCTGTTTATAAGGATTCGGATAGTATTGCTGAAGGATACAAGCTTGGAGCTGCAGATTATATATTCAAGCCTGTAAATATTAATATTCTAATCAGTAAAGTACGGCTTTTTGTAAACCTCTATTTCAACCGAAAGGCTCTTGAAGAAAGCGAGCAGCTCCTAAAAAAACGAAGCATTGAGGCGGATGAAAGCCGCAAGTACTTTCGTTCGTTGTTTGAATATATGCCATCGGGACTTGTCGTATATGAATCATTTAATCAAGGCTCTGATTTTATTATCAAAGATATGAATCCAACCGCAGAAGCATTAGCAAATGTAACTTTTGAAGATGTACGCGGCAAACTGGTCTCCGAGGTATTTCCCAGCATCCTCGAAACAGATCTTATGGATGTATTTTACCGCGTGTGGAAAACGGGTGAAAATGAAGTGTTGCCGCATATCCGGTATATCGGATCCAATGGTGAACGGTTTTACGAGAATAACGTTTATAGACAGCCAAACGGCGAGCTGGTTGCTATTTTCAACGATGTTACTGAGCGAATAAAAGTTAAGCAAAGAATACAAAGGAGTGAAGCTATTCTAGCCTTGACCCAGCATCTTTCAAAGGTGGGCGGCTGGGAATTGGAGCTGGACACCATGAAACTGTATTGGACATATGAAACGTATCGTATCCATGAAGTCGAGCGAGATTTTATACCCAATTTGGATAATGCGCTTGATTTCTATAAGCCGCAACATCAATCAATCATAGCCGAGGCCGTCAAACGTTGTATTGAAGAAGGTGAACCATTTGACCTCGAACTAGAAATTGTGACTGCCAAAGGCCGTAAGTTGTGGGTCAGAGCTCTGGGTGAACCTGTTTATACAAATAGTCGTATCGTCAAGATCGGAGGCGCTTTTCAGGATATAAGTGAACAAAGAGCCAGAATAGAGCAGGAGGAGCAAGCTCGGGAGAAGTATCAGCTATTATATGGATCAATCCGGGATGCAATAATTATTGCCGACATGGATCGCCTTGTCGTCGATATGAACCCGGCTTTCAGTGATTTATTTGGCTACAGTTTAGATGATATCAAGGGTCAAAAAACCTTGGTAGTTTATGAAAACGAATCCGAATTTGAACGAATGGGCGATTTTATAAGGCGAGATGGAAAATCGGGAAAGAGCATCGTTTTTACCATGCGTTTTCGAAAAAAATCAGGAGAGGTGTTCTCGGGAGATACCGCTATCTTTGCTGTTCGTGACGCAAACGGAAGTGTTACAGGTTTTATGGGATTGATCAGGGATATAACAGAACGAAAGGAGCTTGAAAGACAGCTTGCATACGCTCATAAGCTCGAATCCATAGGCCTTCTGGCAGCTGGTGTGGCTCATGAAATAAACACTCCCATTATGTACGTCTCAGGAAATATGAAGTTTCTAAAAGACTCTTTTGGCAGTATTGTCCAATTGCTTGAAAAGCAGAAAGAACTCTATGAATCTGTCAAGAATAATCAAAACGCAACTTCCCTTCTGCCTGACATAGAGAAGGCAATAGAGTCTTCGCAATATGACTACATGCTAGAGGAAATACCTCAGGCAATCTCCGATTCTCAGGAAGGTGTTGATCGTATATCACACATTGTTCAAGCCATGAAAAAGTTTTCTCATCCAGGAATGGAAGCAATAACACTGGTAGACGTCAAGGATGCAATTGAAAACACCATTACAATCGCTAGTAATGAATGGAAATATGACTCCACGGTGGTAACTGACTTTCCAAAAGACATTCCCATGATCGAATGCGTACCCGGAGATTTTAATCAGGCTATTCTCAATGTGCTGGTCAACGCTGCGCATGCCAACTCTGCCATGGCCAAGAAGAATGGAGGAAAGGGAACCATTTCTATATCTGTAGCTACGGATAGGGATTCCCTGAAAATATGCATCAGCGACACGGGTAAGGGTATCTCGTTAGAAGATGAAAATAAAATTTTTGACCCATTTTTCACCACAAAGGAGGTGGGAAAAGGTACGGGGCAGGGGCTTTCCATAACGCACACTATCGTGAAAAAACACGGTGGCACAATTACGTTCAACTCCATAGAAAATAAGGGGACAACCTTTTGCCTTCGGTTTCCCATAAAACAAAAGGCTTGAAACTAAGCTTTTAAGGAATGAACCTGTCGGTTGTGGTATTACCTTTGTTATTGTTTAACATTTGGAACCGTCGCCAAAAGGTCGTATGGTTAGTTTACTCTTTTCCCATATATTTTCCATTCACTAGTTGAAGACCGGCAGGTGAATGCAGACGGCGTTGTTTTCGCAGGCATGGGGTCAGACGGAATGTTTGGACTTGGATATATCAAGGAAAAAGGTGGCTTAACTTTCTTTCAAGTTTCGGAATTCTTCGAATGTCTTCAAGTCAACGGTCAAAATAGTCTTCAGCTATGTTGTATATTCTCCGTTGATTCGAACATATTCCGCAGAAAGATCACATCCCCACACGGTTGCTTCTGAAGTGCCGGTTTGCAGACTCACATTTATTTGGACTTCTTCAGTCATGAGACTTTTTTCAAGTTGAGCTAAATCTATATCTGATAATTTTTTTGGATAAACTTCAACTGCTCCAAAGCGAATAATTGTTTTTTGGGGATTGATATCGATCTCGTCTTCACATTTACCTATTGCCATCGCTATACGGCCCCAATTCGGATCGGCTCCATGAACAGCAGTTTTTACTAAAGGAGAATTGACTATCATTTTGGCTACTTTTTTAGCTTGGCGGTAGTCTCGTGCCTGATCAACATGGACTTCTATTAATTTTGTTGCACCTTCGCCATCCCGTGCAATCTGTTTGACTAAATGTTTAGAAATTTTAAGTAAAGCGGCTTCGAAAGATGTCAAGTCTACAGGTCCAGCCAAACCATTTGCAAGTATGGTTGCTGTATCGCTCGTAGAAGTGTCGGTATCAATGCTGACGCAATTAAATGTTTTATCCATTACGTTTCGAAAGATTAAATCCAGATTTTTTTTATCAATGTCTGCATCCGTAAAAAAGAAAGTTAAAAGTGTCGCCATGTTTGGCTCAATCATGCCGACTCCCTTAGCTATGCCAACCACAACAGCATCACCAATTTGTGTTGACGCGTATTTAGCGAATGTGTCTGTCGTCATTATTCCTTTTGCAGCATCGGGGAAATCGCAAAGAGGGGGGATATTGTTAAGTTCTTGTATAGGACTCAATATTTTATCCATTGGGTAAGGACGTCCTATGACTCCTGTAGAGCCGATAAGAATATCTTCATTGCTCAAGGATAAGGCCTTTGAAACTTCATTTAGAATTGTTTGCGCATTTAATTTTCCTTGCTCCCCATTGGCAACATTTGCATTTTTTGAAATTGCAACGATGGCTTGAGCATGACCATTTTTAACATTTTCTCTACTTAAATTTACGCTAGGGCCAGCAAATCTGCTTTGTGTGAAGACACCAGAGGCACAGCATCTAACCTCCGAATGGATACAAACAAAATCCTTTGTCTCATCTTTAATGCCGATATTCAGCACAATAGTCTGAAATCCTTTTGGAATATATTTTAAAGGCTGAGATTCAAAATTAGACATGGCAAACTCCAATTTAATTTGAAATAGAAGTTGAAACGGTTTACAAAAAATTAGGATACTTAAGTTCTTAACTTTTTATGAAGACTAAAGCTAAATAATGGAATAGCTTTAGATATTTAGCGGATATGATTTATAGACCGTTTATTTATAAAGGGCAATATCGAGTATTGCCTTAAATAATTCTAAAATCACCACTTTGTTTTTCTCTGCTTGCTGCAAGCATTCTATGTATTTCTACTATTCCTTAAAGTTTTTTATTCTGTTTTGTTACTGACAAATAATGCACCTTTCCTTGCGGGGGCTTGGGAAAAAACTTTGAATACGGAGCTACCATTGATAAACTCATTGGTGACGCTCTGCTTATGTCTTCAGAAAAGCGGAAGAATCTTTCACAGCGTTTAAATGAAATAGCTTTGTCTCTGAAGGAGTAAGCTAGTGTTGATTTATTTAGGTTTTTTTCTTCCATAAAAAGATAGTAAATGGTTGTTTTATTATATTGGATGTTATAAATATTAAAATTAATATATAATACATAGAATGTTTGAGCTCATAAATCTGCAGAATTGGTGTTGTTGAACTCTATTAGAAATTTCTCGTTATTGATTTAACTCTGATGATCTTTTCGAGGCATAAAATATGAAATACATTGCAATATGGCTTGTTACAGCTATTTTAATTTTAGCTCCGTCTTTTGCGAATAGCAGTGCTGCAAAGTCTTACCGTGTAATGCGCTATACCGAATCTTTCCCTCCCTACTATTTCGGAGATGGTAGCTCTCAGAAGGGTATTGTTCGAGATATTTTTGATGCTCTTGCGAAAGAAACTGGAGACACATTTGAATTTATCAGTCTTCCCTACAAACGCGCTCTTTATCAATTTGATACAGGTAAAATTGACATAGAACCTATGTCTAATCCTGCTTGGAGGAAGTCTTCATCTGTTCAAGGTGTTTACACTACTCCTTTTGCCGTATCTGAACAGATTATTTTATACGATGTGAAGCATTACTTACCGGTCAGTTTACCGGAAGATCTATTAGGCAAGACAGTGGGAACTGTTACGGGCTATACATATCCAGTATACGGGCCGTATTTTGCTGATGGTCGCATAAATGCTCATCAACTTAAAAACGAAAATAAACTCATTCAGATGTTACTTGCCGGGCGTTTGCAGCAGTCTATCATGAATAAAGATTTTGCCTTGTATAAAATTAAAACTGAGCATCTTAAAGATCAGCTGATTATCAGTAAACCGTGTAATGTGGTGGATATGATGATTCGTTTTCATCCAAGTAAGAAAGAAGCAATTCCCAAGTATAATGAAGCTATTCATAAGCTTTTAAAAGATGGTACTATCAAAAAAATATATGATAATTATCGTTAAGATTTAAGTATTATAAATGAGCGATGTGCTGACTGGTTAAGATTTCGATATATTTCTTTTATATGTATTGAACGCTTTATAAAAACTGAACATTTTAAATTTTTAACCCGGCCAAGGCAGCCAAGACAATCCTTCACGCACTCCTTGCCGCATGGTTTCAATAGAATCTCTGCGGTAGCCGTAAACCCTGATTCCGAAATGGTGCAGCATAATACTGGCTGCCCGCCTTCTGGCAACTGCTTCACTATATTCTTTTTCAAGGTAGCTGCGGTAAAGGGCTTCCACCTCATTCAGTTTGGCAAGAGCAAAATCATAAAGATCATTTTGCTTAGACCCGAATTCGAGCTGCGTTTTGACCAAAAAACAGCTACAGTAATCCCCATTCGCAGATTCCTGAATAAGGTTTTCAAGACGTGTACATATTCCTTCGCCTACACTTCTGGCGTTATCCATCGTTGCACGTATGCTGCTTAGTCCCATCCGAGCGTAGTTTTCCAAAGACTCTTTGTACAAGGCTTCCTTGTTTCCAAAAGAGAGGTAGATTGAACCGGGCTTGAGACCGGTAGCCTTGACCACCTGCTGCATGGAAGCGGCATTAAAACCTTTTTCCCAAAAAAGATGCATTGACTTATCTATGACTTCAGCTCTGTCAAATTGTGCTCTTGCCATATCTTTCCTCGTCTTTTAGTGAAATTATTTGTGAGATTAGTTATTCCCTCTCACCTTGAGTAACCATTCAAAATTGATTTGACTAGTGTTTTGCCTTATTTTTTTTAAGGATAATTCAAGAGAGAGTGGTGCTACGTCCTTTTTACCTGTGCTTTTGTGCTGAGCTAAATTTATCAGGAGCGCTAAATTATGAATAAAAGTGTAAGGATTAACTTATAGATACCGTGTGGCCTTCAGTTGCTTGATAGAAGGCTATACTTTTTTATTGTTGCCGGAATTACTTTATTTTCATTGTAATTCACAATGGAGAGCAAGTTCAAGAGAAACAACAGCGCAATTGGTTTAACTTCTGCCCGAATTGGATCTGCTTGAAAGCACATTACTTAAAACCATAAGAGATTAAGTTGGTGGATTGTAAACAATTTATATCTCGTTAATACAAGTGTTTAAATCATTTTGAATTAACATTCAAAATGTTGTTGACAATTATTGGTCCGCTATCTATTTTGAATGCATGTTCAAAATGGGGTGCTTGTAGATGCCCAATTAAATATAATCACTAGCAATTTAGAAATACGAAAAAGAAATAAGAACCTATTAAAACGGACTAAAAAGAATACTAGAGCTTTGCAGAAAACGTGATCATGGCTGAATTATCAATATATTTTTTACTTATCACTTTAGCGATCATTCAAATAAAAACAATTAAACAGGAGAATATTATGTCCCTTACTAATGAATTGGCAGAACTGAAGGCCCAAGCCCTGAGCATGATTCCAGAAGAAGCAAAAGAAATTATTTTTGCAGATATGGATAAACTAGCCAAATTCGGTCTTGTAGAAGGTGCGCCAAAAGAAGGTGAAAATCTCAAGAATTTCGTACTGCCCAACCAGAATGGAGAAAGTAGAAGTCTTGCTACACTTAGGGAAAACGGCCCAGTGGTGATAACCTTCTACCGTGGCGGATGGTGCCCTTACTGTAACCTCGAGCTACGTGCATATCAGCAAATTCTTTCGCAGATTAAAGCTACCGGGGCAACACTCATTGCAATTACGCCAGAACTTCCAGACGAATCCATGTCCACCATGGAGAAGAACGAACTAGGCTTTGAAGTGCTTACTGACGTGAACTCTCAGTACGGAAAAGATATCGGCATTGTCTTCACCATCTCCGAAGAACTACGCCCTATCTACGCAAGCTTCGGAATTGAACTTGAAAAACATAATGGAGAAGGGCAGTTCGATGTGCCGCTGCCAGCAACATTTGTAATTAATACCGACGGTTCCATTGTTTGCGCTTTTGCATCTGTGGATTACACACAGCGTGCCGACCCGGCTGACGTATTGAAGGTTCTTGTTTCGCTCAATAAATAATAGATTTCAACTTTAGATAGGAATCAAAATGAACAATGACAAATTGAATATACTATGGACTAATGCTGATCCCGTTGCTGCTGAACTTATGCTTATGATGTACTCTACTTATGCTATGAAAAGGAACTGGTGGAAAGAAGTTCGTATTATCATATGGGGATCAACTGCTAAACTTGCTGCGGAGGATGTTCATATTCAAAAACTGATTGCCGAGGCTCAGGAAGCGGGTGTAGAATTCAGTGCTTGTGAGGCCTGTGCAAATCATCTTGGAGTTAAAGAAACCATCCGAAATCTTGGAATCGAAATCAAGTTTTGGGGTGAGCCTTTGACTGAAATCATCAAGAGCAAGGAACATCTAATCACTGTTTAAAAGGAATATCTCATGGCTGAAAAAATTAAAATTAATATTGTTTCGGACGTTACTTGTCCTTGGTGCATCATTGGTTATAAGCGATTGGCAAACGCCATCTCAGAAATGGGAATTGAAGACCGAATTGTAATTGAGTGGGAACCGTTTGAAATTAATCCTAATATGATTCCCGACGGCGAAGAGTTGCATGAACATATGCATAATAAATACGGCACAACAAAAAGTGACAGCATCCAGACGTTTGCGAACATGACCAGCCATGGAGCAGATGTCGGATTCACCTTTGATTTCTTTGAAGGAATGCGCACTGTGAACACGCGTAATGCGCATATTCTTCTTGAATACGCAAAGGATCAAGGCAAACAGGTCGAGCTGAAACTACAATTGTTTGATGCCTTTTTCAGTAACCGTAAAGATGTATCCAACCAGGATGTACTGGCTCAGATTCTTGAAGAAGTTGGCCTCAATGTTGAGGACGCATTACAGAGATTAAGCAATACTGACGCTCTCAAAAAACTACAAACCCGTGAAAGCCACTGGCTAAGTCTTGGCGTAAATTCAGTCCCGACGATGTTTTTTAATGAAAATACTGCCCTTAGCGGTGCGCGTTCTGTTGATACATACAAGCAGGTGTTGACTGATTTGATTGAACAGAAAGGGGTGCGAGCCCTTTTCTAAGACAACGGTCTAAAACAATATAAAACTAGTGATCGCATATTAAAAAAAGTAATGATTACTTCATAATGTGACGACTCAAAAAGAAGGCGAGCACGTCGAAGAACAGACAGCCTGACAATTGTAAATCCATCAAAACGATAATCGTTGGAAACACAAAAAAACAAAGCCTCGCTTTCAATTGGAAGCGAGGCTTTTGATATGTGGTCTAGAAGAAATATGAAGACGGGGATATTGAAATGGTGGTGTAATATTACGGGATGGTGGATTTTTATTTTGTGTGGAAATTGGGGGGGGCTCGTGTGTCTGTTTAAATTTAATTTGTTGCGAAAATTAATATTCGCATGTTGGGCCGATATTGTGTCCAATATTATTAGGAAAAATTAACTTTTAGAAATAATGTGACCAATCATTTTTCATTAGCGTCTATAGATATAGACAGTATATTTCTTAAATTAAAAGGAAGTGTCATAATACATGAGCATTGAGAGTGAAATGTCTGTGGTGAAAAAAGTCTTGAACGGTGACGTTCAAGTTTTTGAAATTCTTGTGCTCAAATATCAATCTCCAATTTATAATCTGATGTTTAGACTCTTCCGCGATGAAAATGAAGCAGAGGATATTGCGCAAGAGGCTTTTCTAAAGGCTTTTAAAAAACTGAATAAATTCCATGGTGGGCGTTTTTTTTCATGGCTCTATGTTCTCAGTCTGAATGTCGCCCGTGACCGTTTACGTAGTAATAAAAAAAGTGATGATCTTTTTTATATCCCGGAAAATATAGCCGACTACCCCGATATGAATAATGAAATTACGGAAATGGAAAAAATGAGAGATGCAGGAAAACTGTATGCACTCATCGAAACTCTCCCTTTAGGCTACAGCGAACCTCTTCTCTTGCGATTCAGAGAGGATCTGTCCCTCAAAGAAGTGGCGGAACTAACAGGATTAAGCCTGAGTGGAACCAAGATGCGCATTCACAGGGGGCTTGCGATGCTCAGGAAAAGACTGGAGGAACTAAATGACTAATAAGAACGAAAAGTTGAATGCAGAAGACTTGAAGCTTGCAGCTGAACTAAAGAAAATGGAAGTAAGGAAAGTCCCATACGCATTTTCCCGGTCAGTTATGGATTCGGTGCATAAAGCTAATAAGCCGTTGTGGAAAATAGTTATTTGTTGGCTAAATTCCCCCTTCAATCTGCGGCTGACACCGTTAAGAATGGCTTTGGGGACGGCTTTGCTTGTGATGGTTTTCTTTTTAGTTCCTAAAGTGGATACGGGACACATGGTTGAAGATCATTCTGTTCCCGTGCGCTTTGAATTTGCATCACATTCAGACTCAATAAAGCATGTTTCAGTTATGGGCTCTTTTAACGGCTGGTCAACCGAATCTTCCCGTATGCGTTATGATAATGGAAGAGGAATCTGGGTATATGAAACCAGTTTGCCGCCCGGTGATCATGAGTATGTTTTTCTTGTCAATGGAGTAGAAGTTGTTCCTGATCCACAAGCTGATTTTTCGAGAAAAGATGATTTTGGAAGTGTTAATTCAATAAAGTTTGTGAGAAGTGGCGAATATGAAATATAACAACCTCTCATTTGCTTGCTTGCTGCTAGTGCTGTTTTGTTTTGCTTTTCCTCACATTTCTCATGCGGTCGGGCTTGAAGATGCAGTTGAGCGCGTTTCTGTTTGTACCGATGGAGAGAAATCCGTCAATAGGCTCCTTGCCGCTGTTCTGGATTCAAGAATCAGTGCAGAAGAAGCCGAGTCTATACTTGGTGTTATGATTGATGTTTGTGAACGGGGATATCCTGCGGACATATTTTTCGGAAAACTGGATGAGGGGATGGGTAAACGAGTTCGCGGCCCTCTAATACTGGCTGCCTTGCAGCGCATGCATGGCAACTTTTTGTTTATTCGTACGGTTGTTTCGGCAAATGGTGAAACAGCATTACAACCTCTTGTAATTACCGGAACCGTTGCTGCTAACGAAGGATTGTCCACTGAATTTATAAAATATTGCATCGAAAAATATGAAATGATTCTTGGTCCGGAAACTCTCGGCACGGCTTTTTCTATGGCCGGAGAATTGGCCCGAATCGATTTTGATCCGCAACTGATAGAAAAAATAGTCAATGCCGGACTTGATAGCGGCTCTCTGAACGGTAGCTGGAAAAATATTTCAAGAGTCGCTGTTGTTGTTAGGTTAAAAGGTGTCTCCGATTCTTATTTTTGCACTTCAGTTATTGAAGTTCTTAAGCAAGAAGGGTCACTAGCTGACCTGATGGTTAAAATGGGTTTCACTGAAAGAAATAGAAAATAAACAAATTAATGTGACCTATAAGCAGATCTGAACGTATATTATAATGAGTGCTCATTATAGCAAAATCATTAATGGAGACGTTAAATGAAATCAGTCAAGATTGTTGCAACAGCCTTAACCTTAGTAACTATGCTGTGTTCATGTACCAGCTATATGACAGGCTCCTACTATTTGAAAAACAGACAATATGACAGTTGTATAGATGAAATGAAGAAATCTTTCGGGGAAGATTCTCAAGATGCCGATGCAGCTTACTTCCTGGGCAGGTGCTATTTGGCTGACGGAAAAGCTCAAAAATCACTTCCTACATTTAAGACGGCTGTTCAGCTTGAGCCGGATAATGCGGAATACAACTTTTGGTTAGGAATTAATCATTGGGCTCTGGCGGATTTTGAAAGTGAATTCAAGTCTTATAGTAAGGTCATTGAAATTGAACCTGATCATATCTCAGCAACACTTTATCTTGGCCACAGTTATTTTGATCAATCCAAATGGAACGAAGCTGTATCCTGTTATGATAAGGTAATTAAAAAAGATCCATATAACCCGGAAGCTCTTTTTAACAGAGCTGAAGCGAAGTGGCAGCTTGGCGAACGCAAGGAGCTGACAGAGGAATGGAAAAAATATCTGGAATATTATCCTGATGGAGTCAGGGGGATGCGTGCAGTTCTTCGTCTAAATGCACTGGGGGATTTCTCCTATCGCAATTACCTTCTGGGACAGCGAGTTCTGACATTAAAAACTCCTGAGTTCAAAAAAGGTAAAGCCGATATAAGTTATAAATCCATGGGGTCCACATCCGTAATTGCCGCGATCATGGATAATAATAAGGATCTCAAAATCAATGTAATATCCTTTGTGAAAGGAGATAAGAAACTGGCTAATATGAGGAGCATTGAAATACGTCGCCAGATTCAGGCGGTGCATGCCAATATAGATTCAAATCGCATCCTTCTAAGCTGGTTTGATACTCCTGATAAAGTAGAGACCTCCGAAGGTTTAAAATTAATAGATGAAACTGTGTTGTTTATAACAGAAGTAAAATAATCTTCCTCTAAGGAGAATTGAAAATGAGAGTTATAAAATATTACTTTATGGTCGCTTTCTTAAGTTCCCTGCTATTGTCTGCAACAGCAGTCCGTGCTCAAGATACTGAAATTACGGATTCTATTGAAACAGTAGAAACAATAAGTACGGAAACTACTGAAACACAGGAAGCTGCTGATGAAACCGTAGAAACGGATACCATCGAATCTAGGTTCACTAGCCCCTCACAGCTTGAAAAAGCAGACATGCTGGCTGCAGCCGCAGCAGGGGCAAGCGCCGAAGATTTGTCTCAGGTAGAAGCTGACTTAAGCGCCGCGCAGGCTGCCTATGACAGCGCAGTAGAACTCGGTGAAACCGACGCCATAGCCGAAGCAGAAGAAGCTTTGACTGCTGCAAAAGAAACTGCTGATGCTGCAGCGGCCTCGGCTGCTGGAATTACTTCAGCGGATATTGCCGACATGCGTGATGCGGGAATGGGATGGGGTGAAATAGTTCACGAATTAGGTGTGCATCCTTCTGTTCTTGGTCTGGGACAGACTAATAGATATGGTGCTGTTAATACTGTGCGAAGTAAAAATGAACTGGCGACTGATGTGGCATACAGTCTTACTTCCCGCAATCTAGAAACAGGAACAGCCAGTACTCCCGGTGCACAGGGGAATGGAAATAGCAAGAGCCTTGGACTAAGCCGTGCATCTTTTTCTGCGAAAAGCGGTTCTGCCGATTCTCCGGGTAACGGGAATGGAAATGGTGCCGGTGGTGGTGGAAATGGAAATAGCGCTGGTGGCAACGCTGGCGGGAGCGGTGGCAGTAGTGGCAACGGTGGTGGCGGCGGAGGCGGGAGCGGCAATGGTGGAGGAAATGGCAACGGTGGTGGTAAATAACATCACCCACCAACCGATCAAAATAGGATACAAAAAGCCTACCCTTAATGATACGGTATTTATCTAATTTTGATTTGGAATGAAGCTTGGCATCTAGATCGGTAACTATACCAAAGTAACTCCCATTCTCTATTTCATCTATAATTTTTAAAACAGGCGTTTACTATGCTTGTGGTAATTCTTTTTCCTCAATGCAACCAATTATTGAGAGTTAATTGTATATAATAAAACATTTAAGTCGTTAATTAAGAAATAAAAGTTGTGGTGCAATATAATGCTATGTAATATATTATTAAAAAGAGTCATCTTTAAAATAATATAAATAGATTTTCAGAGTGAATCGTGGGCATAATTTACTCAGGAGTTAGCCATGGCAGATGAAACAGAAAACAATAAGGAACAGCAGGAATTAGACGAACTTACTGTTTTGCAGGAAACTGAAAATCGTGATCTTTCGGCGGAAGAACAAGCTGGCATTGAAGATGTTGAAAGAGTAATTCCTGAACAGTCTGATATGGCCGGAACTGTCTTGGCCGATAGCGGAATTGAAAAAGATGCTTTTGCTACCGAAATACCAGTAGATGACTCCCAACCCAGCGATATAGAAGCTGAAACTCGTGATCAGAGAGGATATACTCCGAGAGTAAGTGATGACCTTGCCTCCGCACAGGAAGATCGCGAGATATTTCAAGAGGTAGAATTTGAAGACATATCACCAGTTGCCGATGGTGAGGATATAAGATTAGTCTCACCTAGCCATGAACAAGGCGAGGGTGGCTCTGAAGTTGATGATTTAAATGTTTCTGTAAGTGACTCTATTGAATCTGATACCACTGATTCTGTGCAAAATGAGCCAGAAATAGCTCCCGCACCTGAGCCTGTTGATGATATTTCTGAACCTATTGTTGAGCCCGAGCCAACTCCCGAACCTGATCCTGTTGATGATATTACTGAACCTATTGTTGAGCCCGAGCCAACCCC